>JAVEXR010000047.1:0-7677 GCA_034003925.1 Candidatus Moraniibacteriota bacterium
CGCTAAATATTATGTTCGTTACAGAAAAAGAATGTGCCGCCATTGATTTCTCCCAATCTCCCGCTATTCCTGCTGAAAAAAAAACTGTTCTGCATGAAGCGATGAAGATTATGGGAGGAAAAATCGTGGAATAAATAATTATTAATGCTTAAGGGATAAGGGTTAAGGATTGGATTTATGCAACAAAAAAATTCCCTCGAAAAAAGGACTACTACCTTTAGCATATCGGTTATTAATTTGATAAACCGGATTTAAGACTTATTTGGAAGGAAGCCCAAGAACTAACCTTGATTTTCAGTAAGATTTCCGGCACTATAAATAAAAAAATATCCCTTAACAATTAATCATTATCACTTAATCCTTAAAAATCACATTGGGGAGTCGCCAAGCGGTAAGGCACTAGGTTTTGGTCCTAGTATGCGGGGGTTCGAATCCCTCCTCCCCAGCATTTGCTTAAAATTGCCATTTTTCGGCGCATTAGCAAGCAGTTGATAAGGCATTTTGAAGCTTACTTTAGCCACTTTCTGGCTTTGAAGAGAAACGTTCGAAAGTAAAATTTCGAGCGTTTTTCTTTTTTCTTTTTCTTTTTGTTTCAAAAACTCTTTTTGCGCTTTATTAGCCTTTAAAAAGATACTTTTAGTCTGTTCGAAAGTTCCTTTGCCCTTGGCCACTTTTTGGCTTAAAAGCGTTTCCAGGTCAATTTGCTCTTTTTCTAATTTCTCCATTTTGCGATTAAAAAGCTCTTTGGTGATACTTTTACTAAAAGACAGCTCTAAAAGCTCTTCCTGCTTCATTTTGCAAGCCTCAAGCTGCTTTCCTAGGGCTTCCGCTAGCTTTTCTTTTTCGCTTTGCGTGTTAGTTTCCTTTTCCTTTTTGGCTTCGGCCATTATTTCAATCAATTCTCGGTTAAAATAGACCTGCTTGAATATTTTGGAAAGTTCCTTGTCCACCGTTTCGCTTCGCATATATCTTTTATGCTCATCACATTTTCCCTTGCCATTGGTGCAATAGTAATAAGTAAATCCTTTCTTCTTATCGGCCGTTAAAGCGCAACCGCAAGATTCACAAACCAAAAAGTTCCGATAAGGGTAAAAATGTTTTTGCCGTTTGCCTTTAGTTTTACCGTTTAAAACTATTTGAACATCATCAAAAAGTTTCTTGGAAATAATCGGCTCATGCTTGCCCTGATAATATTTTCCGTTTCTTCTCATTACTCCATAATAAAACGGATTTGAGAAGATCCGATGAATGGCACTTTTAGAAACTTTATTGCCACCGTCAGTCATTAAGCCCAGTTCAAAAGATTTCTTTACCATTTCTTTTAAAGAATATCCGCCTGTAGCGTAAACGTTGAAAGATTTTTGAAGCGGAATTATTTTTGTTTCATCAATTACAATCGTTTTTTCCACTATGTCATTTTTATATCCGAAAGGAGCCACGCCAGGCCAACCGCCTTTTTCTAGTTTTGTCTGATTGCCTCTTCTTACACTCACGCTTAAATCATCAGAATACTTTTTGCCTACTCCAAAATCAATTAACAGTAAAAATTTATCCGTGGGATTATTGGTGATAGTTTTATCTATAGTTTTGATCTGATTTATTTTTCCGTTTTCTAATCTTTTCACTAACCTAGCGCCGTCATCAATGTTTCTGGTTAGTCTGTCAATCTTCCAAGAAATTAAACAGCAACCTTCATTTTTATCGACATAATTCAACATTTCATTAAATTTTGGCCGTCCTTCTTGCTTGGCCGACATGCTTTCAGTGAAAATTTTATCTATTTTTAAACCTAGATTATCAGTCAACTTTTTAAGTTCCAAAATTTGAGAATCAATCGACATTGCTTGTCGGTCTTCGGCTTCTGATGATTTCCTGGCGTAAATTACATATTTCATAAGGTTGCTTTAAGTAGTTTCATATTGTAGCCCAAAAAGCTTTTCAAAAGCAAGAAGTTCGGTTTTAAGTTTTTTGCTTTTTTTAAAATCATAGATTAAAAATTCAAACTCGCCACAGTAATCACTTTTGTAGGATTTTCTAAATTCTTCCGCTTTTTCAAAGTCCTTCTCATATAAGCTCGTAATAAATTCAATCTTTTCTTCGTTTCGGGTAACAACTGGTTTTTTCAGTCCCCTTGAGCAGAAATAGCTTTTTTCTCCGCAAAGCCTGTCATCGGATAACTCTTTAGCCATATACTTGGAAAGATAGTCAATCGTTTTTTTAACATCCTCAGCTTGCTTGATTTTTATAAATCCCTGTTTCCATATTTGGGCAATTTTCTTTTTGGGAATATATGGCAAATTGAAAAATAAAACATGATAATGAATAGCACCTCTTCCTTGAAATTCTACAGTTACAATATATTTCAGATAGCTGGTCTTTTTTCTGGTGGTTTCATAAGTCAGCCGTTTAATGAATTTGGTAAATTCAAAATTGGCTTGTTTCTTATTGGTGATGTTCTCGGCAAATGTCAGGGTTAAAAAAGTTGGTCTAGCAATCTTACCCTTTAAATCTTCCCATTGGTTAATATTGGCATAAACCAATCGGGTAAAAGTCTTTTTTGATCGTCGGGAAGATAACCAACGGTTTTTTATCTTTTCGCTTTGTGATTTTTCGGCTGGCTTTAGGTTGCTATCAATATGCTGCGGTGGTTCGCCATACTTAATCGGCTCTTTATAGCGATATAATTCCAATCTATCGCCAGATCTAACCGTTTTTAATTTTGTCCTATGAACAATTTTCATTTCTCATTAAGTGTTATTATTATCGAGTCCCACTCTTGAGCCGTTGCGCCCTTCGCCTCCGGCGAAGTCCGCACCTGGCTCAAGCAGAAAATGCCTCAAACAAATCAGCCAAAGAATCAAGAAACTCATCTGCGGTTTCATCAGAAATAATCAAACCGTGGTATTTTTCAAAATACGCTTTGATTTTTCCTCGTAGGTTTTGGCTGAATTTGTAAGCCATGAAAAAACCGCATTACTACTTAATGCGGTTAGAATAGATTATTTGATTGTATCGGTATAAGGCAGATTAGGAATCCTTACGTGGCATATTTTTTTGAGCTTTTGTTTTTAGTCTTTTTACAATTCGAGAAACTTCTTGGTAGGTTATTTTTTGATTGCTAAATTCGGGATCAGAATTTATTTCGTCGGCTATTTTCTTAGCTTTTAAACCCTTATTTTTAAGGCTGAGGACTTTCAAATTCCGTTCTAACTTAGTACTTCCTTTTTTCCGGTCATTTCCTTTGTTTAATGCTTTCTTTATTTCAGGCCAGTTTTTTTGAATATCCTTAATGGTAGTATCGGCATATATATTTAAAGTTACATACTCTTTTTTCTTATCAACCACTTTAATTCCCGAACTTAGGAGCAGATCACTAACTAATTCACGCGCATCAACCTTAATATTTTTGCCCTGGATAGCTTTAGCAAGATGACCTTTTTCAAAAAGATAATTTATCAAAAAATCAAATAATGCAGCTAGACCGTATTTGTCCATAATTTTTAAATATTCTTTTGTCATTTCTCTACATTGTGGGCTTTTTAAAAACTCTAATTCTTCTTTTCCGTTTATGATTTGATTTTCTGATGAAGGAGGGTTGTACGTTTTCGAAAGCCTTTTCATTTCCGCCTTGTACTTGTCATTTGCGCCAAGTAAAAGCAATGTACGAACAATCTTTTCTCCAAAGGGGTATTGATTTTTTTGCATATATAAAAGCTGATTGATTAAATCAGCTCATGCTAACTATTTTAAAGCAAAAAGTCAAATACTAACTAACAAGAGAATAAATCTGCTGTGCTAGTTCAGCCTTATCATACGTGGAAGAATTTTTTATATGCAGCAATGGAAGATTAGCTTTTTGAAATGCTTCATCTACAAATATATCTCGCTCATTTCTGCTTGCCCATAAATGGCTGGAATCATCTAACTCAATAGCTAAAAGGGGCTGGCTATTATCCTTATCACACAGCAAAAAATCAACATGTTTGGAAGTTATCCGATTAAAATACTTGGCTCGATATACTTGATTATTCGGCAAGGTTAGGATGTCAGCTAATCTCACTTTACTTAAAATCAAAAAGTTATCCTTGGCTGCTTCTTGCAAAACAGCAAAAAAATTCTTCTCGGCTTTGGTTAAAACCGAAGCCCTTTTTTGGTAAGGTAAATTTTTTAATGAGCTGGGTTCATCATTTTTGGAAAAATGCCTAGTAATCCAGATTTTAATAATTGTGATTGTTATTCCCAAAATATACATAATGCCGATTACTTTCCAAATAGGCATAAAGTCTGACCATGAAATGTTCATAGGAATATCTTAATTGTTAAGCATTGTTTTTGTCGGTCTCTTAGCTGCGATTATATATTAACACAATATCCAAATTTTAGATATTGATTTTATAGATATACGCTGTTAATATATGGGTAGAACAATACGAACAAAAGAATACGCCCTCTTTATCGAGAGAATGAAAAAAGCTAGGCAAGAAGTAGGGCTTAGGCAGATTGATGTTGCTAAGAAAATGAATCGGCCACAATCTTATATTTCCCGCGTTGAATCGGGCGAATATAGATTAGATATTTTAGAAGTTAAAAAATTTGCGAAATTATACAAAAAAAGCATCGAATATTTTTTAAAGTAATTTCCTAATCATTTTAAAATGGGAATCCTCGACATCTTAAATGCTTCAAAGATAAAAAAAGAGAACGAAAAATTGCAAATATTATTGAATCAACTTGGAGCTGGAGATGCCGTTGTAGTGCAACGAAAAATTGACGAGTTACAGAAAGAACAGAATGCATTAACAGCAAATAATGAATGTCTTAGAAGCGATCAAGAAAAGCTAACGACACAAATAGCCGAAAAAAAGAATCAGCTTATTGTTTTAGAAGAAGAATTGATGCTTGAGGATTTTGCGCTTTATAAGCCAAAATTTAATTTTAATTCAAGCGATGAATATAAAAAACGATTAGAAATAATTAGAGATAAACAAAAACAACTTATAAAATCAGGCGTTGCAGCCGAAGGAAATCAGAATTGGACGGTAAATAATAACCGAAGCCAAGGGAAAAAGATGGTTAATGATATGATTAAGTTGGTGCTAAGGTCTTTCAATAATGAATGTGATTACTGCGTTGATAATGTTAAATTCAATAACATTGAAAGAAACGTAAAAAGAATTGAGCAATCTTATGATTCCTTAAATAAGCTGGGGAGAATTATGCAAGTGTCTATAAGCTTTGATTACAAGAATTACAAGCTTGAAGAGCTTTACCTCGCGTATGAATATCAGCAAAAAAAGCAGGAAGAAAAAGAAGAGCAAAAGAAAATGCGCGAGGAGCTAAGGGAACAACAAAAATTAGAGCAGGAAATTAAGGAAGCAAGGGAAAAAATTGCAAAAGACAGGAAGCATTTTTCAACAGCATTAAAAGGATTGGAATTAAGGCTTCAATGTGCTGTGGATGAGATAGAAAAGAAACTTATTCAAGAGCGAATAAATGAAATTAACGACCAACTTACAGAACTTGAAAAAGAAGAAAAAGTTATTGATTATCGTGAGCAAAATGCTAAAGCTGGATATGTATATATAATATCTAATATAGGTGCATTTGGGGAAAACGTTTATAAAATCGGCATGACAAGAAGATTAGAACCAAATGATCGGATTGATGAACTTGGAGATGCCTCCGTTCCTTTTACATTCGATATACATGCAATGATATTTTCAGATAATGCACCAGAACTAGAGGCAAAAATACACCAGCATTTTTATAATAATAGAATTAACAAATTAAACAACAGAAAGGAGTTTTTTCGAGCAGATATAAATGAGATTGAGAAAGTCGTAAAAGAACATTATGATAAAGTTGTTGATATTGTAAAAGATGCACCAGCAGAACAATACAGAGAAAGCTTGCTGGTGAAGTAAAACTGTAAATGCTTATCTATCATCAAAAAAAGTGAGGTGCTACGCACCACCTAATAAGGCAAAAAATAAAAACTGATATTACTTTTTGAAAAAGTAATCAAAACAAATAAAGACCCTATTTTGAACGTGGGTCTTTTTTGAAAACATGCAATTAAATACGTCCTTTCTCGACGAGCCTTCTATAATGTTCTCCTAACGCAGTAAGCTTACACGCCTTACTTTCCATTGCTGCATTCCACATATGAGGAACATCTACAGGTACAAGCAGATTAAGCCTATTATACTTTTGAAGAATAGCAAATTTTTCGGTATTTACTGGATTTGGCAATGGCATTCCTTCGTCCCGGCCTTTCATTTCAGCTTCATAAGTTGGATCTAAAGGATACTCGAAACCAGGTGCTGTAAAAAATTCAGTGAGCCTGTGTAAATCCGTTATAGAAATTGGTGGCGTAGTCTTTCGTAACGATACAAACTGTTTAACATTAGTTTTAAATACAGGACGCTGATCCCACAATCCAAGCGACTGATCTATATGAGCATATATACTGCCAGGGGAAATATCACCCGTAAGATTTGCTGCGCTTCCATTAAGCGCATCGACAAATAGTGTAGTAAATAATCCTCTCCCATTTTCTTCCGTGGCATATTGTTCCTTTGTTGAGGCAGTCAAAACGGTAACACCTTCTGCTATAGCCGCTAGTGGTTCTCCAATCGGAGATGTTCCAGCTATTCCTGAATGACAGCTATCCAGGATAATAATTTTATTTCTAGCTAGTGATTTATTGACAAATGTTAAAATTTCAGCCAAGGAAACGCCGTCATCACCACGCTTTGAATCTGACGCCATTAAATAACCTCCAGTTGCTTCAACGTGACCATGTCCAGAAAAATAAAACAATGCTATGTCGGTTTCAGTTGCGAATAATTCTTCTATGCTATCCTTAAGTTCACCACGTTCTATTAAGTCGTTAGCTCCTGTTGCAGTCATTAATTTGCAATCAAAATTAACCATGCCACCATCATGCCTTTCTAAAACTGCTTTAACAGCGTATGCATCATCAACACAGCCAAAAAGTGGATCACCGTGCTCATAGTAATTTATTCCTACAATGAGTGCTTTTCTCACAAAATCATCTTAACAATTAAAGACTATCGATAAATTTTTCAATTGCAGGCCATGTCCATACTACGGTATTTACTCCTACAAGGTTTGTTCGATCGTCTTTATATGCCCAAATTCCAAGAACTTTTTTCTTTTCAGCTCTCGCGCACTCGATTTCCCACTTCTGCCCGCTTGATGCTAAAGAATTTTTGCTGACAAGCGCAATAATACCGTCCGAACGTCGAATCCTGGTTCTAACGTGTTCTTTCCAATCCTTATCATACGGTTCTTTAACAGACATATCCACATATTCAAAAGGCGAATCCGTACTTAAGGACTGCCCCTTAAGAAAATCTCTTTGATTTTTATCTTCAACGGCAAAGGCAACAAAAATAACTTTTTTATTTGTCATATTGTTTGAGTTTAATGTTTATTGTGCATCAAGGATACCATGTTTAGCTGTTTTTGTCTATTGCTTATGAAATTTTTGCGTAACTCAAATAAGTTCGAACTTCTTCCCATACGTTCAGCATTTTAAATTTCAGCCTTTATTATTGGCTGTTTTTTTGTTTTCTGATAAGATAAGCTTAAGAGTAATAATAAATCAATACCTATGCCTAACAATATTACAGCCAGAGAGCTCCTTGGTAA
>JAVEXR010000048.1:0-7578 GCA_034003925.1 Candidatus Moraniibacteriota bacterium
GAATAATATAAATTCACATTAATAATGTAGCATGTTAGCACATTAATATTAGCATTGAGAAAGTTTTGACTAAATAAAAATTCTTTAGCAGTGCTTAAATGTTAAGATGTTAAAATGTTAGAATGATGCAATTATGGCAAAAATAGAAAAAATATATGCTCGAGAAATTCTTGATTCACGAGGTAATCCGACTGTTGAAGTAGAAGTGGTCTTAGAAGGCGGGGTAAAAGGATCAGCTGCGGTGCCTAGCGGAGCGTCAACTGGGTCAAATGAAGCTTTGGAATTAAGAGATGAGGATAAGAGTCGTTATGGTGGAAAGGGTGTGCTAAAAGCTGTGGCTAATGTAAATGAAAAAATTGCTCCAGTTTTGGTAGGAATGGAAAGCGAAAACCAAAGAGAAATTGATGCAAAGATGTTGGAACTAGATGGGACAGAAAATAAAACCAACTTTGGGGCCAATGCTATCTTGGGCGTGTCTTTGGCTGTCTGTAGGGCAGCAGCTATAAGTCAGGGAAAGGAATTATATCAGTACATCGCCGATACATATGGATTTGAGTTAGACGGATTTAAAACCGTGCCTATGTTTAATATCTTAAATGGCGGAGAACACTCTGACTCTGGATTAAGTATCCAAGAATTTAAACTAGTTCCGCAAGGGGTCGTCGGTTATGCTGAACAACTAAGGGCTGGAAGTGAAGTATTTTTTGCCTTAAAGAAAATACTAACCTCTTTAAATCAAAGTACAGCCGTGGGTGATGAAGGTGGATTTGCACCTCGACTGGAGAGTAACTCTCAAGCTCTAGAAGTTATAAATCAGGCTATAGTGGAAGCAGGCTATAAGCCGGGGGTGGAAGTTTTTGTCGCTTTGGATGCAGCCGCCACTTCTTTTTATGAGGCTCAGGAGGAGCAATATTTTTTAAAGCCAGAAAATGAAAAACTTAGCAAAGAAAATTTAGTTAATCTTTATAAAGATTGGATTAGTAAATATAATATTATGTCAGTAGAGGATGGTTTAGCTGAAGAGGATTGGAGCGGTTGGAGAATGATGAATGAAAAGATTGGCACAGAAGTGATGACAATCGGGGATGATTTATTGGTAACTAATGTTAAGAGATTAAAAATGGCGATTGAAGAAAAGGCTTGCAATAGTGTGTTGATAAAAGTTAACCAAATCGGAACTTTGAGCGAAACTATTGATTGTATGAATTTAGCTAAGGAAAATAATATGAAGACCGTAGTATCGCACAGAAGTGGAGAGACTACCGATGACTTTATTGCAGATTTAGCTATTGGGGCCAAAGCAGATTTTATCAAAACTGGTTCGCTTTCTAGAGGTGAAAGAATTTGTAAATATAATCGAATGCTTCGAATTAATGAGAATTTAGCTTCTTAGCTTGTAGTTTGTAGCTTTTTAGGTTTATGATATGCACGTTTAAAAGTCGCCTTGCTTAAAATTTTCAAATTTATAAAATTTTAATTTCCTAAATTCTCAAATATTCTGGCTAAAAAGCTAATCAGCTAATCACTATTATTCTAACTTTATATGCAAAACAAAAAACCAACAGTTTTGGTGATTTTGGATGGTTGGGGAGAAGCTCCGGAAAATAGGGCAAATGCTATTTCGCTAGCTAAGACTCCCTTTATGGACAATCTCAAAGAAAAATTTCCGTTTACTTTGCTTGATGCTACGGGTCGAGCCGTCGGATTAAATGAAGATCAAATGAGCGGCTCAGAAGCTGGACATATTAATATTGGTGGAGGAAGGGTAGTAGTTCAGGATTCATACATCATAGATGCTGAGATAGAAAATGGAAAATTTTTTTCTAACCTGGTTTTGATTAATGCCATAAAGAATGTCAAAGTTAATAAAAGCAAATTCCATCTGATGGGACTAATGAGTACTACCGATAGCCAGCATAGCAATCCTAATCATTTCAGGATGCTTCTTCGTTTGGCTAAGCGAAATGGTTTAAAGGAGGTTTACTGTCACTTATTTACTGATGGACGAGACTCCTATCCAAAATGTGCCTTGAGTTTGTTGGAGGAGTATAAGGAGATTATTAGAACTGAGGGAATTGGAAAAATAGCTACTGTCAGTGGAAGGTTTTGGGCTATGGATAGAACTAAGAATTGGGATAGACTAATAAAGGCCTATGAGGCATTAGTTTTTTCTAAAGGAAAAACAGCTAGTTCACCAGAGGAGGCAATCAATAAGGCTTATGGGCGAGGGGAACTGGACGAAACTGTTTTGCCAACTGTTATTTTGGAAAATAATTTGCCCATGGCAGCTTTTGGCGAAAAAGATAGTGTGATTTTCTTTAACTTTAGATCAGATCGCGCCAGACAATTTACCAAATTATTCGTTGAAGTGGGTGAGAACATAAAGAAAAATGATAAAATTCCCAAAATTAAAAAGATAACAGATTTACATTTCGTCTCAATGGGAGATTTTGGTCCAGATTTAGATGTGCATACTGCCTTTATGAGTACTTCGGTGGGAAATTCTTTGCCAGTAGTATTGAAAGGCAAGCAGCAACTATATATTTCCGAGGGAGAAAAGTATGCTCATATAACTTATTTTTTTAATGGCGGTTATGCTGAAAGTGTGGCTGGAGAGGATAGGCTACTAGTGCCATCTTTGGCTATCGATTCGTATGCTAAAGCCCCAGAAATGTCAGCTGAAAAAATTACGAATTTCGTTTTGGGAAAAATTAGAAATTCTGAATATGATTTTTATGGGATTAATTTTGCCAACGCTGATATGGTCGGACATACTGGAGATATAAAAGCTACGGTTAAGGCCGTGGAATTTGTGGATAAAAAATTAGCTATGCTTTGGAATGAAATTTCCAAAAGAAAAGGGCAGTTAATAATAACCGCCGATCATGGTAATGCTGATAATATGATAGATGTGGTGGATGGACAGGAATTTCCCAATACGTTTCATACTAAAAATAAAGTTATTTTTTCTATTTTAGGAAGTGGCTTTAAAAATAAGAAATTAAAAATTGGAGGCAAGCTGGGTAACATTGCTCCGACAATTTTGGATATTATGGATATAGAAAAGCCCACAGAGATGGAGTGTGACTCACTTTTGGTTTAATATATTGTTAAATTGGTGTAGGGCTAAATTGCTAGTTAATTGATACTTTTTTACCCAGTTTGTGGACGGGAGTATTTTTAACCAGAAAAAAACACCACTTTTAACTGGTGTGCGCTTTTATATAACAAGGTTTCGTCACTAACAATTTTTTTACTAACTTTTTTGGCAGCAAAAGAAGTTACAAAAAACTGCCACACGTACTACTAAAATATAAATAAATCTAGCTCTCATCGCTAAAACTTTGGGTTCCACATCCGCTCCATGACAAAGTTTCTTAACGCTCCCTTCGAGCTGATTTATTTTATTTTATTCGTAAAGTGTGGACCCTGCATTCGAGGTGTATTTGATTTAAAAATCTGTGAAGAGGGTAAGCGGAAACCACTAGTGGAGCTGGTTTTCATTGAGTATTTTAATATTGAATGAGCATTGGTTATTGAATATTTTTTGTAATAGCAATTAGCATAAAATCAAAAACCGCCCAAGCAGGCGGTTTATTATCGTAAATAGATTATTTCTTAAGAGTAGCTTTTTTAGCAGGAGCTTTTTTCTCTTTAACTTCTTTTTTGGGTTTTTTGGTGCTCTTTAGTTTAGCAGAAGCTTCGGCTAATTTCTTGAATCTTTCTACACGACCAGCAGTATCAACAACTTTTTTGTCTCCAGTAAAGTATGGGTGACATTGAGAGCAAATTTCTACCTCAATACCCTCCTTAGTTGCTCCAGTTTCCAAAGTAGCTCCGCAAGCACACTTAATAACTGTTTTAGCGAAATATTTTGGATGAATGTCTTTTTTCATATTGTTTTAAATCTTTGGTTAATGGCTTAAATCAAATATATTTATCTTTGATAGTACAAAGCAAATGTTAGCATAGAAAAAAAGAATTGACAAGAGTCCCAATTTTGGTATACTATTTTATGTGCTCTTCTGGCATAAATTCTTTAATTTTGTCCCTAGAGAACATATATAAAACATGCTTTTTTGTGGGTTCGCTCCTGTCCTAATTTTTTAGGATTATGAGCCCAAAAAAACAAAGAGGCAGAGGATAATTATTTAATAAAAAGGAAAAACAATGACTAATGTAAAAGAAACATCAGCCGGAGAAGATGTAAAAAAAGAATCCGAAAAAAGTAGCGTGCTAGAAGAAAGATACAAGATGGATTTTTCTGTTAGCGAAATAAGTTTAGACAAGATGTTGAAAAACGGTGTTCATTTTGGACATAATAAATCTTGCAAAGATCCACGAATGAACAGATTCATTTTTGGAGCTAAAAGGGGAATTAACATAATCGACTTGCAAAGAACTCAAGAGAATTTACAGGTAGCTATCGACTTTGTTAAAAAGATAAAAGAAGAAAAGAAACAAATTTTATTTGTAGGAACTAAAAAACAAGCCAAAGCGATTGTTAAGATTTCTGCACAAACTTGTGAGATGCCTCATGTGACAGAGCGATGGCTGGGAGGAACTTTTACCAACTTTGGTGTGATTAGAAAAAGGGCTCAATACTTAAAAGATTCTCAAGAGCAGATGGCGATTGGCGGATTTGATAAATATACAAAATTAGAAAAACTTAAAAAATTTGAAGAATTAGAAAAATTAGAAAAGAAAATGGGAGGCTTGAAAGAGATGAAAGTTTTACCAGCTGCTATTTTTATTTCTGATATTAAGACTGATGAAATCGCTTTAAAAGAAGCGATGGTAGCTAAAATTCCAGTTATCGCTATTGTGGACACTAATGTTAATCCTAATAACGTGGATTATCCGATTCCAGCCAATGATGATGCAGTGTCTTCTGTAAAAACTATAATGGAATATCTAGTTGGTCCAATAGTTGATTCGAAATAGTTTCGAATTATATCCTAATAAATTTCAAATGATGCGAGTTAACATTCGAATATAGTTCGAATATAATTCGGATAAAAATTAGTATATGTTAGAACAAATAAAAAAAATAAGAGAACAAACTGGCGCAGGAATGGTAGATGTAAAAAAAGCTCTTGATGAGGCTAAGGGTGATGAAGCTAAGGCTGTGGAGATTTTGAGAAAAAATGGTCAAGCTAAAGCCTTGAAAAAAAATGACAGAGAGGCTAAAGAAGGCATCATCGGTTCTTATATGCATTCTAATAATAAGATTTGTGCGATGGTCAAGCTTTATTGCGAGACTGATTTTGTGGCGAGAAATGAAGAATTTAAGGAATTAGCCAAAGATATCGCTATGCATATCAGCGCTATGAATCCAAAATTTTTAAGTCCTAATGATGTACCGGCAGAGGCTTTGGAAAAAGAAAAGGAAATTTGGATGGAACAACTTAAAAATGAAGGAAAGCCTCAGGAGATAATGGATAAGATTTTGGAAGGGAAAGAGAAGAAATTTAAAGAAGAAATTTCATTGCTAACGCAATCTTTTGTAAAAAATCCAGATTTAACAGTGCAAGAGTTAATCACTGAAAAAATCGGAAAAATCGGTGAAAATATCCAATTGGGTGAGTTTTCCCGCTTCGAATTGTAGTTCATATAGGAAAAATGGCCCTTTTTATTTTTTTAAAGAGATGTGCTATAATGAGTTTAAGGGATGATTTGTTTCATTAAGACTATTTGATTATGTTTAAATATTTGGTTAATTTGTGCGGTTGGGGTGATTTAAAGGTTTGCTTGAGTAATGTGGAATTCAAAAAAGGAGACAGAGTCATAGTGGAGGATGAATCGGGCAATATTTTGGGAACAATAAAAAATCCCATAGAAACAGAAGTTAAAAGAAGAGAAGGCGAAGAAATTTTTACAATTTTAAGAGAGGCTACAGAAAGAGATTTAAAAAACTTTGAAAAAAATGCCAAGAAAGAAAAGGAAATTTTAGATCTTTGTCGTAAAGAATCCAAGCGAATGGAATTAGAAATGAAATTTGTCGATGTGTTTACCACGCTTGGCAAAGGGACTATTATCATCACTTTTATCGCTGATGGAAGAGTGGATTTTCGTCAATTGGTAAAGAATCTTTCTAGGATATTTCATCGCTCAGTCCGGATGAGACAAATCGGTTCCAGAGATGAAGCTCGAAATTTGGGCGGTTGCGGCGTGTGCGGAAAAGAGTTGTGTTGTGTAAAATTTTTGGGAGAAATTCCTAGTATCTCTACTGATATGGCCAAGGTGCAAAATGTGGCTCAGCGTGGTTCTGATAGAATTTCCGGCATTTGTGGACGTTTGATGTGCTGCTTGTCCTATGAGGCTGATCAATACAGAGAAATGCTCCGGGGATTGCCGGAGGTTGGTAGTAGTGTCAAAACTAAAAAAGGTGCAGGTGAAATTATAGAATTAAATCCACTGGAACAAGCAGTTAAGGTGAGACTGACTACCGGTGAATACGTAATAATTAAAAAAGAAGAATTGCAATAAAAAGATGTTTTACTTATATTTTATCTTACCCCCGGTTATCATTGTTGTAAGTTTGGCTTTGGTTATTTTTTTGATTTCCAGGCGATCTTTGGAGATTTCCAGAGAGATTGAGACTGGTGAAGCAGCTGAAATAGAAAGTCGGATATCGATGGAAGTTAAGAGTAAATGGCTACATTTCCTAGAAAAAATTGCCCACTCTTTTAAGATACTAGCATTAAAAATTCATAATTGGACAGAGAGACGCTTAGCTTTTATAAAAAGTAAAAAGAATAAGATAGAATCTGATTTGGATAAAAAGGATTTTGAGGAGAATGGCTGGGGTGGATTGGTGGAGCATAAAGATGAAGTGTTGTCTCAAAAAATTGAAATGGAAACTCCTCGAGAAGTCGCTAACTCCATGGATTTGATAAAAAATTACAAAACTGACAAGATAAAAGGAATTTTTAGAAGGAGTTCCAAACAAGAAAAAGAAATTCATGATGTGACAGAAATTCAAGAAGAAAGAATTATGATAAGCAAAGAAGTGGTTTATCCAGAAGAGAGAAAGGAAGAGTTGGAGAGTATTTTAGTAGAAAGGATTGCCTCTGATCCGAGAGATATCGAAGCTTATGAGAGATTGGGAGACTATTATGTCAGTCAGGGAAATAAAGTTGATGCAGAGTCATGCTATAAGCAAGTTCTAAAGCTTAATCCCCAGAGTTTAAGCGTTCGAAATAAATTAAGCAGATTTAAGAGAAGAAGGTTTTAAACTGTTTACAATTATTTAATTTTAGAATAGAATGGATAAGTATTTGTTTTTTATATTGTCTGTGATTTAAGACATTGAGAAATGGGCAAAATTTAATACAAGCCACCTTAGCTCAGTTGGTAGAGCAACTGTTTTGTAAACAGTAGGTCGTCGGTCCGAGCCCGACAGGTGGCTCACAAAGTCATATTAGCATTTTAGCAAAAGAGCATATCAGCATTGCTAACGTGTTAAAGTGTTAACATGATTTTTGAAAATGGGTCGGTGGCAGAGCGGTCAATTGCATCAGACTGTAAATCTGACGACTTACGTCTACGGCGGTTCAAATCCGTCCCGGCCCACAA
>JAVEXR010000049.1:0-7460 GCA_034003925.1 Candidatus Moraniibacteriota bacterium
CCTATTTTTTCTGTAGCGTATTCATTATTTACCGAGGAAGTAATCAAATCCACTTCTAAATCAGCCATCTCGGAGAATTCCTTTAGGATACAAAATGTCGCGTTAGCCGCTCCCCCTCCCAATGGCGGATACTCGTAATTAAAAAACAGTACTTTCATTTTAATTTTAGATTATTTTAGATTAAAAATCTCTTTCCAGGTATAACGCTCAGCCACTGCTCCACCTTCATCTTTATATGTCCTAAACTTAGACTGATCAGGAACTTCACAATTTATGATATTAGCTTTAGGGGCCAGATGATAAACCGTCAGTGTTCCAAATTTCTTTTCTTCCAAAACAGTAAATCTATCAAAATAATTAGCAAAATTATCTTTATCTGATTGCGTTCGAATGATTAAAAAATAATTTCCTTTTCGACACGTAGTATGACTATCTCCCATACTGATGCCATCTCGTGGAATATTACGCTTATCCAACAAATAAGCAAAAGCTCGATGAAATTCACTTTGCCCATGATAAAGAACGGCATAATTATTTTTCTTGTAAATTTTTTCAATATAATCAACAATCAGCTCTTGTTGCTCTAAGGTAATTCTAGTTTTTTGCCGCAAGATTTTATCATTTTTCATCTCTATCATTTCACTCTTGGCTTTGGCTAATTGATTAAAAAATTCGATTGTAAAATACAAATTAAAAGCTACAAAAATAATCGCCACTGCCCACACTAAATTACTAATTTTTATCAACCTGGACAGTTCATACATGATTAATCCCCAAAAAATAAAAGGTAACGGAATTATAATCAAATAAAACCTAGGCGATAAATCGTAGGCTAAAGTAGTATAAATTCCAAAAGAAATTAAAAATAAGATAGCATTAAGAATAAGAAAGTCTTTTTTTCTGGGCTCCTTTTCGATAATCGACTCTACAAGTAATATCAGGACACCTAACCCAAAAAAGATTGCCGCCAAAATACCTTTATTAAGATTATTTCGACAAGATTCCTTGCATTCTATATCCAACTTTTTAGCTTTCAATTCGGTAGCAATTCTAGGCAACTCTGCGCTTTGCGAACCGCTTACAATAGTCCAGTAACTTAGAGAATTTTCAGTATAATTCTTTATCACTTTTTCTACTATGTCATATTTTGCCTTGCTATCGGATTTCTCTTCCACTGTACCGGTCAATTGTTTGATATTATCTCCTCCGCTTTTGATATCATTGATTATCAAAGGCAAATTTAAAAAAAATACAATCAAGACACTCCCTGCCCAAAAAATCATTTTGATTCGTGGTCTCTTGAAAACCAAAAAAGCAACGGCCGAAATAAACACCACAATCATTGCCAAAAAATGCAATTGAGAAAGAATCCCGAAAGCAAGCGCACTTATCAGCAACCACATTCCCTGATTTTTTTCATCCTCATCGTCCACCGCTCGCAAAAGAGCTAAGAAAAAAAGTATGATAAAAAATGGCAAAAGGTTAGGATTCCAAGCAAATCGAGAATACGTTATCAGAAATAAAGATGTAGCAAAAATTGCGCCCGTGGCTAAGGAAATATTTTTGGAAAAAAATCTTCTGAGGAGAAAATAAAAAGCCACCATCGACAAAATAGAAAAGAATAATGTTGCCAACGCTGAGCCCACTACGGAATTATTTAGTGGCACCGAAAAGGCGTAATCGATATAATAAGAAATCGGCCCCAAGCGCAAAAAACTTCCGGCTGCTCGAGGTCCCAAAAGAGGCAAATTCATCATGCCTCCATTTAATGATTCATCAATCAGCGTAGCGTCGCGAGCTTGATCCAACTCCAGATGAATCCAAGGCACAAAATTATAGCTGCGCAAAAATACACCCAGCACAAAAAAACCCACAAATATCCAAAAATATTTATTCTTTAAAAAATCGATTTTTATCCCCAGTTTAAATTTACCTTTTTTCTTTTTCTTCATTTTATTTTTTAACCTGTCAGTCACGACTGGCGGGTTTTAAATTATTCCAATAATACACATGGATTGGACCTCTTACTTTTATATTGTTTATTTCTTCTAAATTTTGTTTTATGTAAACTTGAGCCTCTTTGGAAAAAAATGTATCATCATTATCCGAATAAACTATCCAACCGCTTTTATTTTTATTAATTATTTCCATCAACTTCACTAAATCAATTTTCTTTTCCGATTCATCAGCCCTTTCTCCTCCCAAAGAGATCACGTTCATCTGAGCTCCTTGCCAATAAAAATTTCTAAAATTCCTCGTAACTAACACATCACTATCTTTTTTCTTACTAACCACTAAACTAAAAACATTGCGATAATTAGGATTAGGCGAATCCGAAGTCTGGACATAAGTGTTTTCACTGGCATAGAAATAACTCCAATTGATCACTGCTACTAATAAAAATATTATCGTAGCCAAATAAGTTTTTTGGTTGTGTTTTTTTAGATTATCTTTCAAAAAACTAGCCACCGCCCAAATCCCTACTGCCATTAAAATTATCTGAAAGGGCTTGGCAAAAAATATATATTGTTCTCCCGTATTCCTATTCCAAAGAAAAATTGCTCCCAAAAAAATAACCAAATAATTTACTAAAAGATAAATCCCCTCTTTGCTCCTGGTCTTAATCAGATAATAAGCTCCCCCAATCAAGAGAGTTATAGCAATGAAAACGTTGGAATAATCTGCAAAAGATTTATTAAAATAAGAGAAATGATTTTCCCAACCCAATGAACTTAGTAAAGCGTTTCCTTTTAAGTTCATAATAATTCCTACCAATATAGTACCCAGGGCATATAAAAGATAATGATTTTTATAATTCTTGGTTTTTCGATAAATCATTGCCCCCATCACCAAAAAGTAGATCAAGCCGATAAAAACAAAATTAGCTGCCAACAGATGCAGATGCATACTCAAAAGTCCCAATAAAATAAGTGGGATAAAAAAAACAAAATTAAGCTTTGTTTTTTCGTTGAGTTTATTTATAGCTGCTCGTCTACTTTTTATCTTTGACTCAAAAAAATTAAAAGCCACATAACTAAAAAGCAAAAAAACTGGCATAAACATAGCATACATTCTCATCCTGCGAGAAAATTCAATTCCATCAATGCTAAAAGCCATAAGCACAGCAGCAATAATTCCGATAGCTTTGTTTTTAGTAAATTTAAAAGCCACCCAATAAACTGCTAATACTGAAAAAATTCCCCATAACACACTTACTACGCGATAAGACCATTCTTGACTATCTGGCAAAAATCTCAAAGATTGAGCCACCTGCCAATTGTAAATCCAAGCTCGGGTATAAGTCTCTGGACCATCGCCCCAAATATCAAAATCAAAAAAAGTCTTGAAATAGGCATTATCTACCAGAGGTTTCTCTAGATTAAAATCCCATCTGCGCCACTCGCCTGTCTGCAAATAGCCGTAAGCCGTATTTACGCCCAAAAATTCATCGGCTGAAAAAGATTTTTCATTCAAATTCCAAAAACGCAAAAACCCTGCCAAAATTAAAATAGCCACCAAGATAGCCAGAACTTTATTCTTCAATGCAAAAGATTTCATAAATTGTTACATTTATTATTACCCTCTTATTTTACCTAAAATTAAGGGGTTTAGCAAATTTAAAAGGACTGATCGCGATTTCGCAATCAGTCCCCACTTACCCTTGATTATCTTAGGGACAAAGCTGCCAGATTAGCTCAGACATTAATTCCCCTGTTATATGGAGTCTCCTCAAATAATCCGATGGTAAAGGCCACCATTTGTTATTTTTTTCATAATAATAACCATCAGGTTCTTTTTTTACTTTGTAAAATTG
The DNA here is from genome assembly GCA_034003925.1 of Candidatus Moraniibacteriota bacterium. Taxonomy (GTDB): domain Bacteria; phylum Patescibacteriota; class Minisyncoccia; order Moranbacterales; family UBA9337; genus UBA9337. Next base: position 3,815 of record JAVEXR010000049.1, read on the forward strand.
ACGGCAACGCTCTCCCCCTGCATTGCTCCATTGACTATTCCAGTTGAAATTATAGGGGGTATTGCAACTAGAGCAAATCCTATTGAAATAACTAGGAGTTAGCAGATCACAGCAACCCTCGTTTATGTCATATTCCAACAGATATTCAACAGCACTAACTGGCACAACTTTATGACAACGCGTGCACCAGGTAATTTTTCTTTTTTCAAGTTCTTGTTGAATGAGACTTCCTATCCTAATTCTCACGGTTGCAAGTTGTGACTTTAAATTCTCCGTTTCCTGGCTTAATCCAAGTAGCTCTTCTTTTAAGTCCATATTAGCAGCCTCCTTTTTTCAACGTAGATTAAGGGTGATTGAATCTCTTTTGCTGCGAAGTATAAAAAAATATTTAGATAGTTTCTCCCTCCTTATTATGTTAGTCGCATCAAATAATTTAACGAACTTTATCCTAAAATAATCTTCTCGCCTCTTTTGGCGACTAATACATTAAAGCATACGGAGCTATAAATTGTAAAGCAAAAAAGTGCCACCTTTATCTCCTCTTACTTACTCTATTTGCTACAAAGAGGAATCTTCTTCCTAAATAAATAATATCCTCTCTAAACAAAAGGGTATTATTAAAATAAAGCGGAGGGAAAGGGATTCGGTCATGCATAATTTTCTGCTAAAAATTTGCTCGACCCCGACTCACTCCGTCGCGCTTCGCCCTTCTCATCCCTTCTTGCCCTCGTAATAATTAACCACCCAAATAGCTATTCGCTATCCGGGTGGATTATTGCGGAGAGAAAGGGATTCGAACCCCCGGTACCTGTAAAGGCACAACGCTTTTCGAGAGCGCCCCATTCGACCACTCTGGCATCTCTCCAGACAATCATGAAAACACTTTAGCATACTAGCACTAAAACATTGCGCATGCAAAAGTAAATATTATAAAAAATTGTCATCATTCATCAGCAATCAGTCATCGAGACAATTTTTAATTTACAGCAATCCTTCCATTGATTTTGAAAGTGATCCCAACACCATTGGGATAACAATCAAAAGTCCAATCAACGGCAAGACCGTCATTACTACTGATATGATAAGGGTAGTTAAAAAATATTTTCTTGTTTTTTCAACACTCACCCAAATCGCATCAATTTTTTTATTTTGCTCTTCTATCTTTTTTAAAATTTCTTGTTCCATATTTTTAAGCATTACCGACTAGGTCGGATTGATTATTATAATTAATTTCATCTTTTTTCTTATTTTGATAATAATAAGTTTCCAATAAGAACAATACTTCTTCATCCTCTCTGGGCATTATTTTCCTTTCTCGCAATTCTTTGATTATTTGGTCCATCGTCTTGGGATTTCTGATATTGCTCGGACGAGTCATGTCTGTCATAGCCTGAAAAGCGTCTACTATCGCCAAAATTCTAGAAAGTTTTCTTATTTGTCCATCCTTGCCTCGATTATCCAAAACATCTTTCACAAAATCCTTGCGCGGATAACTATGCGCTTGATGCTCATGATGTGCCACTGCCACTCTGGCCACCTCTTCATCCCAATCTCTCAAAGCATTGAAGCTGTGCCGCGGATGCTCTTCTATTATCTTTCGCTCCTTATCAGTCAAGGTCTCTCTTTTGTTAAGAATATTGGCATCAATATGAGTTTTGCCAAAATCATGTAACAGAGCCGACATCATCAATGTCCTCTTCTCTTCTTCAGTAAATTTATCCGCCATCTCATTTATCAGATAAGCCATCATATTGCCCACCTCCAGAGAATGTATAAAAGTGTTTTTGTCATGTTCTTTAAGACTGATTAAAGAATTTCGCACAAAATCATCCCTGCTTATTATTTCGCATCCCTGATTATAACAATTTTCCAAAACCAAATTTTCAAATTCGTGTTCTTCTTCTTTTATGTGACTAAAAGACTTATCTCTGGATTGTTGAGGCATTTCAAAACTATTTGTCATATTTTTTATTTCTGTGATTTAATTATTTTTTTCCTCATAATGCAGCTGGGTTTCTTTTTTGAGCTCTGGCCATTTAGCTACCCATCCTAAACCATCGCCAGCCGGCTTAATTTCCCCGTCTTCTAAAATTTCTATACGCATACAAAAGCCAGCTTTATTCCTTTCCAAATATAAAAATTGTTTTTGCTCATCAGATAAACCAAGCAAAAAATCGTCTGAAAAATTTGGCCATGAATATTCCCCGTCTCTAATTTCTCGAAGAGGCGTTCCGTTGGGAGTCTCTATGCCAGCTTTGCCATGAATATTAAAACGATAAATCCCGCTAATCCAACCTGAAGTATCCACTTCAAACCAATCTGGGGAAAGCTGACTCTCTTTCAAATCAACTGCTTCAATTCCAGAAATTCTTTGTTCGGGATTATCTTTGACTTTTTGACGCTCCGCCAAAACTCTTTGGTCATCATTATCCAGCGGACCGTCCGGATTGGTTCCAATCCAGAGCTGAGCTTCATTCACTCCTAATATCTCAACATTGAGCAGAAATAAATTTTTATCTTTAATTTTTATAAAATTTTTCATAAATCAACTGCATTAAATTAGCGACTTAACAAACTCTTCAATCTTTTCTTTAGCTGAATTTTTTACTACTTCCACTGTTTTCAATGCCAAAATTGAGATTGGTTTCTTGCCAATAATCTCGCTCATCTCCTTGAATGCCCTTTCATTCCCGCTTCCACCCATCGTACAAAAGAAAGCCACATCTGGAAATTTATCCTTATTTTCGGTGATATAAGTACGCACTGGCACTGACATATTCCAAGACCAAATCGGCGTGCCAATAATTACCATGTTATAATCGCTGAGATTTTTTTCTGACTTTTCCAAAACAGTCAGTTTTCGCAAAGTAGCATCCTTACCGGAAAACCAATAACCCTTCACTCCGGTTCTATCTACAGTATCTTTTACCTCCTCAATATCCGCCCCCAATTTTTCCGCCAAATTCTCGGCCACTTTTCTGGTTGTCTGCGTACGAGAATAATATGTTACCAATATTTTTTTCATATTTTTAAAACCACCCTACCATGAGTGCACGATAGCATTTTGTGGCATATTTAAGATTATAAATTTAATTTATCATTTTTAATAGTTCTTCCAAGCCAGTTGGAAAAGTAAAAAAACCATTTCCTTCATTGATATGATAAGCATTATGAAGAATAATTAATTTTCCATTTAATTTTTCCTTCATAATTTCACCTTCCTCCAACGGAACATACCGATCATTGTCAGAATTTATCAAAACTATTTTATTTACTGATTTTTTTACTTTTTCACAATCCAATGGCTCAGCAAAAAAATTCTCTAGTTCAGGAATATTTATCGAACGCAAAAATCCTGCCGCCAAGACAATCCCTCCAATTTTTTTATTCTCTCTAAGAGATTCTAAATATTTTAAAATTGTTATACCTCCCAAACTATGCCCGACCAAAAATATCTCTTCAGTGGGTTGGTTAATTTTTTTATACATAAAAGCTAACCACTCTTTTAATTGCGGACTATCAGTATTAGGCATAGCCAAAACTTCAATTTCTATATTTCTTTTTTCTAATTCCTCTTTCATCCAAGGAAACCAGTTGGCGCTTGGCGACCCTCCCCATCCGTGAATAATAAATACTTTTTTCATAA
>JAVEXR010000007.1:0-35651 GCA_034003925.1 Candidatus Moraniibacteriota bacterium
GACCCAGCGCCCTCCAGAGTAGCACCGCTGCCAACCAGAGAAGAGCCGCTTGCCATGGTGGCGTCACCCCCAACACGACTGTTGTGCAACCACACGGCAGAATTCAAAGTGCCCTCTATATTCCCGTCTATTTCAGAATGGTAGCTCACAACGCTGCTGTTAGAGGGCGTTAACTCAAGAACTGTGCTGTTTTTTACGGTACAATGTGAATTTGTTAATAGGAGCGTGTCGAACAAAGTCCTCACAGCCGTAAGTGTCGAGTCAAGCACATCAGAGGATGCTGTGAACGAGGAGTTATGTAGATCAACCACGCTATTGACGACGCTAACATCCCCCCCACAAGTCACACTGCTAAGCTTACCAACACTATTGGATATGTACAAAGAGTCAGCCCCATCCAATGCCGTTGGTCCCTCTATGGTCAAGGTGTAGTTTCCATCTGCCGCATCAGCTGTGAACACTATAGCCGGATTGCTTCCAGAAGAACTAACAACTCGCACATTGGAAAGCGTCACATTCATATTCGCTGCTTGAATACTTCCGGGAATTAATGCCATGTTCTGTATCTTAAGGGAACCATAGTTCGTTGCAGAACTAGACAAAAATACGTTGTCATCCCCGTCCACCAAGAAGTTTGTAACGCGGTTTAGCGTAACGTGACAGGTACCCCGCAGAGAGATAGGAGTTAGTCCTCCTACCGACCGAATGTTTGACAAAATTACGCTGGAATTCTCCGCAACCACTGTGGACGAATCAGATGTCTGCAACTGATCCAAACCAGAAACATTTATCTTAGCGTCTGTTACTCGAAATATAGGTGCTCCAGAAGACGATATATTTCCACCACCCACCATATTCAGTGTAGAGCCACTCTCTACTACGAACGCCGGGTACCCCTCGCCACTGGACATGCTCGACACACCACTGATATTCAAGGTGGAGTTGTTCCTTAAGCGGAACAGCGGTCCAGATCCGTTAGTAAATATGTTGTCGGCCATACTATGCCACACAATTATCGAAATCGCCAACAAAAGCCGACGAACTATTTAGGGTAACGCTGCCCAATTTGTCATAGACGAACACAGAGCCTACGCCACTCAACAACGTGTTATTGGAAACAACTTCTTTGAACTCAACCTCGACTTTTCCACTGTTTGCGGACACCAGCGGCAAGCCGTTTTCCGGAGCCGTACTTTCTACCTTATGCGCTGAGACCTTGATGTGCCCACCGCTACCAACATCAAACAATGGCGCACTAGCCGTAGTCAAGAACTTGACCCTAGACACATCCAAGAAACTGTTGGTATGCACTCGGAACATAGGCAGAACGTTACCGCTAGACGGAGAGGTAACTATATTGCAATTGCGAAGCAGCATTTTGCTGCTATCCTGAAGCTCGGCTACCGTGCCATTGATAGCCACTATTCTCTGGTTAAGCTGCAACTCCACTCGACTACGAATGTCTAACAAGAAAGCCGCTCTCTTAGCAAGAAGCGTGCCAGTACCCATGATCTTGAGGTAACACCTGTTGGCTAAGGTTGCTATGCGGTCAGGAAGCGACTTTACGTTAGTTATCAGCGAGCTAATACTATCAAATAACCGCGTCATGCTCTCAGCGCAATGAAAGAATGGAGCTAGAAGAGCGTCTAGTGCGCCGAATGCAGCATTTACCATCTTGGCTACACACCCTTCCACCATACTTAGAATGGTGAACGGTATGTTCAGAAACTTATCCAACATGGACTCTAGCTTGCTGAACCCGGAGAGCGAAACGATGGCTCTATTTGCCCACGACACGACGCCATAAACGGCGCCAGTTACTTCGCTGCAAATCTGCATCGCCTCACGAATGACGCCCATGTTGCGTATCATATCGTCCGGGATCTCAGAAAAGCTGTCGCCCAGCCACTCAAACGTGGATTCGGAAGACTTCAAAAGCGAATGATCACCGCACCAGAACACATCGTTTATCACGCATGGCGCCTTAGTTGTAGGGGAGTCGCCCTGCGTAGAGGGGTCCGTGTTTGGAGCTTCGTGAGGGATTAACTCGATCTTTGTTCTAGTTATCCTCGCCCCCTTAGTAAACGTAGTGCCAGATGCTATGGCTGCAACGTCCGTCATAGTGGGTGTTTCTCTAAACACACACTGTTCGAAGTAGAAAATGTTGTTGCCCTGTGTCGCATCAAAATTATCAAACGTGCAGTTGTAAAATCTGATATGCACGTTAGCCGGAACAACCAAATCCCCAAACTTACTAGCCATTGTCAGGGTCTTGTACGCCCCGGAAGGCTTTGCCAGATTAGAGTCTAGGTCGTTCTGGGCACTAGACTTAACAGGCTTGAGGGGATCGCACACGGGCACGGCAGTCCGTGTAACAGGACGAACTGCCGCAACCGGAACTACTTCTGGAACACAATCAGGGGAAGCCATTAACCAACTCCAGCTACAAGCCTTATCAACGACGCAGGGATCTCAAAATTGTCCACCAAAACGCGAGGCTTAGCGGACTCAGTTGCGTAGAAACCAGTACCAACGATGAACACAGGGTCTTGTCCGGTAGCCGAAGTACTGTACGGGTAGACCGCTGTTATCTGAGGTGAAACGCGGAACGTGTACGGTATAGACGGGCACTCTACTTGCGACCCGCCACAGTTAGAATTGGAGACCACTACGTCAACGTCTCCCACGCTATGCGGGAACGTTACAAACAATAGTGACGATGGCGTGACAGCAATGATGGGCTGCTCTATGCCATCTATGGTCACCACAGACGAAGGCTCAAAATTAGCTCCAGTCAAAAGAACCTTTGTGCCTCCCAATGGAGTACCGCTAGATGGGGAAATCCCAACCAGCACGGGGGTTAGCTTGCGCGTATACGTGTACTTCTGTATAAAAGACGAAATTCCACCATCACCATTATCCACAGAAACCGTCATAAGAACGTCAGGCCCGCCTGAGTCCGGAACTACCGGAGGAATGCACGTAATCGACGTTCCAGTTGGATTCACGACAACGTCAGCAGCAGTAAGATTGTCAAATCTAACGGTAGCGTTCGGGAAAAAGTTTGATCCGACAATTGTGACGGGGTCATTCACCACATCAAAATAGCCGACTATCGGAGACAATCCAAGGATCGACGGTATAGAAGGTGAAACCCGTAGAGATACGTCACCTTCCGCTATCTGAGACCCGCCCTGACACTGTGCCTTTACTCGGAACTTGTATAACAAACCACCCACCGGAAACACCGCGCCGGGGTCAGATACGACTGTCCATGTTATTTTAGCCCTGTCAAAATTACCGGAGTCGCTGGCTATCGTAACAGCCACAGGCAAAGACCTGTGCGCCCCAGAAACCTTTCGGTCTGTTATAGTCCAATCTAGCACAGAACAAGGCTTATTCACTGTACTAATGTACGCGGAGTAATTCTGCGCTCCGTTGGAGGTAGCCGGTAGGTTTTCTGTGGACACCGCAAACGCCGAAGTCGGAGACAACGTGTAGTTTACAAATACGTTGTGCTCCATGGCACCAACGGTAGCCATGTAGTAGGAAACTTTAGCGCTAACCTGTACAAAACCGCTTGTACCGGGTATTGGAGCGGAATTCCTTATCGAATATGTGTTGGGCAACGAGCCGACAGGAGTAGAATTTTCTAGCCATGCTGGTAGCGAGCTAGACCAAACAACCGTAGCCGATGACAAATCATCAGGCGTGCATACTCCTCCGGAGCAAGACGAACAACACGTGTCTTCTACACTCTTAAGCGTAAACACATTTTGGTACCCGCCGGGAGCAGTACCTATGGACGGTCGCAAGCTCTCGTTGGAATAGCTTATGACAAACTTCGGCGTCTTCAAATTAAGAGTCAGAGGGACAGCCGAAGGCAGCAGAGGTATATTGTCGGCGGTGTAAAACTGTACCAAGACCACCTTCGACTTAACGGAGTTTCTTATTGGAGTGGTAGGGAATATTCCATTACGAGGAATGGTAAACGACACAGATTCATTTGTGGCCGAACCGGTTACAAGCAACTTATCCCATCCGGGAACAGGAACTGACGGGTTGGCAGCATCAAATACAGAGAATGTTCTGACAGTCTGTAGGCCAGAGCCTCTTCCTATTACAGGAACACCAGTATAGCACGGGCTTAGCTCCGGTATCTGGCTAAACTCCACAGTCGCCGCTGCTTTGTTGCCCCTATACGTGACAGTCCCGACCGACCCACCAACGACATAAGAAGTATAAACACACCCCGTGACTTTATGGCTTATGCCGACAGCATACGTCGTGGAAGGAGAAAATAGGTCCGCCGCAGTAGGAATAAACTTAACACACTTAGACTGCGTGAAACCACCCTCACCACTGAGGCGATAATCAATCGACTTCTTTATTGTCGTCCCGCCCGTTACAGGCATGAAGACCAACTCGTAGTCGGTATAAAGCTTGGAGGCATCAAACGCAGCGTCTAACGTGCTCTGTAGCTGAATCCAGAGTACGTCGTTGTTGTACAAGTTTTGTACAGACTGCAATGGCGTGCTGCTTGTGGCACCCACATAAAACTGTATTGGTTTTGGAAGCCATGCCGGTACAGGAGCATTCTTGTTGTAGGTTACCTTATAGGACCGTTTAACACACGCAGGACTACCACCATTGGTGGCTACAACTATCTCCAACGGATTCTCTGCATCAGTAGATGTGTACTTGACCGGATACAACGACGACGGCGAGCCTGTGGTTCCTAGCACACTTCCGCTTAGCTCGATACCGAATTTGTAAATATGCGTGGCATCGAACTCAGGATTTATCAAAGGATACCCATGCTCGTACACGGCCACTATACTAGGCGACGTAAGTCCAGTGTCGTACCCAATACCGCCGCCAAGAGCCGGAGCCGCGCTAGGAAAAACGTCACAACTAAACAAAGACTTTCCAGCCGCATCCAAATCAACCGCTATGTATGGACCATCGACACATTGCTCGTTTACAATCGGAATAGTCACAGTTTTAGCCAAACAACCGGCGGTCCCAAGAGTCATCTTAAGTTCTACAACTATAGAGGTTATACCGGTAGACCCTAAAAGAAGACCGTGATGGTCGCGTGTGCCAAGAAAGAAGTACGGAGCAGGAGAGTTGCCGACTATCTCGAATTCAGCGTACTGTGGGGCATTCGATGGGTATCCTATACGCTTGGAATTACCGACAATATTCAAAGGAAGCTCGGCACCTCCAGACGTAATCCCCTTGGCTATGCCAAAGTTGCAATCCGTTACAGCTAACTCAGTATTGTTAATGTTGAAGCGTAGCGGAATCCGTATGCCGCGCGTTTGCGATGTATACGGAGGGTAAGAATGCCCTTCTACAGCAGGAACCACGCGTAGTCGAGAAGGCGTCGTAGACTCTTCCAGCAAACATCCAGATACAGAAGTCAGGATGGTGGAGGCAGCTACAGATGTTTTTCCGTTTGCATCAGAAGTAGCCAAAGGATCTGGCTGATTGAACAAAATAGCCGCATACGCTGGAGAGGCGTGCGATAGCGTCGGTGTGAACTGCAACGTACCCACAACCGGAGGTATGGCTGTGCCAGCCCCGTCAATTACAACGAAGGTCTTTGTTCCCGGAACTGCAACAGCATTGTAGGTCGGACTTGCCTGAGTACCACGCACCGTCGTAGAGGCGTCAACAGAGCCGCCAATGCGAAGATTCACATGGTTGGTAGCAACTACCTTACACGACACCTTAGCTATGGCGACCGAACCGAACATTACATGTAACGTATGGTCACCGGACGCACCGGGATCGACAACACCCCACATCATGTAGCGGGTATTGTAAAGGCGTGCGGGTACTAGCGGATACGGGAAAATAGAAGTCTTACTCGTCTGAAGTAATCCGGCAGAACCTTCTATGGTAAACAACGGACTTCCCGAAGAGGAATAGTACACCGGGGTTCCGGACGAAGTCAGAGCAACAACAGACGGACACACCAAAAATCCAGACCCTGCTTCTAGATACAAATTGGTGCTAGAATTGTTGACTCCCTGTCCGGAATCAGCCATGGCGATATAGGGCCGCGCAATGTGTGTCACAGACATAGTGTTGCTATAAGACGTTTGTCCCGTGATCTTTGCCCTGAAGTAGTACACGGGGAACGGGCTTGTAATCGGATCTGACGACGGAGCAGAAATACGTACTAGGAGTTCGTTCGCTGTGTAGGTTCCACGAGCACCCGTACCACGAGAAACAAACAAAGTTGTTCCCTCTACAGCGCCATCTATGAGGATGGACCCACTCCATGTAGAATTGGAGGCTGCACTAGGAACAATTAGTGTGGTTACAGTAGAAAAGGTAGGACTTGTGGATGCTTCTATAGTATAGCCATTTGCAGTGTCAGGATTTCCGTCAACCACTAGCTTAAAATAGGCCCTGTCAGTGTAGACATCTTCCGTCGCACTATCTCCAGACTCGAAAAAAGGTCCGGTATTGGAATAGACGATGCTGCTTATCAGTGATACGCCAGCATCCTGCGCAGTTGTGAATACGATGCCCTTATCCTTGGCTGGTTTGTAGTAGTTTATTACAGGAACTCCGGGTGCTGCTGCACACGGGAATATCTTCAGCGTGCCAACTGAAGTAAAAGTATCACCGACTAACGGAGTGGCGGTAGCTACGATTGTGGTGTCAATGATGGCATCGGGCGCAGGGACCGGAAGGGTGTACGTACAAGTTATGATGCGAGACCCAGAAGCCAACTCCCCAGCCGTAGGCACAAATGTTTGGTCTGCACCAAAATCTATTGACCCATTAAGAGAGGCGTCACCCGGATCATTCAGCGGGGAAGAAAGCGAAATCGTCGTGCCAGCCACTAAGTTTGTCCAGCGAACCGTACGAGTGAACGTGAAGGGAGGCACACGAGGAGAACACGGAGTCAAAGTCGTAGTATTTCCGGCTCCGTTTATATCTAATGTAGCACCGGGACGTGTATAAACTAGACTTGGATAAGACGACGAGGAATAAAAAGTCTGTCCTCCTACCGTAGCCTTTAAGGAAATAATACCACCAAAAGACTGATTATACAATTTTCCAAGTAAATAACTTGGAACCTTTACCTGTATAACATGCCCCGCCGCAGTAGATTCAAACCCGTTGCTCGGATCAACCGGATAGTAGGTTCCGGGGCTACTTAATGAAGAACGCGATACTCCGTCAATAATTAGTTCAAGATCGTCATGGTCTCCAGATGGAGAAGGATCATACGTACCGCTTGGGTTTACAATAGCAAGCTGATATTTACCAGCACTACAACTGGTTGAAACGTTAACAAAAAATGAGTCTAGCGTAGGAGACGGAACAGCACCAAAAACGATACTGGTAACAGGTGTAGAGATAGCATTTATGTGTATTGTCTGGGTAGACCTGACATTGGGGTTAGCGTCCGCCGTAGGCTTAACACGTAGGTAGTAGTTACCTGCCGCCGTTGGCGTAAAGATAAGTCTAGCCGCAGTGTAATCAAATGCGTCTGTTCCGTCATCGTAATTAAATACGATTGACGGGTCGTTTAGAGAATACGTGTATCCAGTAACCTGTGGAGCCCCGAAGGCATACCAAGGTCCAGAAGCCGACGTTGCTACCTCCATAGACAGCATATCAGTGGCCGACAAAACGCGATTGTCATTAGCTACTGCGGGATACAACGTTACAGAATTACCGACAAGCCGCTCGAAATAACCCTCACCTACTGTCTGAGGAACGCCCCCGGAGGTACCGTCAGTTGAGACTACGGAGCGAACATAAGGATTAACTTTTGGGCGATCAACAACGTCTATGGTGTACTGTGTACCACCAATAGTGTAATTGATGTGCCCACCAAGCCGCTGAAAGTTAAGAGACGTGTTCTGGTACGCTGACGATGGTGGGAAGCCATAACTGTACTGGAAGGAAGGAATCTCTGGAGGATTTACCCTGTCACCAACAATACGCAGATTTTCATAGGGGGTATTTTCCCCAAAAGGATCTCCATGTCCACCCAGATCCGGATCATACCATTCCACAGGATATGGGTACACAGTCTGAGAAGACCATACCTCATTAGATGGACTACTACCATCAACCAATTTGATTACACCGTTGGTACTGGTCCAACCGCCGAGGTTGTTTACTGCTGCGTCTGTCAGTCTTCCGACAAGCAGTACTCGGTACATTTTCGATAGGGACAAAGAAGCATCAACTTCAGTTTCGGCTGTACAAAGGTCTTGGGTATCAATGTAGAATCCACCGCCTACACCAGAGTGTGGAAACGTAAATAAGGCTGCCTTCTCATACACACCCTGAACAACGATGCTTGGATTTAGGATCAGCAGCGTTGTGGTTAGACCACTACCGCCTATTGCGTCTCCCTTTAGACGAACCCTGCGTGCCGTATCCGTCCCGTTTGGCGTTCCCGGAGCCACGGTAACTGTGGCAACCAATTCTCGCGAACCACCATTATCACGGCTAGACCAAGATACCGAAACCCCAGAAATAAGCGTACCGGATGGATTATCAGTATATGCCGCAGCTGTCAAGGTACAGTCTTCCGATGGGAGACTACCTATACGTCCACAACCACTCCCCATCTCGTCATAAGAACACGGGTCTGGAGCACAGGGATTTTCCGGATATGGTGGGTTCTGTACAACTGCGTAGTCAACCGGAATATAAAAGGTCGTAGTGGTTCCAGCCAAAACGTTTAGACTGAAAGGCTCGACACACAACTGATAGTCTGCTGGCATAGCTTACTCCGTTACACCGTAGGGTTGGGATTTCCGTCAACCTCAGCTACGGCTGCTGGATTGTACAACAAATCACCACTAACAAGCAAATCCTTGTTATTTATCTGAACGCCGCCAACCAGAAGGTTGCCGGACACGGATACGTTACCGTTTAGTTTTATGTTGTTACTACTCAGAACAATATTGTTCGGAGTATCAATAGTTATAGACCCGTCTTTCGAATCAAGATGGATTAGAGTATTGACTTCTCCATCTTTCTGCAACTCAATCGTAAACCTGTGGTCAGACCCAGACATGTCCAGAACTACAGAGTTCTCGCCTTCCGTTTCTTTGTGGCCTGATCGGGTAGATTCCGCTCCGTCTGCCTCCGACGAAACACTAGGCTGTCTAGATATGATGCGAATTCGGCCGTGATAGTCATTAACAACATCAGGGTGATCCGAAGGCTGATTAGCCTTCTTGGTGACAAACTCTATCGACTGGCTTCCGGCATCTACTAGAGTCAGAGAAGCGAGCCTTTCCACCAAAGATTCCGCAGGTAGGCTATTGCCCTCATCAGAATTTTGAAGTTTACGTTGAGCCTTGTTGTTTACGTTATCGCCGCGCGTTACGGGCGATGTCATGATTAAACCCTGCCCCGATCTGTCAGTCAGGCGCGTGCGCTCGGCCTCGTCCCTGTCCTCTACGACCAGCGAGGCACCCTTAGGGGACTTGAAGGGCACGTACGTCTCAGGGTGTGCCCGGACCATCTGTAGGTACTCTGTAGGGCTCTCGTTGGTCGGTGGCGTAGTCCAAGGCTTGTCCGAAGTCTGGGTCATGGACTGCGTGCCCAGCGGATGCTTGAGATTAGAATCACGAAGCATTTTACGTTCGCCAACAGGAGCGATTGGAAGGGTTCCCAAGACAACAGGGAAATTGACATCTCCTCCGTCGAAAGCTATCCAAACCATAGATCCAACAGGAGGAATCATGAAGGAGCCGTAGCCAGAACCGCCGCCAAAAGGATTACACGGAGCAGCCCAAGGCAGGTTCTCCGTTGTAGTCAACGTCTCCGGACCGTGTATAGCTGGGATTCTAACGCACACCCTACCCAACTGCATTGGATCATCTATGTACTCCACCTTGCCGAGATATATACCGAACCTCTTAAGCGGCCCGTGTACTTTCTCGACTACAGAGTATTCAGCATTGTTAAGAAACGGATTTGCCATTGAATTCCTTATGGTCTAGTACTATCAAAAATCCTACCGTCGAGAATAGGAAAGTCATACTTTGGTTTAGAATACTCCCACGCTTTCGGAACAGAAAGCATCTGCTCGACAGCTGCCCGTTCCGCCTTGGCATCATTGTCTGCCTGAATTGCCTGACCGGCAGGCGTAAACCCAAATCCTGTGCAGAGCTTCAAAGTCGTCTCAAACACGCCATCCTGTATGGTGTCCTTTATGCCTGTAATGATGTACCTATTGCTGGTGTTGTGCGGCTCGCCTTTTCGATTTCCGGTGGGTATGGTGACGAATATGTCAATGCAATCTAAAAGCGAGTAATTGACATCTCCAACCATTACTAACTCAGCCGTTAGTGGAGCATTAGCCGCAACCGAGTGGACGTAATTCAAAGACTCGACCTGATTAGAGCGTTCTCCGGGGACGTAACCTCCCATTTTAGCAGTCGGAGACGGAGACGGCGAATCAACCTTGCTTGGCCCGGTGTCGTTATGCCGAGCTTCCCCCACCATCTCCCCAGAGACCCTGTCGTAGCCGTACGCTACAACATCTGTACCCCTAGCAATATTGGCTACTGTATGCTCGAATGACGGTTTGAACGACTTGATGTGCGACATTTTATCAGAAAACATCGTCAGCTTTGTTCTAGGAACTTTATTTATGGCCCTAGCCATACTATGAAAATGAAAAACCTCCTTATCAACGGCTTCATCGTCAGCAGCCGCGCTCACTCCAGTGCGGTCCGTAGAAGTAGACGGCGGGCGCTTTGATACGTAAAACACGAAAGGGCTCTTTTTGCTGTCTTTGGATACTGCCTTAGGGATAAGCACAGATACTATGTGGTTCAGTATTGAACTATTATCGCATGTTAAGATTCGTGCTTTATCCTCAGTAGTTCCTAGATCTTCCTTAGAAAAATTGCTGTCTGTTTCCTCAACGTCAATCGTCTTGTCCTTCATGGAAAACCCTAGCATTGTTGCTAGTTCTATCATATAGGCCGAGACGTTGGTAGTTCCGCGAGAAGAAATAGTATCCTTAAGGAAGGACGACGTATGTGTACTTGAACCCAACAGCGTTGATCCTAGTGTAGAAACGCCAAGACACAATCCCTGCGCTGTAATAACGCTATAATCTAAGAACATCTCCATATCATATTTGAGAATGAGTACATCTATCTTCGAAGAAGTATTGTGGATTTTACCGGCAACTCCAAGCATACCGTACTCAAGCTGCATCTTTTTTCCAGCAGACGTACTCGCAAGAATTTTGCTTTCCACTTCGGTCCAGTTAGGATCTACCAATGTTATAGAAAAGCGACCCAAACCATTGGTAACACGATGAAATTCAAACGACTGTAAATACTGAGGTATCTTGCGCGCCGGGCCGGTCTTCGGGTCTACTAGTGTCATGGACTTGCCGCCAAAGTACAAACTAACAAATCCAGTTAGGTTATCAACTAGGGCGTTATTGGGATTTTCATCCCTATTGACTTGTTGAAAAGGAGTAGCCATTAAATTACCTGTTGAAATATCTTATCTAACGAAGGTATTACAATCTGTCTTCCAGAATACAATCCGGTATCAGGATCGAACGGGTCTACTACATCATTGGTTGCGCAAATATACCAGCCAAGTAATGGTGTACGATAAAAACGATACGATATAAGATCTGGTCGGAAGGCGTCGTTCGTTTCTATGGTGTACTTTTGTACTGACGAATCTAGCGTTAGTTTGATATCATTCAGATTGATGCCAACGAAGATTACATTATTTTCTGCATCAGAAAAGATGGGGAGACCGCTATTGCGCGAATATGCCTTTAGCTTAGTAGTTCCGATTGAATTCAATTCTACCATAACTATGCCCCGCTAAACACAGGATTGGACAGATTAGCTGTAATAGGGACAGGTGTTGCTTGGAATCCGGCTAGAGTATCAAGGGCACCAAACTTACGAGCACGCTGTATACTGCTGCTCTCATCTTTCCCCAATCGAATATCTTCAAAGGAATAGACAGATTCTCCCGTCTCTTCAAACGTAAGAGATACCGAAGCATAATGGGCCAATGCCGGATACAACTCCCAAGGATAGTCACCCCGAAGAGTAACATTTACACTGGTACAAAAACCAGACATTCCTATATTGTCTCCTACACGTAGAATACACTTTCTAGGTCTGGAAATCAGTTTACTTCCATAATTTGGATTAACCAATGACCTCAATAGATTAACCGTCTCTTTAACCTTATAGACACCGGTTGGGCCGTTCCTTCCCTCATCATCTTTGGCTTCTAAAGAAGCAAAGAATTCCAGATTCAGAGAGATGCGGCGGGCACTGGAAAACTGATACGTCTTCAGAGGAGAGGACCGACCAATTATCTGGGCGTCATTAAACACCGCGCTTTTACTATCCGTTATCTTATCCGGCATAGTTTGAAATCGAATTATGTGCTGTTCTGATGTCTTATCACCGTCGTCAGGAAGGACGATGATATAACAAAAGCGAGAAGGATCGTTATATGACATTATGCACCACGACTAAAGGCATAGTTGCCGCGAGCAACCGCTTCGGCTAGATCCGATCCTCCGCTCGATGAGCGTGAATTAGACACTAGCCTTTGTATTACCTGAGCAAACATAGAAACCGCCTGCGCCATCGTATCCGAAGAATCAGAGTTGGAGCTAGCTATATTGGACAGCGCACTCATGACAGAAGGGTCTAACTGTAGCGGGGCCTGCTGCTGAGCCTTCTGCGAAGCGATCAAACCGGATAGACCTGAAAACACGTTTGTGGCACCAGAATCCGCCAGTGTTGGGGCCGAACTAGACTTACGGAGTCTGCCCGGATCTAGCTTACCCGCTCCTGACGCACCAGAATCCGCCAGTGTTGGGGCCGAACTAGACTTACGGAGTCTGCCCGGATCTAGCTTACCCGCTCCTATGCGCTCTCCAGCGCCTCCTAAAGCAGCCATATCACCATAAACATGCGCATGGCGACCGGAGGACACCGAACCTGTTCCGGGATTGTATTGATCCATCTCCTCGAAACGAACTTTAAGATTTTGTGCTTTTACGTCCGCCAATAAACGAGATTTGAACTCTGCGATTTCCTGTGGTGACTGTAGATGTCCCATTCCTATGTCTATGGCACGATTACGGTAATGATCAGATTTAGGATTGTCGTCTCTGTAGGCACTAGTTACTCTGTATCCGATACGTGTAAAAAAATCGGTGGCATTTGTTACATTGTTCCTGTGCCTAGGATCATTGGCATTAAGGACTTCCTCTCCCGGTGTAACCATAATAGGAACAGAATCCGTAGCTCCAGAGGCACCCGGCTTTACAACACCGCCCTGAGCGTACCCTGTTGGTTTTGAACCAAACATAGCGTTGTATATTGATTTCCATAATCTAACAGGAAAAATAAAAGGATTGGACCACATCGCAGCTTCTACCGGATTTATAGGATTGTACCTTTGCCCACCCGGCTGGTCTGGAGCCGCTGTGGCCTGACCAGCAGATGAAGCGGCACCAAAACCCAGAACCGCGCCTAGACCGGTCAAAACGCCTAGTAGCCTCTGGCCCGCCATGGAAAGATTATCCATTGCAGGAACAATAGGATCAAACGCCGCATTGACTTTGACAGCGCCATCTATAAGTTCCTGCTGTCTACCGACCTCTCCCATACGACCACTAACAGCCCAATATTGTTCCGGACCTCCCTGCATAGACGAAGGGGCGTACTCCCCCATAAACTGCTTTCTAAGTAGGTTTCCGAATCTATCGTTACCCATCCCGGCAGTTATAGCTCCCATGGCAGCATACTGTTTCTTTAAGATGTTTGCCTCATTTCCGCTCTTGTAGTCGGCATCTGTTACGCCAGCAAACAAGTCAAATATGAACGACTTCTCGTCACCAAAGAATCCCGCCATAGCCCCTTGAGTATTGCTGGCCTTTATTCCGGCATTAGCCAACGCTGTAGCCGACTTCAACCTTTCCGTTAGATAGGCCGAAGCTTCGTCCCCGACTAGTCCAAGCGACATGCTGCTTTCGCGAGCATTAGAAGCAAGCCGCTCAAGATCTTTAGCTGCCAAAGATCCAGAGCGCTGAACAACTATAAAGGCATCCCGTACCTTCTTGTACTCTTCGGCTTTAATACCAAGATCTCGGCCCATAGACAACTGCATGTTGGTTGCAGTTGACATATCTAGACCGGTCTTTTGGAACATTAGCTTTGAGTTCTCAATTATGTTGCTCTGCTGCTCCAGACGTTCAGCTGGACTCATAGAACGAACGTCGCCATAGGCACGATTACCGCCGTAGGTATACCGAGCGGTCATAGCCAAAGCAGAAGCTGCATCCTCATAATTGACACCGTGACGGCGTTGCAACGCCGCCAATTCCCGCTTCATGCGCGCCGTATATACGGAAGAAGCCCTAACCTGACTGTCTCCTCCGGATATGAGAGCACCTAAATTCGGACTCTCAAACGCCATAACCTGACTTAGTTCTCGGTCTACGTTCTGTCTCTTCAAAGCCTCAGTAAGACCTAAGCTAAGAGCTACGCCAATACCCTTTGTGGCGTACTGCTTAAAATCCGACGATTCTGCTGCGGGACCATTATAGGTTCCGCCACCACCACCTGTTCCACCCCGGCCTCCGCCGCCACCCGTGCCTCGTACTTCTTTTAGGGCAGCTAGCGCATCAGGAGGAATTTTTCCTGTGGTTTTGATCGCATTACCTAAGTTCCTAATAGCATTAGCGGCACTATTTAACCGGCCGATCTGCTTAACTGTCGGTATCTTTCCATCTAGCCCTTCAAAAGCCTTAGTAATACTGGTGATGCTATCAGCAAAAGCCGTTAAGCCAGACACGTCTTTTGGGAACCCTGCAACCGCAGGACCAAGTCCGGCAAAGGAAGCTGTCAAACGATCTATAGATTTGGCCTGTGTTTCGGTCGCCTTGAAATGCTTTACACCATCAGCAATCTTCGTAAGACCAGAAGCAATTTTGTCGAGTTTGTTTACATGGGAAGAAAGACCTTCGACAGACTTAGCAATGGTACCAAAAGATGCAACGTACCCGTCCGCCATTTTCTTGGCGACGTTCGGCATCTTGTCGATCTTGGTACCTAACGCATCAACCTTTTCGATAAGGTTCGACAGTGCAGCTTCCAAGGCTTGAACCACGGTCTGAAGCTGTATCTGTAATGCTCCGGAGGTCTTTCTTGACATGCTATATCCTGTTATTGCTCACTCATTGCCTTTTTCGTCTCTGCAACAAACTCTTCATAGATAGAGAAGAATTTGAACATCTCGTAAAGCGGCATAGAGTCAACTGCCTCCCATGAAAAGCCAGCGTGCTTTATGAGCACAAACTGCTTCTTCATGAGTATTTCTAGTTCCTTATGAGAGAGGGTAAAAAAACTCTGCTGATTGCAGAGGAGACCCCACTTCAATATCATTACCACAGTGCGTACACTTCTTGGTTGTTGACGATGTCATCGACGGTGTATTGGAATCCATGTGACGCCTTAAAGCCAAAAAGTCACTGGCAGGGAATGTGTCTACGGCCTCGATGCGAGACTCCTCCGGAACAGGAACGCCATTTATCGTATTGATCAACATGGCTACTGCCGCTGTAAGAGCCATATCTCCAACAGCGTCTTCCTTTGTATTAGCCTTGATGCTGTCAATAGTTGACTCGATAAGCTTAACGTCCTTTCCACGAGGTAGACGGTATGTAACGACCAACTTACTTACCGGAAGTTCGAACTGGAAAGGTTCCTTGGCGTCCTCTTTGACGCTGACCACATCGTAGTCCTTGATCAGATCAAGCACCAGAGAACTAACCTTCTTGCACTTTGGATTTGGGCACATTACAGAAATGTTCACGCCAGATCCGAATGAATTGGCACGAAGCATGATGAGCAAGAAGTAGCGGTCTACCGTAAGCAGATCTTGAGGGTCTATGTTGGAGATGACGCAACGCTTAAGCAGCGTATCAACCACATCATCTACATTGTCTCCGGTAATGCCAGCAACCAATTTCATGTCGCGGGCGGTTAGAGGCGTAATATCTACATTACCATCCTTAATCGACGGATCTGAATAGAAATAGCCCCGCGACGGCAATGCTACGGTAGCAACCGAACGTGGGGCTATGAAGGTCTTGTCGAGAGGCTTGGGAACGTCCACCGTAATGGGCGCTTCCAAAGGCTTAGTCGTTGATAGTTTTTCCATCATCTTCTCCTATGCTTATGTTCCGGGGCAATACAGTTTACCAGAGAAGATGTTTCTTTACAACTTTGGCTTCGCGCCTATAGAGTTACTAATCGGTCGGATCGTTAGGACCAACCGTACTGACCTTGGACATCGGCTGAACACCGAGACCTATGATCTTATCGACCTGAAGAACTAGAGTGATCTTGATGAGTGCCGTATCCTGCTCGTAGTCTGCCTTGGTAGCAGAGAACTCAGAAGGCCAAACACCGTCGCACACAATGCCGTCACCGGTAGA
Source organism: Candidatus Moraniibacteriota bacterium (assembly GCA_034003925.1). Taxonomy (GTDB): domain Bacteria; phylum Patescibacteriota; class Minisyncoccia; order Moranbacterales; family UBA9337; genus UBA9337. Next base: position 16,508 of record JAVEXR010000007.1, read on the forward strand.
ACGGTCGCGACCCTCAGGCGTGAACAGATTAAGGTGTCCACGGCTCTTGTAACGGGAAGCCATACCTATAGTACCATTGACGGAACTATGAACAGCGTTCATCCACTTGTCAAGCAGGCCGTAGGTATTGATATCCACGAAGTCGCGGATAGTAACCTGCATCTGCTGTACGGTGGCTCCACCGGCAACCTTACGAACCTCGTTCATCCACCGGAAGGGGATAACCTGAGTTCCGTAACGAGGGAAATCTACGCTCTCGACTGAAAGCGTGATGTTCTTCTTGTCTCCTTCCGTCCAGTCCTTAAACTCCAGTTCAAACGTATAGTTGAAAGCCCGCTGAGGCTCAAAACCACCAATCGCCGGAGCAAGATGGTTTGCGGACATTACATATTCGGTTAATGCCATGATTTATTCTCCCTCGCTTAGAAGATTGCCTCTGTGAAGCTGCTGCCCTGCGCGGTTATCACGAAATTTAGTTGAATCATTTCAACAGTCTTCATAGGCTTGACGTAGATGTACGCCTTGACCATGTTCTGCTCGACAACGTCAGGGGTGTTAACTGTAGAGTCGCAGACAACCTTGAAATCCTGAAGTCCGCGACGGGTCTTAAGCGACTCAAGTGTTGGGGTGACCAACCGGCGTAGCCGTGTCCAAGTAGCTGCGTCGTTAGGCTCGAACAACAGACCACGGACAGCCGTCGAAAGAACCTTCTCAAGGTATAGAAGAGTACGACGAACGTTGATGCGGTCTAGAGCCGTGGGTAGACGCTGTAGCGTACGCTGACCCCAGACGTTGATTCCGTCCTGCTTGAAGGTAGCGATAGGATTGACAGCGTTGCCATTTCCATAAAGAAGGTCACGCTCACCGAGAGACGGAGAGTACTCGGCCTTGATAGGCTGAGTTAGATGTCCACGGGTCAACCCGGCAGGAGCAAACCAAACCTCTGTCGTGTTGTCGCTATAAGCGTACACGCCAGCCATGAAGCCGGAAGGCGGGCACCAAACCTTGACACCGTTGACAGCGTCGTAGATCTGTAGCCAAGGCCAGTAGACAGCCGCGTAAGAACTGTTGAACGCAGCATGATCAGAGTATGCGCCCTGACCATTGTGCCAGTCAACAACCTGCTGAGGTGTTAGAGAACGGTTGTTCTCGAAATCACGTGGGCAGTCAAGGATACCGAAGCAATCCGCTCGGTTCGTGCTGATTGTGATAACTTCGTTTAGTACAGCAGCGTCGTAGATTCCGGGAACCATCAGTAGGTTGATGTCAAGATCCTCTGCGCTAGAGAAAGCCTGAAGACCCGTCTTAACCGTTCCGCTTACCGTTCCGATGTAAGGAGCGATATCGTACGAAGCAGGGGCTCCGTTGCTTCCACCGGCCAGAGCGACTGTGACGCCGGGATCGGTGTGTAGAGGCAGTGTGGCGTAGTACGCAGACTCATCCTTATGGAGATCCGTGACGGATATGAACGAAGATCCGGAAGTAATCGTCTCGATGTACTTGGGATTCGAGATCGCAACATTATGCGCGTCGTATCCAAGGCTAGAAGGATACCGGACGCACTTGGTGTAGCGCTCTACAACGTTTCCCTTGTAGTAAACGACTAGATCGAATGTCTTAGTTGTGGAGTTTACGTTCTCAAATCCGACAGAAATCCGGTTGCCCCACGTGCCTTCTGTTAGGGCCTCGACGGTCAAAACAGCAGTAGGCGTAGTTCCTGTTACTACAGCCGGTGTAGTACCAAATAGCTCTTCTCCCAAGTCCAGAGGCAAGCTCTCTGTAACCGTAGGAGTCAAATCCGTGTCTGCGCCCGCATGTGCGATAGGAACAAAGACAAGCTGGTTCCCGACCGCTGTAGCGGTAAAGTGGTCACGGAAAGAAAGAGAAGGCGTTGCAGAGACTAGGCTGTTAAACCAGTACGCGAAATCAACTGCCGTGGCGAACACCTTCGCAGTAGAAGGGGCAACGGTGTTAAGTGTAACGGTTACTGTACAAGCGTAGCTAAAGTCATAGGAACCCACTGCCAAGTCGTCCGAAGGAACACCTAGCGTAGCGACCGTCTTGTCCGTGGACAAGCTAGCGATGGTAGCCGTTATAGCACCCATGGTCAGCGTCTGACCTAGAACTCGTGTAGCGAACGTAGCTCCCGTAGAAAGCTGAGCCTTCCATCCAGCAGCGTCAACCGCAACCCCATCAGGATTTGTTAGCACAACCTTCTCGCCAACACCAGATGCGATGTTGTAGTCGATGGTCATCGTGAGAGGCCCGCCAACAGGAACCGGTACAGTGTACGGGAACGTAAGTGGAACCGTAAACAACTGCGACGGGGCGTATGTGGAACCAACCCCAGCTACAATGGTCTCAGATCCGAACACGTCGTCATTTGCCGTTCCGCCAGCATCAAGAGCGATAGTGTGAGCAGAACCAAGCTGGTTTAGGGTGATCTTCAAAACGCCGTTCTTGGCTGCATTAGCAGGCAGAGGATCGACATTGACCGAAGCCTTGGCCCAACGAGAGAAAGCAGAATTGCTATTCAAGATGCCAGCGATCTGGGCAACCGTAAACACCTGACTCGTGACGCCAGCCGCCAGAGGAATTGGAACCGTTACAACGTAGTCGGTATCGAAGGCAATTACGATGTCTGTAAAGCTTGTCCGAATCGTTGCGCTACCACGAACAGATCCAAGCAAGTAAGCCGCCGTCGCATCCTCGTAAACGGTAGTCGTAGCCGAATGCGCCGTGTAGTTCCCGTCTACGTCTGTAGCCGAAACACGGTTGAACCATAGCTGACGACCCTGTGTTAGATACTGAATGGCTGCGTAGGCTGCGTAGGACTCAGGAGTTGAAACCCCGTTAGCGTCGGTGGAGACAACCGGATCACCGAAGATGCTAGTGAACTGAACAGCATCCGAGATGAACGTAGGCTCGTTGATTGGACCCTTGGAAGCGACCCCAACCATACCAACAGCCGTGCTAGAAAGTGCCGGAACGTATAGAGAAAGGTCCACTTCCCTGAAGTACACGCCGGGGCTCAAATAAACTGCCATTTTTGTTTCTCCTTAATTCATGTTTGGCATAAAAGACTGGAATGATTTATATTCTCTACTTTGTGCCGTTTTATGCGGACAAGAACGGGAATCCTTTTCAGAAAAATTACAGTTCATGCAAAGAATAGTGTATTCGGAAGGAAATCCGCGCTTGATAACGTCAAGGTAGATTTTCATGCCGCCTCTATTTTTGTTGCCATTTACCGCTTCTCTGTGCTGCTGCCCGTCTTTATTTAAGTGCTCTAGAGTCAAAAACTGAGGCTCTGTTTCTCCACAGCAAGTGCATTTACCGCCGTATACAGCCACAAGTTGTAGCTTTATCTTTTGGTTTCTGCTTCTATCCCAAGCGTTTGATCGCTCTCTGTGTTCCGGATCTTTTCTCTTCCATTCCGTAGAATACGCCACACCAGTTTGTTCTTTATATTTCTCTCGATCCTGTTTTGATATTCGATTAAAACAAGCCTTACAATACGAATTTGTGTAGTTTCTCTTCTTAAAGAAATAAAACTCAGACTCGTCTTTTTCTACTTTGCATTTTGACCATCGTTTCATACGTTAGAATCCGGCTCTAGTAGCTTTATCTTTATCTTCTGGGGAGCCAGTAGGATTCTCTAAATTAGTGTCAACCCGACCTAAAACATTGGAAACCGCGTCTTCGAACTCTGGGTAGGTCTCAGCGTCATAATTCCAAGAAGGCTTCTTGACCTTCTCCTGACCTACAAAGTCGGGATACGTTTCAGCGTCGTAGTTCCAGTAAGGCTTCTTCGTACGAGTTTCTTTCGGCTCAGCCGGATAAACTGCGATGTCGTCACCAACAGCTTCTCTAACCGACTTGGGCTTATGCTTGGCCTTGAAGAGCAGTTTTTCTTTTTCTAGTTCCCACTCTTTCTGTTTCTGGTCAAGCACCTTACTGCCGTGCGATAGCTCAAAACGGGCTTCCTCTTTCTTGGCAGCGATCTCCTGAGCCTTTTCCTGCGCCTTGGCCTCAGCTTCTGCTTTAGCACGCTCTACTCCGGCCCTGAGGATGACTGATATAATGCCCGTCTTAACCTGCTCTTCCTGAGCCTTAATTATCTGCTCCGGCCTATTCTTGTGGTCGTACCCACCAGTCTGATCACCCTTCGGGACCACATGGTTAGTATTTGATGTCTTGGACAAAGGCAGAAACACATCAGGATTGAGCATCGCCAGCGTCTGAACTGGAACCGCCTGATCGCCCGCTGGATCTACGGCAGCATCAGCTACCTTCTTTCCATCAATAGGCGAGCCAAGTCCAGTGCCCATTACAGCCACGGCACCTGTGCCAGTAGTCTCCAGAATATTTTCCACTATGGAGTTTACTAGCGCGGTGTATTCGTCTTTCATGTTTGTAGGGACGTGCATTACAGGCATAGCTCCTAGGCATCTAACATGTAGGCAATACTCCACTAAATTGCGGATTATCTTGATTCTTCAAGACAAACAGATATTGCGTTGATATTTGAATAATCAATTAGGAATCTACGTGTTTTCAGAAAACCTTGCGTTTTCAACACGTCTGGTGGCATCAATGACATCTTGGTCTGTAGTTTCACTCAAAACGACACCGTCATCGGAAACCACAGATATCTTCTTGACGGTGGGCACCGACGTTACATCTGGGAACAGCCAAACCTCCATATTGAAGGTGAACACCATACGGAAAACGGTGTCCTTGTTCTCATCGTGTTCCCAATCCGTCTGATCCTGAGGACCACCAAAGGCTAGCTTAACGGGAACAAGCTTTGTGCCAAAAACTTCGCCCGTATAAACTGGAACCCACACCTCTCGATCAACAAACTTCAGAGCAATAGCCCTCACAATCATATTCATCGTAGAGCGCATTTTGGTTACAATATCCAGTTGGTACTGAATTTCGTACGGCATCGGATGCTTGCTCTGCATGATGCGATTCCCCTCTTCCGTACGATTTAGCTTCCGATACCCAACCTTAGTCCATCGGCTTAGATCAAATTCCCACCCTAGACGTGTAAGTGCAGAGGCTGGATAGACTACAGTCTTGTCGTCTTTTATCTGTTTCTGCTTCGGTCTGGTAGGATTCATCTTATCCTGACCGGCAAACTCTTTTTGCATGCCGGATAGCTTTGGTGCGACTGTTACTGCTATGGAACGATCATCCTTATCCGGGTAGATAGTGACGGTCAACAACTTGGCAATAGCCTCGTCGTATTCCCGGAAACCCATTATGTCCACAAATTCTGCGTTGGATGCCATTAGATTTGTTCCTCGTCCCCAGATCCGCCCTCGGAGATATAGGACTTGTACTTTGTCATCATTCTGGACGCGGCATTAGTTGGGGCGACAATCTTATCCGCACCTTTGTAGTCAAAAGTCAATGGATTCATAAATCTAGGTTCTGCTTCTACAGGGTGTTCGTCTATCTCGCCAAGCAAAGCGCCTAAGAGGGCAGCCTCCATAGACCGTGTTAGCTTCTTTTTTGTTAGGCTAAGCTCTCTGGCGAATCTGGCCTGTGCTGGACGCCAATGTGGTCGCGGAGGCATGTACCAAGGTTGCCCAGAAGCAGGACCACCCCTGCCTATCTTCGGCCTAACCGTTCCGTACTCAAGCCACTCAGCTATCTTATGCATCGGAACGGGGACTCTCTTCGAAAAAGGCCCGACGACATGGTCGATACTCTTTACACCTATTCTAGCCCCGTACTCCGTCTGTTCTACTATGATAGACCGGACGTACTGCTCTGTAGCTATAAGTGTGCGCCAATCCAAGCCAAATCTTATCTTGCGGCGCAAGTAATTTACAGAAAGAGGGGCACCTTGAAGTCCTACCTGACGCCTGATTCTTCGTATAACGTCTTTTCGAATATTGTGCGCAATTTCCGCTGTCTCACGCTTTAACGTAGGCAAGACAGAGTTATGCACAGCGTTGAAAAACAACGCTCCGTACTTTGAGGATGGCTTATAGTTGCTTCCCATCAGGTTTCAAAACGATCTCCCCTTCAAAAGGCTCCCAGCGATCCTTCATACGCTGTATCCCAGCGTCAGGAACACCGTGAACGTTCTTTCCGGGAAACACAGTATTAAACACGTGCGTCTTCGCTCCGTGCTTCTTAGCAGATTCGAAATAAGGGGCCATTTCCCAATGCTGAGTAAACGTATTAGCTACAACAACGTTCTTTCCAGCCTCTAGTGCCTTGTCAGTGCGATCCTGACTCCACTTATGTGCCTGCCCAAGCTGAGAAGGGTTGAACTTATACTCACCGTCCTGCATGAAAAAATCGTCTGTGGAATGCACGGCGTGTCCAAGCTTCGCCGCTAGGTGCGTAGCAAACGTACTCTTACCAGAGCCAGGGATGCCTCGTACAAGGACAAGGCTTCGCCTGCCTTCCAACTCCTTGCCTAGGTTGTCAATGGCGTCGTTGTATACCTGCTTAAACGGGTTTGCTTCTACCGGCTTGTCGTCCATAGTATCCTCTAACAATCTATCTACAATATTTTATACTAGAGAGGCGTAGTTCATTACCAATCAAACGCCGTGCAAACAGGTCCGCACTCTCCTCTATCGTGGGGTCCACCACGAGCAAAGTGGGCGTCTATTTCACTGTTACGCCTAGCTTCCTGCTGCGCTTTTGTCAAACGAGGCGCAAAGCCAGCCGCCTTACGTTCCTTCTCCCGTGCCTTGCGAGCAGCCCAATAAGCGGACGCGCCGCCTGCGGGCTCCTCCAAGAGAGCAGTAGTCAACTCCTCTACGAGTTCAGTGTATTCTGCGCTGTCCATCCTAGTATTCCTTCTGTATAGTCGTGCCCTGAACCGGATTGAGAGGACGGGTACGGATCAATGTAACAATCCAACTTAGATGCATCTGAAGATTAGATCCGTAGTCTTCTGGATTTTCTTGAGACACGTAGTACGTATCGTTTTGAATAACAATCCTATCCCCTACGGTAGGCAGCGGTTTCCCTTCCTTAGCGGCCAAGTCTGGACTGAAAAAAGCGTTTAAATTACGAGCCTCATCTGTCCCGAACTTAGTCTTCAGCTGTTTCCATCCGGGAAGGTTGGGAATATACCCAGCTAGAGTATACGGCTCTTCATACTCAACGTTCAAGTCCTCGCCGTATAGCGTATCATGTGGCGCGTTCTTTAGCTTGTAGATCGTGATCGGAATGAAAAACATGGAGTAGATCTCGATGTTCTTTTCTCTCCAGAAATTCACGTCCGCCTCCGTAATAAATGTAGGTGACATTATTTCACCGAAGCCGCTAATGGCTGAATACGCTTCATAGGATCAAGCCTATCCTGTACGTCGCCCTCTGGTGCAGATTCTGCCGGAGGCTGCGGAGCTTCTACCTTCTTAGGAGAAGGCTCTTCTGGAGCAACAATAACATGATTCCAGTTTCCCATAGGCTGACCGGACGGGGTAAGCTGTGCGCCTGCATCGAGCGCACGCTGTAAGGTATCAAATTTCATCCCCGCAAGAGGCCCGGAACCATGGTGCTTCGGATCATACATGAAGGCTTCTAAAAGTTCATCAATGATCTTGAGAAACGTCGCTTCATCAATCGTGCGCACAGATTCCAAAGCCTTACTTGAAGGAAGCGTTAGATTCATTTCCTTTAACAGACGATTCAGTGTCTGGTCCGGCGTCTCACGTATGCTCGCATAGGATTTTCCGGCGTACACAGCCCGACGCTTCTCCGCAGCCGCTAGAGTTTCAGCGCTAACTGTATCTGCTGCGCCACCGACCTTGCCGTAAACATTGTGCCCCGGAGGTCCGACCTTATAGCCAGTCTTACGTAAAGCCGACTGTTCGGGCTTGGAAGCGTCTGCTCCCTTTTCCATAGCCTTGCGCAGGAACGTCGGAATGTCCACATCATTCAGAGACTTATCACTCAGGAATCCGCTGGCACGCTGAATCCTATTAGCAGCATTAAGCTTTCGGTCTAGAACCTTCTTTGTGGGATTCAACGCGGTGTCGGGAGTCTTACCTGTAAAGATTCCACGAATAGTGCTAGCGAAATTGGTAGTGCCGAAAAGCTCGTTAAGAACTTCTTCTTTAAGGGCATCTACGTCTTCGTCTGACACGCCTGTGTTCACAGGAACAGCCTTATATTCTGTGTGAGGTTTTGGTGCTCGTGTTGTATCTGTATCTGAATCTGGTTTTGGGTATAAGTCCGGTCGAATCTTTTTGAAAGTGTTAACCGTGGGAACGTAGACAAATTGACCATCAATTATAGCTTCTTGTATTGTCTCGAATTCTATCATGTTAGATCCTTATTACGGTGTATTTCCTACGGCTCCCGCCACAACAGTAGCCATTTTGTTGCGCTTGTGAATACCCATATGCGGCAGAAGTCGGTTGTTAAAGAACCCGTCTGCTACGACCATTGAGTCCTCTCCCTGAACTTCCTCAAGAAGATCGTCAACTATTTGCGAGATGGCATTCTCATAAATGTTGCTACCGCCGCCACCAACAGATTCCTTGTAGGGCTGCATATTGGCGTCAAAATTAGCTTCCCAATCGCGAAGCGCTGCGTAGTCCTCAGCCTTGTGCTCTGACTCTCGCTCTGGCGTCGTAGAATACAAACGCTCACCTACGCCACCACGACGACCTTCTGGACCGTCAGTGATAAGCATCCCGTGAACACCTATATGGTTCCAATGTTCTGGAGCCGTATGGATCTTCTTCATGTAGGACGCAAGTACAGCCGGATCTTTATAGCTGAAGTGGTACGACGGTGCGACGTTATGAGTACCACCACCATGGCCCTTTGTTAGTGACGTTATGCGCCACTCATGTTGGCCTTCCGTATCCGGATACTGAGTGTTCTTGGAAGCAAGGTACATCGCATCATGTCTATCAACTAAATGCGACACGCCTTCCTTATCCAAAGCAGCCTGCAAAGCTGGAGGAACTAATGCCTCCATAATGAACTGTATTTGAGATTCAGTTAGCCACATAAGCATCTCTTTAGTAATATATAACTAGGCCCATCGCGGGAACATATCGACGCGAGAACCTTGTATATCGTTAATCAGCTGAGCAATCTTGGCCTCAGCTTCCTGTTTCATTGCGGCACCATTCATAGACATGCGACCGCCAGCCACAGGAATAGAGTCAAACTTGCTACGAGCCTCTCCGATTGTCTTCTTGCTCTCAGCAATGACATATTCAACAAACCACCAAGTCCAATCATGCTCTAGATTAGTTAGGTTCTCGTCATGCGCTATCGTGCAAGTAACATCTAGCCAACAAGGTGCTGTGCAGAATGCGTAGACAGTCCAAATTCCGGTAACCGGGTCTTTTACGTACGCTGTATCAGGATCGGAAGCGAGTTCGCGAGAAACCTGCTTAAGCCATAACCTGCGGTAGTGTAGATACGAAATGTCAATGGTAACATCCGTACCTGTACCAATGTACATAGGTACGCCGCTAAGCAGCGCATTTTCGAGAGCCAATCCATTGTTAAGCGCTCCGGCAATTCCCGGCATAAGCTCTACATGGCGAATACCCGTGACATCTTCAGGGAGATCGAAAGTATTGACACCGGGCACAGACGCCGTGAAGTTCTCATGACGAATGAGAGGCTTATACCTAGCAAATATACGCAGAGTCTGAGATATGATCCCATTGAGAGCGTCGTCAGAAAGCTCAATGGGAGTATAGTCAGACCCTAAGCGGTCCTTTACTTCCTTCTTCAAAATATCACGGTTGAATGCCATAGGTTACTTCTTGCCAGAACTAATCATCTTGACCAAGGTCTTCTTCTTAACGTCCGGCTTCGGGTCTAGACCCATTGTTGCCGCGACCATGCGTAGCTCTTCCATAGACAACGACATCAGATCTTTATCCGAAGGCGTTAGCGCCGAGGGCTCGGAAGTCGTAACAGCAACCTCCTCAACAACAGGAGCAACAACAGGAGCAACAACCTCCAGAACCTCTGGAGCGACCGTAGCTACGGGGGCAACAGGCTTTTGCTTAGACTCGGATGCGTTAAGATAGCTACTCAGCTTATACGAGCAGATAATGTTTACGTTGGCCGGATCTCCAGCGTAGCGGGAGAGCATGCCTGTATTGGCGAGGTCAATAAAGTAGTCGCCTTCAACAGCCTCATTTATCTTAACCCTGCGTCCAGCACCATTAGGAGTAGGAACAAACACATCATAGGGATTCTTGTTTACGAAAATTAGTCTTGCCATATTGTCCTTCTTTCTCTATTTGAAGAGTGCGTTAAATGCTTCTGCTCCAGTAGGTCTCCTAACCTCTGGCTCAGGAGCCACCATTATTGCATCTAGGGGGTTTCCTGCCGGTTTTCCACTCATCGCGCCAACTATACGATCATGCTCAGCTTGTATGCGCTTTCTAATCTCAGGGTGCATATTTACAACTGACCCATCACGCCGCCTGATTTTGCCTGTATCTAGAGCAGTACGAAGCTCGCCAAGATGCGCCTTTGCGGTATCGGAAAGCTCCATAGGGGCACGTGGCTTGCGCGCAGAAGCCTCTTCAGCAGACAATCGGAGGATCTTTATTCCTCCGGGAGCGGTCCCACGTACCTCTTCTCCAAGAAGAGAATCAGTTATGCCAGTGACAAGCTGTTCGTACAACTCAGTTGCATTCATTAGTAGATCTCCGATTCCTTAGTTATGGGGTCACCAGCAACGTGGATTCTCTTTTGCAAAGACACCGTATGCACAGGAGCATGGATAGCGCGCATACGTCCGGGTCTAGAAAAGTCGTCGCTCTGATAGAAACGCTCGCCAGCAGGCTCCGCATGCACCGTACCGTGTAGACCAAGCGATCCAAGGTGACGCGCGAAGGACCGCCCCGCAGCGCCTAGAGCACGCTGCCTTGTGATGGCATCCGAACGCTCGAACCAATCTTTATGCGCCTGCGTCAAGTGTTCTGAAGCCTTTTCAAGATCACCCTCAGAAGCCTGAAGAGCAGACATTCCCTCTTCAGATCCTATATGCAATAGAGAATGGTACGGAGACGAAAGACGCTGACCAGCCAATCCGTGGGTTCTGGCAGTGGATAGTTCGGGATTTCCAAGCTTGGCTACGCTGTTTGCGAGCTTTGTAGCCATTGCATAAGACTCTGAAGGATTAACCCTAGGCCGACCGATAGCCAGATCCGAACCCTTAGCCAAATGTACCGGCGTGATCCTGCCACGGCCAAGCTGATTTCGTGCCTGAGACGGACTTATGAACAAGCGAACCCCGTGGATTCCTAGACTGTTCTCGGCTCGTGTATGTGCCAAGTGCGCCCCTGTGTTCATCTGATCCGGGTGGCCTTTTAACCTGCTCGCATCGGACTTGCCAGACATCGCAGGGGTTGCCATCCAGTAGGTCGTTCCGGGATCTGCGCCAGACCCTAGCTCGCTCTTGGTCTCTTCACGAGCCATGTCCTCCGCGTCTTTAGAGACGATAGCGCGGTTACCTGCCCACGACTGGCGCTCTTCTGGCGGGAGTAGGTTGGTGTTCCCTCGGATAGCCTCATCCAGCAAACCCGAAACAACAGCATCAATCCAATCAAAGTAGTTCACTGGTTATTTCCTTTTGATCGCCTGCTGTAGTTTGGCCTGCTTCAGTACTTTCTGCATTTTCTGCGGAGCTACCTCTGGAGGATAACCTGCGGCAGTTGACAACTGATCAAAGTAGACGTAGTTGTCGCTCAAAGCTGCCAGCTTAGGGTTGTTGAGGTCCGTGGTCGTCTCCATCTCTTTGGCCCATGCAGCGTGAGCACGGTCTAGACCGCGATTTATTCCCTCTGCCGAAACATCCTTTGGAAGTGTTATCTCATCCAAGAAAGCTTCCCCGATTACCTTACGGTAGCGATCCTTCATGAATGCGTCAGGACCGTGGTGTACCTTTGTTCCTAACCTGAAAGTATCCTTGTAGTAGCTATCAGGCTGCTTGAGAATATGATAAAGCGTACCAGCCTCATCAGGAGATAGGCGGGCTATGTCCGCCTTGGCAGGTTCGTGCTCATCGTAGTATGTGTGCAACGCCGCTTTTTCCATGTGAGGATCGGAGGTCATCCCCATGTCTTTCAAAAGAGCATTTCCGGTTTTCCACGCACCCTCTTCCCGAGATACGATCTCTTCACCAGAAATGTCCAAATCGTGCATACGCACGCTATTGAACCGGGTCGTGTCCTTGTTTATCACATGTCCAGCTTCGTGTCCAAAAACAGCTTTCTGCGTTTCCAGACCAGACTTGAGCTTACTCGCCGGACCTAGAATGATTAAGTGCTTTCTTCCAACTTCTGAGGCGAACTCGTGCGGAGTCTTCCCAGCCGCCATGGACATCTCTCGGACGCCTTTTGCCTTGGGGGCTGTCTTCAGCAGGACAGCCGAAGACTCAGCCGCTCCCGGAACTAACTGTACGTCTGGATCGCCGGAGCGTGCCCTAACCTCTTTCATTGCAGGACTTAGACCAGCAAAGGGGAGAAATGTGGTGGTTGGGGTGGACATTCCCATGTTGACGCGAGGACTACGAATACCGGACTTGGCTAAAGGACTGACTTCACCGGGGTTGACTTCTTTCTTTTCCCAACCACCACCAGCAGCCTTGGAAATGACGGAGTCCGGAAGTACTACAACCTCAAGCAGACCCGTCACTAGTTCTTCAATTAGACGAGAGTAGTCCATGCCCGTAATGTAGAGTTTTGGGCGTAAAAGGGAGATCTAGCTTGGATATACAATGCTTATGCGCTTTAAGCACATCTGGCACGTGTGTTGCTTACAACGTGTCAGGAGGCTATATGGTAGCACTTTTAGTTGTATTTTTCATCATCACATGCTTAGTTGTCGATTCCATTCAATTGCATTTTTCAACACGCAAGCCTATGAGGGCTCTGATACCACAACACAGCGCGTAGTCGATTAAAAAACCAAAATAAAACATAAAACTAGCGCCTACAGGGTACACATAGGGTATGCTGACGATACTTGGTTGCCTAGTTCTATTTCTAGTAGGGTATACCGTAGTACATTACATACGTGAAAAAAGAAATAAAGCTGTAGTGGTCACTATAAAAGTCGGAGCTATAACCGACAAGGAGAAATAAAATGTCACTAGTTCTAACAGACATGCAGAAGGTTTCTTTAACTGTAGCTTTTACTACAGCGGCAGGTAACTCCGCAGTCGTAGACGGTATTCCTGATTGGGATGTTTCTGATGAGTCCATTCTAGACATCGAGCCGTCTGAAGATGGGCTGTCCGCAGTAGTTACTGCCGTTGGTCCCGTTGGAGACGCTCAGGTTGTTGTCACAGCAGACGCGGACCTTGGCGAAGGCGTTAAGGAAATTTTTGGAACCTTAGACGTTTCAGTCGTTCCTTCAGAAGCTGTATTTGCTCTGGTTGTTTCCGGAGTTCCTGAGCCCAAGTAACCTCAAAGTACAACTACAACTAAAACGTTTGAAGACCTCCTATTTAGGAGGTCTTCTTGTTTATACATTCTACTACGTAAACGTACTCTGGATACAATAACGCAGTAGTTTAGATACCCTCAGCTTCTGCATCGGCAGACCCCTGATAATACAGTCCGCTCTCGGCCCACATATTGTTGTTCTTAGTTCTGCGGAACTGAGTAAACGTCGTGCAGTCGCCTGAGCGGTTGTCTATCATTGTGGCGTAAAAGAAAATCCTACCTGCCCCACTAACAGGCTTGACACGAATAGAATATGCCCCGGTGTAGTTCTGGTCGATGTGGCTTATGAACCTATTAAGCTGAAACATCCCAGAACAAACGCCGTCGTGGTATGTTATATTGTCCGGAGTGCAAGGCTCCAGCAGATAAGTGTCAAAGCTAAGCGAACCAAGAACCACACCAGCAGAAGAAACTGCTTCAATTTCATGCTTAAATTGCCCTTCCCAATTGAACATCACGTTGGTGCGATAGTTCGCGTCCTCAACCATACCGGCTAGGTATGCGAACTGGTCAGTAGACCGCAGCCACCACTTGTCGTAAATGGAAGGAAACTGGCACCCTATGTTACCATCCGGAATCACCGGCTCGGGCGTAGGAACCGGAGTCGGAACCGGAGTCGGAACAGGCGACGGGTCGGGGTTAGGGTTAGGGTCGGGATATACGGGAGGCTTTTGCACCTGAATAACCCCAGCAAGAGTTGTTGCAGCCGCCACAGCTACAGCCTCCGTAGAAACAACGGCTTGCTCTGCCTTTCGAGTCACGTGAGACTCAAACGGAATCAAGATTCCAGCGCTAACTAGAGCACCGACTAGAGCACTGATTGCTCCGATAACACCCTTTGAAAGGCTCACTTGCTTTCTCCCATATTAAACACTAGACTAGACCTCCACTACGACTACTAGAGCGCGAAATGCGATTTTCTGCAACACCGGGCTCACCCATGAAATGATTATATGGAGTGTACCATTCGATTAATGGCTTTGACCCGCATAGGTCAAGCGCTCGATCTATTGTATCGAGAGCCTCTAAAACACCGCCGTAAATCTTAGTGTTGATGTGGATATGTCCAGCATATAGAATGTCGTTGATCCCATGATCGGGACCGTCAGCATCGGAATGAATCCAAATATGCCCATCAGCACCAGTAAGATAAATTCCCAGCTGCATAGCGCCAAGAAGTCGCTTTGACAGGTCGTTTACATGTTCATGATCTTTATTTGGATCTGTGTGTCGGTTCATGCATGAAGAGTAACACGGCACAGTTCCGATGTCCAATCAGACTTGACGGGCAGACCTTCCTTTGTTAGAATGCAAACAGCGTATAAGGGGCTTTGTACCCGCTGGAGCTTAAGAACAGTACCCGGATAATTTGAGGGTCACACCGCAGCGTAGAACTGCGTGACTAGAGGTTTTGCGATTCTTGGCCTCGATAAAGATAGCAAGGTTAGCCCATGGGATTGTCTGGTGGAAAGAGGGTTCCTAAGTCTAACTAGGTTTTTCCGGGCAACGGGCAGGTAGTAAAAAGTAAATTCCTGCGATACCAATACGTCCCGGTCCACATGTCCTAAACTCCAAAAACCCTTGTCATTTAAAGCCAGCGAATACCGTCTTCTACACCCTGTTTGGTTAAGTGGTTCATAAAAATATCTCTTCTATTACAGATTAGTAAATAGAAACAGATATTTAATAGAATCCCTTATACCATTTAGGACGAGGGAATTGGTCTATCTTCTACTCAAGATAAGAAATATCTTGACATAAAGGTTAACCTATGGTTTACTTTCGTGTGGGAGTAAGTATGTGGAACGGTAACGACTACTCAAACGAAGATACTGAGATTAGGGTTTGCCATAAATGCTGGGATACGTTTAGTAACTGTGATTGCGAGGCACTTCGTCTAAAGCAAGCCCTAGATGAGGCTAAGAAAGAGATCAAAGAATTGAAGAAGCTACTGAAGTCCAAGGGTTCTACCCCGGTACCGTCAACCGACCCGTGGATCGCTTGCGGGTGCTCCAACCCTGACGACTGCGAGCACATCTTCCGCGCACCGACGACGCCCCCGGCGGAGGGGAAGTGAGCGAGAAGACGTTCCCCGTCCCGCTGTGCTCGACCGTCGAGGGGATGCAGTGGCTATACAACACAGCCACGGACAACTTCATCCGCGAACTTCGGGACGCGAACGCCGAACTCGACGCGCTCCGCGCCGCAGCCCGCGAGGCCCTCGCCGTCCTGACCCGGCTGGCGGACAGCGCCGCCTACTGGTCGGACTACGACGTGCCGGTGGGGATCGTTGCCGAGGTGAACGCCGCGAAGGCGCGGCTTGCGGGGGTGCTCCGTGGCTGACGCCGCCGAGAAGACGGGCGGAGCCCACGCGAACCAATACCGCTACCGGGTCGTCTCCAAACGGGAAGGGATCAGGCCCAAGATCAAGACGTTCGCGACGCTGAAGGCCGCACAGAAAAGGATCGCGCTGCTGACCGACCCTGAGCCGTGGAAGGTGCTCGGCGCCGGGCCTGACGACATTTTCAATACCGACACCATGCAGACGTACGGCGAGTTCACAGACGCAATCCGTGGTGACATGCCGGCCCTTGAATGGGTGCGGCTGGAACGTAGGGAGGTCTCTCCGTGGCAGATCATCGAAACGGTGAAGCCGTGACGCTGGTGGAGATCCTCGCAGAGGGGAAGCGATTGCGCGAGGCGGCGGAGAAGAAGCCGTGAGCGGCGGTAGCTACGAATACGCGTACACCAGAGTCCTCGACATGGCGGGCGAGATGGAGCGCCGGGAGCTGGAGAGATTGTCCCCCGACACACCCCTCAGGATCGCGTTCAGAGGTCTCCTAGAGCGCGTCGGGGCCGCGATGAAGGCGGTCGAGTGGGTGGACTCCGGAGACTGCTCTGAGCCGCACGCAGAGGCCGCTATACGGGCCTGCTTCGACTTCGCCCCCGACCTACGGCCAGACTGCCCCTTCTGTGGTGGTACCGGATGGTACATCCAAGAATACCAGAGCGGCGTAGCCGAACAGGTTCAATGTAAACGCTGTTTCCTACCTCCCGAGGCGTAAAAGAAAAAGACCCTCTCCTAGGAGAGGGTCTTGTCGTTTCTGGCTCACTCTGGAGGAATCGAACCCCCATCAACTGGTTAACAGCCAGTCGCTCTACCATTGAGCTAAGAATGAATGGTCTGTGAGGAAGGGATCGAACCTTCGACTTCTTGTCTCCAAAACAAGCACGCTACCACTGCGCCACTCACAGTTGTAATCGGGTCTCCTCCTAGGACTCGAACCTAGCACCTCCGGCTCAAAATGCCGTCGCTCTACCGCTGAGCTAGAGGAGACCCTTTTTACGCTAATAGTTTACAGCTTAACCGTGATCTTGTCAATAGTAAAGACGGCTGTAACGTCTAGTTCCGTTCCGACAAAGGTTACCACCTTGAGCGGAAGCGTCATGTTCTCACGCGAACTGAACTCATCCATCTTGCCCTTATTTCCGAGAATGATCGCAAACTTGGCCTTCTGGATGTATTCCCGTGCTGCCTGAAGCTCTCCAGTAACGAGTTCAATACGTGCGTTGATGCTGTCTAGGCCCCACTTATTGTATTCCTTGTATGCCTCTTCCATCAAGAGGCCGCGAGCCGAGACCTTCTTACCTTGCCTAATCGTCTTGACGACCTCTGAGGCGGAAATCTTGGAATACCCCTTAAAGTCGATACTGAACGTATAGGCTTCGTACTCATCAGTTGAGTCCAACGACTCCTTCGGAGGATTGTAGGAACCGTTCTTAATGAAGCAGTTGTTGAGTAGGAACTCGGCAACCTTTTCCGTAACGCTGGTCGTTTGCTTGGCTTCGGACTCGGCCTTCTCCTCTAGCTCCTTCTTGAGTAGGTTAAGGACAGAAAGCTCGTCAGAGGTTGACTTCTCGCGCCAAACTGCTAGGGCAAGTGCCTTAGCCGATGTTGTCTTTACGTAGCTCTTGTTGATGACCGGGATAGAACCGAAGTCAACGATGTACTTCCCGTCTGCTCGCTTTGTGATGATCGTAGATAGTGCGTTTACTGTTTCCCTCTTTAGGTTGGAGAGAACAAGGCGCTTTGTCTGGACCTTGCCGTCCGCAATGATGGCATAGGTGCGGAAGACAGAAACAGGATACTCGTAGGGGATGCCAAGGGACTTCCGCTCAACATCCGAGAAAGGCTTGGAGAATGCCTTAGGATCGAGAGGAACAAACGCTGAAGCAGCGGTGGAGAGGCTGACGTTCAACCGCTCCTTGTTCATTACGACCTTGCTGAAAGATGCGACGATACCGCCATCAGGATAAACGAGCTTCGGACCGTCCAGCTGCGCCGAACCCTTTCCGATCTTTGTGTACTCAAAGTCCTTGTCGCTTAGGTGTACTAGTACTCCATTATCCCGGAGAAGAACGTTGATTGCGTCCAGCACACAGAAAGCATTGGGATCGGGAAGGTATCCGTGTACCTCTCCTTCCACGAACCGTGCCTTTGTCTGGAAAACCGAATTCCGGATTAGAGCCTCAGCCTGAGAGAACTCCTCAGGAGTGACGCTGTTGTATAGGTTACGTAGAAGGTACTTATCACCAATATAGTCTAGGACTTCCAGAGCAATATCGACATTGTTCTTTTGGGAATGAACAGTCGCCAAAGCCCGAAGAGCGTTCGAAATAGTGGCCTGTTCCTGCTTAGGGAAACTGTTTAGATCTACTAGTGTAGATCCGACAGGTACGATCTGGCTTAGCCAGAATAGACCCTTGTACCCCTTCTTAGAAGGCTTGAACTTAACCGTGTCGCTCTCAACCTCGTACTCGATGATGTTCTTACCGGACATAGAAATCGGTATCGCGTTGTACGGGAACTTCACGTCGATTGTGGGGACGGAGTCAGCCACCGTCGCGCCAAAATCCTCCAAAGTCGGTCGAAAATCAGCGAAACTGTTAAGATGAACAAAGCTACCGTTGGTAATAGAAGCCATCCACGACATTGTGTCGCGGTCAATATAACCGTGACCAACAAAAACAGATACGTTAGAAGAATTGCTCCAAGTCTTAAGTGCCCGCTCGATATCCGCACGGGAACCTCCCTGATTGTGGCAACCGTCTGTGAAAAAGAACAGCGAAGCTTTCTTGCTACCCACCACCGAATTAAGCTTGTTAAGGATCTCGACGAAATTGGTCATACCAAGGGCGTGACGATAGGTGTCAAGCGTGGTGACCAGCCCGTTAAGCTCCTTCTTCAGCGTGTACGGAACAGACAGATTGTACTGCCCCGTACCAGAGAAATACCCGACCGAAACGGTCGAACCCTCCGGCAGAGTTCCAACGTAATCCCTTACGTGGTTTACTACATCGTTAAGATAGTAGTACATGGACCCGGACCGGTCGAAAATAAGAAACTGGTCCGTTGCGTCTTCGTCTCTAATACGAAGCTGCTTGCTGGGCGCTACCGGTTCCGTCTTAGGGACTTCTACCGGAAGCATGTTGGCGAAAAGGTTGTCTTTCAGTTTTACTGTTTTGAGCATCTTTGCTCTTCTTTCTTCCCTCAGAAGGGAGGGAGCCTTTATCTAATGGAGCGGGGTAAGAGAATCGAACTCTTCTCTCCAGCTTGGAAGGCTAGGGCACAGCCACTATACCAACCCCGCGTAGTTTCGGTGGAAGGA
>JAVEXR010000050.1:0-7312 GCA_034003925.1 Candidatus Moraniibacteriota bacterium
TCGCTCCCATGCTGCGCTTGGGAGTGTGTATCTTAATTTATTATTTTACATGTATGCATTCCCAAGTGAACATCATCATTTATGCCTTTTCAGAGGATGAAGTGGAAAAACAATCTGTTGCTTTGAAACTTTTAGATAAACAAGATGATAATGTGCTGATATCGAAATAGGTCATAAATGAACTTGCCAATATTTTGCTAAAAAAGTTTAAACTCTCTTCCAATCAAGTAGAAGCTGCCATTCTTGAACTTGATACAATAGTAAATATTGCAGATTTTGATTTATCAACACAGATTAAAGCTCTTCATATAAAAGATAAATATAATTTACAATTTTACGATTCACTAATTATTGCTACTGCGCTAGAAAACAGATGCACGATTCTTTATACTGAAGATATGCACCATGACCTTCTTATTGAAAATAGACTCAAAATTGTAAATCCTTTTAAGTAATTTGCTTCACTTAGTTTTACTCTGTTCTTGAAAATTGATCAAGTATTTTTAGATTCTCTCTTTTTTGCATTTTGCCATATTTTTAACCTCTACTCTCAAATTTATCTATAATAGCGCTTATGAAGATACACATAGATATAGATTGCTTTTTTGTTAGTGCGGCTCGTATAGATGAGCCTTTTCTTGAAGGGAGAGCTGTGGCGATTGGTGGGCGAAGCGATACGAAAATATTTAACAAAGATGCCAAAAAACAGAGTGTAAATTTTGAAAACTCTGGCTCATTTGTACCTACCTTTTACAAAACTTATGAGAAGAGCGATGATGATTTGAACGCTTTTAAAGATGAAGACGGGCGAGTAAGAGGCATACTTACAACTTCTAGTTATGAGGCAAGAGCGTATGGCGTTAAAACCGCAATGAGCATAAAAGAAGCCCTTACTCTTTGCCCTCATCTAATTATAAAAGCACCAAATATGTCACTTTATCAAAAGCTCTCACATGAACTTCACGAGTTTTTACAGACTAAGATACCGCTTGTTGAACAAGCTAGTATTGATGAGTTTTATGGGGATTTGAGCGGTTGGGTGGATGATAGTGACGTGCCAAATTTCATAGCCGCTCTAAAGGATGAGATAAAGAGTGTTACTAAACTCCCTGTCTCCATCGGAGCGGCTCCGACTAGATATATCGCAAAACTCGCTACAACTTACGCAAAACCATTTGGATGCAAGGTTGTTTTTAGAAATGAGCTGGAAAATTTTATAGAGAAAATTCCTATCGAGAAGTTTGCAGGAATCGGCAAGAGTATGAGAGAAAAACTTCTGGGTGCGCAAATTCTCACACTTGGAGAGTTAAGTAAAAGACGAGGCACGATAGAGTCATGGGGACCTTATGCAAAGGAGCTATATCTTAGGGTTTGTGGGCTGAGTGATGATGATATAACAACCAAACATGTAAGAAAATCCATAGGTATCTCAAGGACGTTTGACCCGCTTTATGACCGAAATGAACTAAGAAGAAGAGTGCATGTACTCGCTCGTCATCTTAGCTTTGCCATCTTAAAACTAAAAGTCATTCCAACAGTTTTTCATCTCTCTCTAAACTATGAGATGAATCAAAAGGCTCATAAAAACATCTCTCTTTGCGAAATTTTTACTGAAAAAAAATTTGACTCTTTATGTATATCACTCTTTAACGAAGCAGACACACATAAAAGGCTCCATGTTATAAGAATCAGCATAAACTGCTCAAGTTTTACAAGGGAGTCAAAAAAAGAGCTCTCCCTTATAGGTTTTGAAGATGAGCAGAAAATGCACACTCTTACAAATCGCTCTCAAGAGATACGTGAAAAATATGGCATAGATATGTTGAAATGGGGAAGTGAATTATGATAAAATCAAGCCATGCTAAAAACTAAACTCTTAGAGCAATTTCGCTCATTTTATGCAAGAAATTATCCTGATGATATGGAGACTCAAATCGAGTATTTTGCTATATTTGGCGGACTTGGTTGGGAGATAGAGACCACAAAAGATGCAACTGTGCTTATCAAAGAGCTTATCCTTGATAACTATAAAACATTGAGCGAGAAAATAGAGGAGCTAACTCTCTCAAATCCAGAGTATTTAAGACTTCTAAAAGCTCTAGCAGTTGGTAACAGAAAGATTTTCTCATCCTTTAACAGAGCTGGATTAAACAACGCTAATGGAGGAAGTGCTCTAAACTATCTTGAACAAAAAGGGCTAATCCAAATAGAGTTCTCAAGAGAGGAGCCAATCCGCAACATCCGCCCACACGAGAAGCTAAAGCGCGAAGAGGCAAGATACAGAATCTCGCACAAAGTTCTCTTTACTCATCCATTTATCAGATTTTGGTTCTATTTTATAGCTCCACATACCAGAAAAATAGCTCTTGGCGACTATGATGATTTTTTTAAAGATTTTAAAATTAGACAAAACAGCTATACAAGTTTAGTTTTTGAAGAGCTCTCGGAGATACTTTTAAACTACAATCTAAGAAGTTCTCAAATATTTAGTTCAGGCAGTTATTGGGAGGCAAATGTTGAGATAGACATACTAACAATCACACAAGATGACAAAATCTATGTAGCCGAGTGCAAATGGACAAACCACAAAGTAAATAAAAGTGAATGGCATAAGATAATGGACAAATGCCAAAAAATAGGCATAGAACCAACACAAATAGTTATATTTTCAAAAAGAGGATTTTCAAAAGAGTTACTAAAAGATGAGGGCAAAAAACTAGCCCTTTTTTGCGCAAAAGATTTTCAAGCACTCTTAAAAAACACAAATACAAATGAGCTCATAGAGCCTCTTTTTTTAATTTAAAATGAGCTTTTCACTTACCCTGCTATTTGCTGTAAATAATCTCTCATATCAAAATAAGCAATCATAACTTCAAACATCATTCTCCAGATTATCTCCATTGATATAAAAGCAAACAGTATAAATAACTTTGCATAACTCTGCTCTTTGTTGCTTAAAGATGAAAAAATCTTTACTATCTGCTCATTTATTAGTTGAATAATTTTAAATCTATCTTTTAGATACACTCTGCTTTGCCAGAGTAAAATAGGAATTAGAACTGCGCCAATATAATAAAAAAATATTAAAATATCAGATGATATAAAAGTTTTAAATGTTAAAAAATTATTCATAATATAATCGTCTCTTTAACTAACTCTTAGTGCAGCATAGGCTTCTTGTAGGAGTTGAAACTTTTGTGTGTAGCGTTTTATCATGTACGGAGGTTCGTTGTGAAGTTTGTCAGGATGATAAACTTTCGCCAATTTTTTATAGCTATCTCTCAATACATCTTGACTAGCACCTACTGGGCACTCCAAAACCATATGGAAGTAGTTTCTCTCTCTATCTTCTTCCTCTTTACAAAGGTTACCAAAACTGTAATGTGCAAATTCGCTATATAGTTTGCTCATAAAACGGCTATCGTATGTATAAGTTATTTGATAGTGTAAAACACTGCGTTTGTTTAGGGTTTTATCTAGTCTCTCACGTGACTTTAAATCTGATAAATCCAGAACCAAAGATGTGTCTGTTCCGCGCTCTATATATAACTCTAATTGTGAGCGCAGATAGCTTATAACCCATGAATTAGCTCTATCTAGAGTTACTAATACTCTGTTTTTATCGTATGCGTAAAGGTTTACTTTTATATTTTGTGGTTCTTGCGCACTGTTTAGCTCTATTCTGATTGGTTGATTTCCAAATTTGAGCATTGAGCGAAGAAAAAATTCGTGAGAAAAGTCGTGTTTTGCGGCGTGATACTGGCTTAACTCTTTTATAAACTCATTTCTTGCATCGCTGAGTGTCTCATTTCTAAAGATAAGAACGGCTTTATCTAAAAAAAGCATTCCTCTTGTGTGTTGATCTAAAAATCCTCTCATCCACGCGCTATTTAGCGTATCGAAGTCCGTATTGATAAGAATAAGATTATTGCGCAAAACAATCTCCATGTACTCTAACCTTTATTGGATATTTTAGCTTTTATAGCAAAAATAGTTCCAACAAAGTTAGTATTATGGCTGTTTGGGGGTTACAAAGCAGATATAAGTGCAGTAATTATCTCAGGAGATGCATACTCTTTTGCATAATTGATAATAGTATCTTTAAATGGAGCAATCATTGATGCATCTATACCCAAAGCACTAAATTGGCTCTCTGGAGATGTTGCACCCAAAAGAGAAGCAGCAGCTGAAGTAGAGTTCATAATGTTGCCTAACGCAGGAGCTTGTTTTGTAAGTGCTTGAAACTCTGAAGGTTCCATTTTGTCTTTTGCACCACTTAAAAGTGCCGCTGCGCCACCTGCTGCTTGAGTTTTAGTTACTCCAAGTGCGCTTAGTGATGATAAGAGTGCATTGTCCTCTTTGGTAGTTTTTGTAGTTGCTGGAGTGCCTGATAGTAAAGGAGTTGCAGCCTTCATCATAGAGCCCATATCAAATGCGCTTAATTGTGTTGCTAATATTGTAGCGCTTAGAATTGCTATCACTTTTGTTGTTTTCATTTTTTTATATTCCTATTTTTTAGTTTCACAAATTTTAGCGTACGCTTTTGGTTCTCTATCTCGTATAAGTCCCCAGTAGTGTCTCTGTTTTTGGTTATCTTCTATATCAAAAGAGGCGTAAATAATCTCCTCTTTGTCTCTACAGGCTTCGGCAATTTTTGCACCTGTGTAGTCTGTAATAAATGACGAACCATAGAAGTTAAGGGTACATGTAGCGCCTCTCTCTTCACCGATACGGTTTGCTACAACGACTGGAACTGTATTTGTAGCGGCATGTCCCATCTGAACTCTCTGCCAATGCTCTTTTGAATCAAGATGAATCTCTGGCTCACTTCCAATCGCAGTTGGATAGAAGATTATCTCCGCACCCATAAGCGTTAGGGCTCTAGCCGTCTCACAAAACCACTGATCCCAGCAGATACCAACGCCTATCTTTGCATAAGCGGTGTCATAAACTTTAAAACCAGTGTTTCCAGATTTGAAGTAGAACTTCTCTTCATATCCTGGACCATCTGGAATGTGCGTTTTGCGGTAGTTATCCATGATAGTACCATCGGCATCTGCAACAACAAGAGAGTTAAAATACCCATCTTGGCTCTTCTCGAAATAGCTTATCAAAATAACTGCTTTTAGCTCTTTAGCCAAAGAAGCAAATCTATCTATAAGAGGATTTCCCTCTCTTGGAGCTGCCCATGAAAAGTACTTCTCATCCATATCTTTGCAGAAGTAGTGACCCTCAAAGAGTTCTGGCAAGAGTATAATCTGCGCACCGTTTTTGACAGCCTCTCTAGCTAGACGCTCCGCTTTATCAAGGTTTGAGGCTTTATCCTCACTCATACTCATCTGAACAGCGCTTACTTTAACCATGACAAAACCTCTTTAAGCCAATTTAGCTTTTTCTATCTTTTTTCTCTCAACTTTCATACGATCTTGGAACTGCTTACTTTTATCTTTTGCGAAAAGTTGCATATCTTCGATTTCATCCATCTCATCAACAATCTCAACGCCTAAGAGCGTCTCTATCGCATCTTCAAGACTTACGACACCTACAGTTTGACCATAATTATCAAAAACTATAAAGAGGTGAGTTTTTCTCTTTACAAAAAGGTCTATCAGCTGTGGAACTGGAAGATTTTCAGAAACCATATGAACTTCATGAGAGATACTCTCTAGCGGTAGTTCATCATGGTCTTCATAGCTCTCTTCAAGAATTTTTTGATTAAAAACCATCCCTACAATATCATCTAGAGTTTCTCTATATATCGGTATGCGTGAGTGAATATACATTCTGTCATCTTCGATAGCTTCTTCAACTTTTGTATCAGCTCTTAGAGCAAAAACAACGCTTCTTGGAGTCATAATATCTTTTGCTTTTATATTTTTTAGCTTTAAGAGATTCTCTATCAAATCACTCTCTTTTGATAAAATGGCACCCTCTCTCTCACCCATAGCAACAATTGCCATGATTTCATCGCGTGAAAAATTGCTCTGATGTTTTTGATTTTTTGATATAAAATTTGTCAAAAATGATGAGAACCATGTAAAAGGAGTACTTATAAGCATCATAAACGAGATGATATAAGCTGATGGAGCTAAAAGTTTTTTCCAATAAAGAGCGCCGATTGTCTTAGGGATAATCTCTGAGAAGTATAAAATCAACAGCGTTACAATAAACGCAACAAGAGCTTGCCACTCCTCCCCAAAAACTATCTGTGCTTGAGCACCAACACCTGCTGCACCCATTGTGTGTGCAAATGTATTTACTGTCAAAATAGAAGATATTGGTTTGTCAATATTTGATTTTAAACTCTTTAGTTTATTTACTAAATTATTATTTTGATCATTAGATAAACTCTGGATGTATGAGTTTGTGCTCGATAGCAAAACTGCTTCAAGAACAGAGCAGAGAAACGATACTAAAATAGCGATTAGGAGGTAAGTAATGAGTAGTGTCATAGAGTCTCTCCTATGAACATATGGGTAAAACTACGCGAGTCTGGGTCGCTTTTGGTCATTTAATATTTCCTTAAAAAATTTTGGAGTGAATTATAGCACATTATAGTTACTGCTATGCTTTTTAAAAATCTGGGCTCCTTATAAAGAGAGCCTCTTTTTCTTTATAGATGAGTAAAGAGAGAGAAGTATGAAAACTATTCCAATAACTCCTGTAAATATTTCAGGTATATGAAACTTCATCCCAAAAAGCATTATAAGTGCTAAAACACCGATGGCATAGTGCGCACCATGTTCAAGATATTCGTATGCACCAAGCGTCTCATTCTCCACCAAATAGATAGTTATAGATCTAACAAACATAGCTCCTATACCAAGACCCAACATAATTATCACTATATCTTTTGTAATTGCAAAAGCACCTATTACGCCGTCAAAAGAGAACGATGCATCTAAAACTTCAAGATATAAAAATCCACCGATGCTCCCCTTTTTTACCATAGTTGTAACATGCTTATCGTCATGCTCTTTTTCTAAAACATATCCCAATATATCTACACTCACATAGACAACTATACCCCAAAGCCCAGCAGTTAAAACAGCTAGTTTATGCTCTTGGTCTACAAAAGATGTAAAAAACAATAAAGCTGCAATCGCTATAAAAATAGAGATAGCCTCTATCTTTCCAAGTAGCCCAAGCTTCGTCTCTATGCTCTCAATCCAGTGTACACTCTTTTGATCATCGAGCATAAAGTTAAGAAATACAAGGAGCAAAAAAACTCCCCCAAAAGCAGATATTTCTGCATGGTGTGCTATGAGTTTGCTTGAATACTCCGCTGGATTATCAAGTGCTAGATTCCAAA
>JAVEXR010000051.1:0-6851 GCA_034003925.1 Candidatus Moraniibacteriota bacterium
CCCTCGATGCAAGGTCGTGGTTGCGTGTGGGCATAGGCATCGCACACCCCCAACTTGGAGACGTGGTGGTATATTGGAGAGGCAATAAGAACGGATGGCAGGGTCATGTGGGGTTGTTTATCAGTAACCGTGACGGCATGATATACACGTTAGGTGGCAATCAGTCGGACATGATCGGGATATCACCCTATGCAGAGAGCAGGGTGCTTGGTTATCGCAGATTATCGAAACTTTAATATTAACCTTTAAAAAAAGTAAAGCTATGTTGTACTATTTTGCAGTTCTTCTCGGTTGCCTCATATATATTATGTTGCAACTCAACTCGGTCTATACTCTTCCTACGTTTGAATGGAAGATATTTTTCAAGACCAACTGGATCCCCACCGTACTCAACCTTATCGTTGGGTGTTCCCTGGTGTTCATTAAAGATGAGATTATGAACATCTACCCCATCACACTTCTGTCAGCACTGATACTCGGCATCACAGGGCAGGCGGTCATAAAGAAGCTGACGAACATGTTTGATTCCAAAGTCAACACTGCCGTAGGATTTAACGGATAATGTGTATATTTGTATTATAAAATACTGTGCTGGCAGTAACAACTTAAAAAGCCTATCATGGGAGTAGGGGCCAGCACCCCGAAACCTGATAGGTATTTTATTATGAAAGAAATTAAATTAGGTACAAAAAATTTATTTGCTCAAGTTGATGACGAAGATTATGATTTCCTCATGCAATGGAAATGGTATGCCTGTAAGCATAGATACACTTACTATGCACGTGCAATAATCTACACAGAAAGAAAAGAAACAAGAATTAGGATGCATAGGATGATAATGGGATTTCCGTCCTTGCAAATAGACCATAAAGATAGAAACGGGTTAAATAACCAGAAAAGCAATCTTCGATTATGTAGTCATGGTCAAAATCAAATGAATAGAAAAAGTAGTGGCAGGTCACGTTATCTTGGCGTAAATTTTAATAAAAGAATACATAAAGGAAAAGTCTATGAGTATATCCGTGCTAATATAAAAGTGGGAGAAAAAATTCTATCATTAGGTAATTTTCCAACAGAAGAGGACGCTGCCATAGCCTATAATAATGCTGCTCAAAAGTATCATAGAGAGTTTGCAAAACTTAATATAATAGAAAATGAAAGACAAAATTAAAAATTGGATTATTCTTTCCTTTGTTATTGTTATAATAATAGGAGGAATTTTCGGAGGGCGCAAGGTTAAGAAGTTCAACGATGAGTTGGCAGTACTGAAAGCTGACAAGGCAAGGCTCGAACAATTGAACAAGCAACTCGAAACCGATGTCAAGGTCAAGCAGGACACCATAAAGAAGCAGGATGCAAGGATAGCGGAGTTGATGAAGTTGTTCATGGCAAAGGACAAGGAGGTGGTGAAAGCCAATGCAGAGTTACAGAAGGCTCTTTCCAAACTCGAGGGCATCACATCGGACAGCAGTTACGTTTTCCTTCAGGAGATAGCCTATAAGTTCCCGGGAGAGTTGAAGTATCTGTTTAATCAGTTGCAGTTGCGAGGCATCCACTCCGATTATCTTGTGGCACGAAGCTCGGAGCAGACCATACCTTTATTAAATGCACAGGTAAAAAACTGTGAGGAACAGTTTGCTTTAAGGGAGGCGGTGGAGGCAAAGCTCAAGGAGGTCATCATAAATAAGGATGAGCAGTTAGCAAATTGTGAGTTAATGAACTCTGACAATGCTATGATGATAGAAGACCTTACATGGCAGAGGGATGCTGAGAAAAGACGTAAGGGTTTCTGGCGTTTCACTGCTTCGGTAGCAGGGGCGGTGGCTATTGTACTTGCTGTATTCGGACTATAAGGGGTATTTGGTTAGTTAGGCATGGGGCTGTTAGTGATGACAGCCCTTTGTTTTTGTTGTAATTAAAATTATTTATTAAAATTGTTTAAATAAATTTGTTTGTGTGATTTTAATTGTATAGATTTGCAAAGAACAAATCACATAACCATCACATAAGAATATATGGAAGAGAAATTTGGTTTGATAACGGGGATTGAGTGCAAGTATGTAAAGACCGACCCTGAGTTGATTGAATCTATTGCCACACGCACGGGTATAACCCCACAGAGGGTGAAAAGCATGATGCGTTACAACATCTTCACCATAGGTCAATTTGCGGAGCTGTCCGACCTTGCAGTGTCAAGCATCCTGAATAAGACGAGACCATCGGTTGTGGATAAGGAGACGGGTGCTCTCGGCACAGAACTCGACTACACCTATCCATTTAAGTCAGCGAAGATGGATGGACCGAAATTTATCATCCGCAATGAGAAGTCAGAAAAGTATCTAAGAGGATAATCAGTGACATTTGCAGAACTCGGCATAGAGGAACGTCCCGGCAAGGTGCGGTATAGTACCATCTGCCCTCAATGTAGCCATCTGAGAAAGAAAAAGACAGATCCCTGTCTGACGGTTAATAATGAACCGGATAATCGTTGGTACAAGTGTTGGAATTGTGGATGGTCGGGCAATCTTGATATCTTGGACAAGTATAAGAAGGTTCAGGAGAACTCGAGGATGCCGAAGCAGTTACCGGAGATATATTCTCAGGAGGTCATGGAGTATTGGAAGCGCAGGGGCATTGACTACCGCATCTGTGTCAAAGAGAAGATATTTGAATACCCGTTTGGACGGGATAAAAGACCTGTGCTTGGCTTCCCCACCTACATAAACCTCACCCTTGTCAACGTCAAATATCTGAATATAAGGTGGCAGGAAGGGAGTGAAGGACCTAAATGGTGGCAGATGTCGAAAGATCATGGTACTAACATCATACCATGGGGATTACAGTCATTTCAGTTTGAAGAGGACAAACCAAAAGTCGTTATATGGACGGAAGGAGAGATAGATCGTCTCACGTGGCTGTCGGCAGGGTATAAGAACGTCATATCAGAGCCACAGGGAGCACCGAGTCCCGATGCAAAAGATTTCAAGGACAAGTTTGCCTACATGAAAGATCCATACTTCAAGAGTGTGATGGCAGACGTGGACATGATAATCTTCTCCACCGACAACGATGCACCAGGGAAGATGTTGCGCAACCACCTTGCAGTGATGTTTGGACGGGAGAAGTGCAAGTACATAAACTATCCTGTCGGTTACAAGGACATCAATGAGGTATGGGTTGGTGATGCAAAGAAGGGGCTGAAGGCTTTGGGGCAGGAGGGTGTTGACACCTGCTATCAAAACATATCATCATTCCCGGTCAAGGGTATTATCAGACCACAGGATGTCAGGGATGAGTTGGAGATGATAGCGAGCAATGGCTTTGTTCCGGGCTATGGCACAGGCATACCGCAGATAGATGACCTGTTCACGCTAAAGAGAAAGCAGTTGTCGGTGTGGACGGGGCTACCAAGTGTAGGCAAGTCCGTTGTTGTGAGGTGGTATCTGTCGGAGTTCGTTAGACATAACATGAATGAGAATCTAAAGTGGGCTATGTTCACCCCAGAAAACCGTCCGGTATCACGTGAACAAGCCAAACTTGCTGAGGTGTGGTCAGGGAAGTCATTTAAGAGAGGGTACAATAACTCCATGTCAGAGGAGCTTCGTTCAAAGACGATGAGGCAGATACAGAAGTATTTCTTCTTCATAGCCCCCAATAAGCTGAATTTTGAGACGTGGAGTGGCAGGGTGGATTCGGATAAGGTCAACACTATGGAGTCGCTTATGCAGTACCTTATATACCTTAAACGGACAGAGAACATCTTTGGCTTTGTCATTGACGCATGGAATAAGATTGAGCATGAGCAACCAAAGAGTATCACGGAAACGACTTTTATCAGTAAACAACTTGATGCTCTCATCAATTTTCTTGACGTGTACGACCTGCACTGCATACTGATAGCACACCCCACCAAGATAGAGAAGGTGGGCATCAACTACCGGATGCCGTGTCTTTATGACATAAAGGGCAGTTCTGCATGGAAGGAGAAGGCAGACCTTGGTGTTATCCTGCATCGGTTTATTTACAAGCGCAGACCACATAGCGAGATACCGGATGATGCCACCGAAGATGATAAGGTGATGATAGACATAAATGCACCCACCATACTGCATGTTGAGAAGGTCAGGTTTGAGGAGAACGGCAAGATGGGAAAGGTTAAGATGAAGTTGGAGACTTACAATGGAGGCAGGTTCAGGGTGCTTGATGAAGTAAAGACACCACCGCCAGCGATGGTGGGCAAGTTGAATCCGGCAGCCAAGGATGATGACGAGGATGAGGTTTTCAACGGAAAGGTAGATAGTAAATTACCATTTTAATATACAATTATGAAGATACAAGGTAACGCCATATTGATAAAGCCGGACAGGATTCCTGAGAGATCGAGCACGGGGCAGATATTGATACCCCGGAGCAGTAAAGAGATGCTTTCGGAATGGGGAACAGTGGTTGATATTGGACCCGCATGTAAGGAAGTGAGACAGGGCATGCGGGTTCTGTTCCCCCGTAAGAAGGGGAGTGTTATCGTCATTGACGGGGTGGATTATTTTTTTGTCAACGAATATCACATAAAATACATGGAATGAAAGAACTGCAGAAACTCATGGATGATATACGGGAGTGGAGTGATGCCACCTTTGGTGAGAATCAAAGGGTTGTTCCTGTTCTGAATCATCTCATCAAAGAAGTACCAGAGGTTATTGAGGCTGTTAATGGGGTTGACGACATTACAATTAAAGGCAAATTTGAATTTGCTGATTGTTTTATGCTCTTGCTTGATGCCGCAAGCCATTACGGTATGGATGCTGAGAGTTTGATAAACTGCACCCACATTAAACTCAACATCAACAAGCATCGCAAGTGGGGAGAACCTGACGAAAACGGAGTAATTGAACATATAGAACCATAAAACTATGAGTAACGTGAATGATTTTGCTTATGCGAATCACTTGGAGGTGTTTCGGACAAAGATTTTAGAACCGCAGATAAAAAAAGTCGAAGAAGCGGGAGTGATAATGAACGACCCCAACTACAAATGGGGAAGTGAAGAACAGAAGAAGGCAGGGGAAGCCCGGTACGCATCATACAAACAATGGATGCAGTTCTACCAGACCTTCTATGATGAGGGGGTGAGGCTATGCACCCAGCATGAGGGCATGGTCAATAAGTTATCTAAGTGGTACGGCAAGTGGTATTCCGATGTGAGCAACGAGGGACACCAAGAGACTGAGATGATGAGTGAGCAGGCTGACTTCCTAAACGACATCTTTTCCGAGATGTACCAGGAGTTGAGGCCGTTGAATCTTGATTTACCCCAACCAAAAGCACTTAATTTGACATGAGAAGTGACCTTATAATAACAAGAATCCCTCAGCACTCAGAGGATTGGTTTAAATACCGCATGGGTGGTATAGGTGGATCGGAAATGGCCTGTGTCTTAGGACTTGATAAATATCAGACTGTCATGCGTACTTTCCATGAGAAGACAGGAACGATAGCACACAGGAACATAGACAACTCCAAGATGTTCTTCGGAAGGTTTATGGAGGACAAGATTGCGGAGCTATGGGCTTACTATGACGGCACCCCCGAAGGGTGGATAGAGAACTTCAAGAATGGGAAGGTCATCCGTCAATGCAGGAACGTCAATGGCTTTGTCGTCAACCCTTCCTATCCGTGGATGTTCGGGTCTTTTGACCGGGTACAGAATATCAAAGGTGGCATCAACCTCATCACCGGAGAACCCTTAAAGACGGAGGCGGTGTTGGAGATTAAGACATTGAGCTATTGGTCAGCGCAGATATGGCAAGACGGACTCCCGATCAGCTTTTTGATACAGGTGCATGTTTACATGATAATCCTTGAGACCGACTATGCGGAAATTGCGATCCTTAAAGACGGCAATGAGTTCATCGTGGAGAAGGTACAGAGGGATGATGACCTGTGTGAGAAGATCATCGAGATATCGAAAGCATTTTGGTACAATCGGGTCGCCCCCGCCAAGGATGCCTTCGCCAAGATGAAGGAGGCAGAGGCACAGGGCAATCTATTGGAGGCAGAGAAGTACGAGGGCATCATACAGCACCTTGAACCCGAACCAGACGGAAGTCCGGCATACGAACAATTTATGTCAGAGAGATTTCTGAAGGAGAGGGAGTGTGTGGAAGGCACCATTGACACCTATGACCTTTGCCTGAAGGATAAGATGTTGTTGGGCGTGGGGAACAGAATTGATGCAGAGAGACAGCTCGTCCGCAACAACCTCATCAATGAGATGGTCAAGGGTGGTGCTGACATCATTGACTTTGGCAAGTTGGGGACATGTTCATACTCTGAAAGGAAGGGAGCAAAGAACCGGACGTTCAGCAACCGGATAAAGGAGAAGCCTTCTGAGGATGTTATTGAAAAGGAGTTTAACAAGATAAGTTGGGATTTCGGTGGACAGGGATAGAGCCATAAATAAGGTTCTCCGTGATTTAAAGATGGGAGGATGGGTACATGAGGATGATGCAGGACATGTGAGGTATTTTCTTAATGCTCTTTTTGTAGCAGGGATGGAAGAACAGAGGCATCTTCAGGGGATGAATAACAACTGTCAGAAGCGGGTGGTTGTTTTAAACAGACACAAGGAAAAGATTGACGAATGTTCCTCAGTATTGGAAGCATCACAGAAATATAAATTATTTGAAACAAGTGTGACGAGGCTTTTAACAAATAAGAAATTATCAAGGAAAGGATATTACTTCAAATATGCAGACGATGAGAACACTTTGCGAGGTCAGGTGGATCAAGGAGGGGACAGAGAATGACGACACCCCTGTATATGAGAGTGGGAGGTATTGGCTCATGCACTT
>JAVEXR010000052.1:0-6809 GCA_034003925.1 Candidatus Moraniibacteriota bacterium
CAGATTTAAAGCTTAGGATCAGTGATCCGTTGGAGTATTAAAATCCTGAAAAGTGAAAAATCAGATAGGAAAAACCATTCTATGATTTAAGAGTCCAAGAGGCTTGCTGGTGCCTCTTTATTACAAGCTCATTGAGTAATTTCTTTGGGGCTAGTTAGGTTGACCAGAAACGGGGACGGAATGTCTGGTCTTATTTCGTATTGAAAACGAAAGCTAGTCCCGGGAACGCCAGAAGCACATTGTGTTTTCTGGCGTTTTTTAATAAGACAGTTAATTCTGTTTTTAAATAATTTCTGAAACTAAAAAATCCACCCGAGGTGGATTTTCTAGTGAGTTTAACTTTTGTCGGAGCATTGGGACTCGAACCCAAACTACGCGGTCCCAAACCGCGCGTGCTAGCCATTAACACCATGCTCCGTTTTTCAACTATAATCTATACTATACTGAAGAAAAACTTTAGTCAATGTGTGTGATGCAATATCTTTTTTTGATGTTTTAAAATAGTCCTATTTTCAGTTTTATGTCCTTAGATGTAAGTAGGCTTGAAAACTATAAGACTTTATTGTTTTTTAACTAACTTTTTGACAGCCCGCTTCGCTTACGCAACAAAGTTTCTTAGCGCTCCCTTAGGGCTGATTTATTTTATTTTAGTCATAAAGTGTGGAATTGAATACGATATGTTTATTATGCACTTGATTTCAAAAAAGAACTTTTAGAAAGTTCTTTTTTTGTATCGTTTCATCGAGAGGGCATTAAGGATGACACTGACCGAAGAAAAGGCCATCGCCATGGCGGCGATAGGGGGACTGAGGAGCCAGCCTGTAAATGGATATAAGATACCAGCGGCAATAGGGATGCCGACAATATTATAAAAGAAAGCCCAGAAAAGATTTTGTTTAATTTTAGTTAAGGTGTAATTACTTAAATCGATAGCTGTCACTACATCGCGCAAATCATCTTTGATTAAAACAATTTCCCCAGTTTCCATAGCCACATCTGTTCCAGAGCCCAGCGCGATACCTAAATCAGCTTGAGCCAGAGCGGGGGCATCATTAATTCCATCTCCCACCATAGCCACGACATTTCCTTGGTCTTGCAATTTTTTTATTTCGGCAGATTTTTCTTGAGGTAATACCTCAGCTAAAACATAATCAGCCCCAACTTGGTCAGCAATAGCTTGTCCGACACGCTTATTGTCTCCAGTAAGAATGGCTACTTTTTTATTCATTTTGTGAAGGATTGTAATTGCTTCTTTTGAGTGTTTTTTTAGTGTATCGGCTACGGCAATGATTCCGATGATTTCTTTATTTTGAGCTAGGAGCATTGCAGTCTTTCCTTGATTTTCTAGTGCAATCACTTGTTCTTCTATTGAATTAACATCAATCCCATTTTCTTTCATTAGTTTTCGCGTGCCAAAAAATATTTTTCTATCTTCTAATTCAACAGTCACTCCGTAACCTGGCAAAGCTTCGAAGTTTTTTGCTTCTAATAATGTGGTTTCTTTTTCTTGAGCTTTGTTGACAATAGCTTGAGCCAGAGGATGCTCGGAATTTTTTTCCACAGAGGCGGCAATCTGTAAAATCATTTTGTTGGGGATATTATTTTTGATCGTAATAATATCAGTGACACTGGGTTCACCTTGAGTTATAGTGCCTGTTTTGTCAAAAACAACAACGTTTATTTTTCTGGCGATTTCCAGAGCTTTGCCGCTTTTAATCAAAATTCCATTTTTGGCGGCTATTCCTGTGCCCATCATGACTGCTGTGGGGGTAGCAAGTCCTAGGGCGCAAGGACAAGCAATAATTAAAATAGTCACCATGATAGTTAGTGCAAAAGGTAGCGACGAACCAAATAGTAACCAAATAACAAAAGCTAAAATAGCGATGCCGATTACAGCCGGAACGAAATAGAAAGAAACTTTGTCAGCCAAAAATTGAATCGGAGCTTTAGAGCCCATAGCTTCATCGACTATTTTTATAATTTGAGAGAGCATAGTGTTAGCCCCCACTCGAGTGGCCCTAAATTTCAAGACTCCCGTTTTGTTAACCGTAGCGCCAATTATTTCATCACCTTCTTTTTTTTCTACAGGGATACTCTCTCCAGTAATTGTTTTTTCATCTACGCCACTATAACCTTCAATAACAATTCCATCTACTGGAATTTTTTGTCCAGGTTTTACTAGGATAATATCTCCGACTATCACCTGAGAAATAGGAATTTTTATTTCAACATTGTTTCTAATAACGGTAGCTTCTTTGGGTTGGAGGCCGATTAATTTTTTAATAGCTTCACTGGTTTTTCCTTTAGTGACAGCTTCCAGATATTTTCCCAAAGAAATAAAGACAAGTATCATAGCCACACTTTCATAGTAAAGATGAGCTTGAGTTTCTATTTTTAAAAACATCAATATTGAAATAAATAAACTATATATATAAGCCACACTCGTGCCAATAAATATAAGGGAGTCCATATCTGGAGAGAGATGCCATAGTCTCTTGAATCCATTTTTCCAAATGTCAAAACTGACAGTAATCACCAAAGTAGCTAAAATAAGTTGAATAACTATTTCATAATTTGCGGATATTTTTGGGGTGGGTAGGCCCAGCATTTCGCTTGAGGCTATGTAGATAATTGGTAAACTAAAAATTAGAGCATAGATGAAGCGTTTTTTTAGTTGAGCAGCTTCATCCGGAGTGGTTTTTATGTGGTTATGATGATCGTGGCTAGACATTTTTTCATCAGGATTTTCTTCAGTCCCACTGTAGCCTGATTTTTCGATAGCCTTTTTTATTTTATCAATGCTTGCTTGATCAGCATTGAATTCCACGTAGAGTTTTTCAGAAGCAAAATTAACATTAGCTGAGTTGACACCAGTTTCTTTTTTAAGAGTATTTTCGATATTGGCTGCGCAAGAGGCGCAGTGCATACCAGATATTTTTAAAACTGTTTTTTTGTTACCCATATGTTTTATGGAGTTAGTCCCCATTTGGAGACTTAGCCCCTTTAAGTATTTAATTAACTACTTCAATAGTGCCTGTAACCATTCCCATCCAGCAACTAAATTTATATTTGCCTGCTTTTTTAGGAGTGAACTCCTGAACGCTGGTTTGGCCGGGAGTGAGACTGATCTCTCCTTCAAATAAACTTTTGGCAATAATAGCATTGGTACAACCACTGGTTCCAGTATCAGTGATTTCCCATCTCACAGGAACATCGGCTCGAACTTTGAATTTATTGGGGGAGTATCCTGAGCTTGAAGCTTCCATCTTTATAACTTGCCTACCATTTACTATGGGTGGAAGGTCTTTATCGGCTACTCTGGGTTCAATTTGTGTGGGAGTATTTTTAGAAGTAGAGGGGGCAGGAGTAGGCGTACCAGAAACAGATTGATTTTTTTCATTTCCTAAATTGCTTAAACTAGCAAATCCCAAAACATTTAATTGTGAATTAATATTAAATAGTGCAAAAAACAAAACTAAAATTCCGGCTACTTTTAAAAATCTTTCTGAGAGATGACTTTTTTGGCAAAATTTAACACTAGATAGGCCGATTCCCAAAAGCATTGGCAAGGTTCCTAGGGCAAAGACAAACATAATCAGTCCGCCTTGTAGTGCGCTACCTGATATTAAGGCTAATCCCTGAGCGGTTATTGTAAATCCGCAGGGTAAGAAAAAGGTCAAAGCACCCATCAAGAAAGGCATATGATATCCTTTAAAATTCGATTCATCGGCTATATACCGAGTGATAAATTTTGGTAGAGTGACTTGAAATTTTTTAAAGGCTTTAATACCGAGCATTTGTAAAGCTAGAAATATCATCAATATTGAAACAATGATGACAAAAATTGGACCCAGTTTTAAAGAAAAATCTAATTGACTACCGAGAGCTCCCAATAATGCCCCAAAAAATCCATAAGAACTGAGGCGTCCGATATTAAAAATTAGATGAGGCTGAATTTTTCCCCAAGTAGAATCGGTGGTGCGGTGCAATTGATTCCATTGTTGAGACATGGAGAGGATTATTCCGCCTACTAAAGCGGCGCAGCTGGAGACTCCTGCAATAAGGCCAAAAATAAAAAATGTTGGCAAGGATGATTTAGCACTTACGTTAATTAGTCCCGACAGCCCAGTACTATTTAATCCTAAAAAGCCCAAGATGATTAGTAATCCTATAGCTAAGATTATAAACGATTCCTTGGGCTTTAAAATATGGGGTTGTTTTTGGATTGATAGGTTTGAGTTTGGGGAAGAATCAGAAAAAACATAACCCTCTTTTTTAAAAAGTGTATCTAATTTCTGCGTATCAATTTTTGCGCCTTCATATTCAATGGAAACTTCTTCTTTGGAGGTGGAGGATTTCACAGATTTTACAGAGTTTAATTCCAATAATTTTTTTTCAATTATTAATTCACACGAAGCGCAGTGCATTCCTGAGACATGGTATTTATGTTTTTTTATATTTTTATCCATACGAATAATTTATTTGTTAAATAGTTTGGTGAGTTTTAAAATTTCTTGAGTCATTTCTTGTTTCTTTTTTTCGTTTTTGCTATTCATGGCGGATTTGAAGCAGGTATTGAGATGGTTCTCCATCAGCATTTGATGAGCTGACCTTAAGAGTCCCACCGCGGCCAAATTTTGATGCATGATATCGATGCAGTAATTGTCTTCTTCTACCATTTTAATGATGCGAGCCATCAGGCCGTAAGTCTTTTTGAAATTAGTAAGAGCTTTTTCTTTTTGACTGGTCATATTTTTAGTAATTGTTATTTATTATTAACCCGGACCCTGGGTATGGGTTATAATATCAAATCCTAAAATTATTGTCAAGGAAATATTTAGTATTATGCACAACGAAAGCCGTTTTTATCTTTCCAAGGGATACAAGGAAGATCCTCACAGCGAATGGATAAGAATTGGAAAAAAGAAAGCGATGGTTTTAATCTGAATTTGGGAGAAAGTCACGAGAAAGGGGAATTTTATTGACGGTGCTATTTTTAAGTGCTAGTCTAAAATTAGTTTTTAGAAGTAAGCTGTTGATAAAATTATGAATAAGAAAATAATTACAATTATTTCAGTTTTAGTTCTTGTTATTTTTGCGGGTGGCTTTTGGTTTGTGAAAAATAAAAAAGTAGAAAATAGTAATAAAGAAATTTTACAAGAAGAAGTAGTCGCTCAAGAAGATAATCAAGGGCAACAAGAGGCCGATATAGAAAAAATTGATACCAATAATTGGCATACTTATCGAAATGAGGAATTTGGATTCGAATTTAAATATCCTGCAGATTGGATTGTTGAAGAAAATCGTAATCCAACTACGTATCTAGCTGATAGATTATTAGAACTACGTCCTAAAAAAATAGATGAAGATAATAAAAATTTGATTTTTTATGTTATAGTGTCTGAAATAGCTAGTGACCCCAAAAAATGGTACCAGACTAAATATGAAAATCCAGATGCCATAAAAGACTATAAGGGAGAAACAAAAGAATTAAAAATAAATAATTTGGATGCTTATTATGTTGTCGAAGATAAGGATGAATATACGCAGAATAGTTATGTTATTTCTAGACATAAAATATTAATACGCTCAACATTTAGGAGTGAAAGAGATTATGGTGGCAATGAAGCTGACTTTTCATATGATGAGTATCTCCCATATTTCAAAAGCCTAACATATTCTATTAAGTGATCATTTATGATATGTGTTTTTAACATATATCAAAATATGATTATTTATAGGAAATAATCATAATTTTAGAACCTTGAAAACTGAACGGGAGGAGTAAAAATGAGAAAGATTATTGTGGCTGTTTTTTTACTGATGATTGTTTCAAGATATTCCTTAGCTGCAGATACCTATCTTTACAAAGACAGCTGCCCATCTCCCTCTGGGGGAAATATGGTTGTCGATAAGTGGAGCTTCTATAAGTGCGAATGTACATCATACGTTGCACATAAATTAAATGAGGCTGGTATAGCTTTTAGCAATAGCTATGGAGGCGCTCATTGGGGTTATGCCAGTAATTGGAGAACTGCAGCTCAGTCAATAGACATCACTACAACGAGCACTCCTCGACCTGGTGACGTGGCTTGGTTTAGCGGTCACGTAGCCTATGTAGAATCAGTATCGGGTTCAGATGTTACTATATCTGAGTATAATATAATACCTCATGAATATGGATATAAAACAATCAGTGTTTCAAACGTGGAAACTTTTATCCGCTTCCAATCAACTCTTCGTATAGTCGGAGAAACTGGCTGGTACCCAGCCACCAAAACCTGTATTAATGCTGACGAATGGGCACGAGTTCGTTACGGTCGAGTTATTCAATCAGTAGGAAGCAATTCCATCTGTTATGAGGAATATATCCGAAACCCAACATTTCAAAGTGTTCTTTTGGGAAGTGGAAGTTTGCCCCAAGAATGTACTCAATAAAAATTCAACAGTAAAGAGGAGGAAAGAATGAAAAGTAGAATAATTTTTTTTCTGACACTAATCGCCTGGATTATGAATATCCCAAGCGCATTAGCTGTAGAGTGCGGAAGTGTCGCGACTATCCAAATTGGATCCAGCGGTCCTGGTTTTGAAACCATCCCCACCGACTCAGCCACTCCCGGTCTGCCTAATTTTATTGGTAAAAGGGTTGAACTGAGTAATTACAATCCCAAGAGGACGGATTCAATTCAAATCTATGCCGATTCTAAAAATACCGGAGCAAATGGTATTGATTCTGATGATGAAATTGAAGGACGTTATTTTCTTTCCGAAGGTTATAAAAAAGATTCATCCAGTGATTGGATCAAAAT
>JAVEXR010000008.1:0-32231 GCA_034003925.1 Candidatus Moraniibacteriota bacterium
TTGAATTATCCATTGAATCATAAATATTGCATCTTAAATCTTCTTTGATTTTATGCTAAAATGTTGATAGGTTAATCCGCCAGCTGGCGGAGCTAATATAAACTCTATGAAAATAGGTTGTCATGTATCAATAGCGGGGGGAGTTTTTAATGCGCCTGAGCGGGCGCAGGCTTTGGGTTGTGAAGTGATGCAGATTTTTTCGCGCTCTCCGCAAGGAGGAAAAACCCCTGAGCTTACTCCAGAAATTATTCAGCAATTTAAACTACAAGCTAAAACCTATAAGCTACAAGCTACTTACATTCATTCTCCTTATTATATTAATTTTGCTTCAGCTAATAATAGGATTCGTTATGGTTCAGTTAACGCTATTAAAGAAGAGTTAGAAAGGGCTAGTCTGCTTGGAGCTAAATATGTAATGACTCATCTCGGCTCTGCCAAGGATTTGGGCGAGGAAGTCGGACGAGAAAAAACTATTGAGATGTTGATTAAGACCCTGGAAAATTATAAAGGTAGCGCAAAATTACTTTTGGAAAATAGTGCAGGAGCCGGAGCGATAATCGGTGATGATTTGAGCGAATTAGCTTATATAATTAAAAAAGTTAAAAGCTCAGCTATTGCAGGAATATGTTTAGATACCCAGCATAGTTTTGCTTCAGGCTATGATTGGCGGGATTTTAACACAACCATTAAAAGAATAGATAAAGAAATCGGTTTAAAAAATATAAAGTTAATTCACGCTAATGATAGTCTTACGGAATGTGACTCAAAAAGAGATAGGCATGCGCATATTGGCAAGGGTTTGATAGGCAAAAAGGCTTTTGAAAATATCGTTAAATTTGCCAAAGAAAATGAAATTGATATGATTTTGGAAACCGAGCATGACGCCGTGATGGAGGATATTGAATTATTAAAAAATATGAGAGAGGAATAATGTGGTAGATGTTCTAATTGTTGAAGTTGTTCAATTGTTTTAATGCTTTAATGTTAAAATGTTAAAGTGCTAATATGAATTTATGAAAGTAGCTATTATTTCAGATATTCATAATAATGAGACAAACTTGAAAAAAGTTTTAGATTATTGTGAAAATAAAAAAATAAAAAAAATTATTTGCTGTGGGGATTTGGCTTCAGATGAAACCTTAGATTTTATGGCGGATAATTTTAATCCGCCAGGGGGTGGAGAGATTTTTTATACTTTTGGCAATATGGATAATGAGCAGCTGCGAGAATTCCAATATGTGGATGTGTATAAAAATGTAAATTTATTTAGAAACTTTGGAGAGATAGAGGTTGAGGGAAAACAGGTAGCTTTTGTTCACTTCCCTGACAAGGCTAAGCGTTTAGCAGAGAGTGGTAAATATGATTTTGTTTTTTATGGACATACGCACAAGCCTTGGACTGAAATCATAGAAGCCAGGCGGAAGCAATATGTATTTAATTGCACATTACTTAATCCTGGAAATGTGGCAGGGGAGCATTATTTGCCGACTTTTGCCACGTGGAACACTGAGGATGATAAGTTTGAGCTAATAAGGGTTCATGATTTGAAATGACTTAATTACTATTTTTTATGGATAAACAAAAAGAACTGGAAAAATTAAACAAAGAAATGTTAGCTTGTTCAAAGTGCGCTCTTCGTAGTGGTTGCAAACAAGTAGTACCGGGGGCGGGCAGCGCTAACGCCCAAATTTTGTTTATCGGTGAGGCTCCCGGAAAAAAAGAGGATGAGCTGGGGGTGCCTTTTGTGGGAGCAGCGGGAAAATTTTTAGATGAAATGTTGGGGATCATAAAATTAAAAAGAGAAGATGTTTATATTGCTAACACAGTCAAATGTCGTCCGCCAGCCAATCGCGACCCTTCTCAAGATGAAAAAGATATCTGCTTCAAGTGGCTCGAAAAACAAATTGCTGTCATTGATCCTAAGATTATAGTTACTCTAGGGAGGCATTCTATGAATTTATTTTTGCCTGAATTGAAGATATCCGAGGCTCACGGTAAGGCTCTCAGAAAGGATTTCCCCGGGCTCGGAAAGCGGGTATTTTTTACGTTGTATCATCCAGCGGCTGCTCTTTATAATGGGGGAATGCGCGAAACTTTGATTAGGGATTTTAAAAAGATACCAAAAGTTTTGGAATTGATAGGGAAGGAATAATCGTTACATAATTTTATTTTTGATTGCCAACGACTGTTTGCTGATGACCCTTTTTCTTGTTTTTAGCAATTTAACGATATAGCAAGATAATAATTTGAAAGAATTTGACAAATCCCGCAATATACTATATATTTATGACATAAAAGCCCCGAAAGGCTTTTTAAAAAAGGCTAAATATAAGCCATAAAAATTAAAAGAATCAAATGAAAAAAATTTTTGATTTTATCATTGAGGCGAAGGCAGAATTGATGAAAGTTAATTGGCCCACTAAAAAGCAAACACTAAATTATACCTTGATAATAATCGGGGTAAGTTTGGTAATTTCTTTGTTTTTGGGAAGTTTGGACTACCTATTTGGCGGAATTTTGAAAAATTTTATAATCAAATAGCTTGTAGGGATTAGCTTGTAGCTAGTTAGAAATAAATTTTTTTATACTAGCGCTAAAAAGTTAAATACTGATAAAGCTAAGAGGCTAATTACTAATAAATTTAAGTATAACTAATAGCTAAGAAGCTAATAGCTAACTACCTAATCAAATGGCAAAGCAAAGTCAACATCATGGTCGCGCTTGGTATGTGCTACACACTTATTCCGGTTATGAAGATAATGTGGCGTATAACCTAAAGCAAAGAATTGAATCTATGGATATGCAGGATTTAATTTTTGATGTAATTGTTCCAAAGGAAAAAAAGATTAAGATTAAAAGCGGTAAAAGAGTAACGATAGAAGAGAGAAT
Source organism: Candidatus Moraniibacteriota bacterium (assembly GCA_034003925.1). Taxonomy (GTDB): domain Bacteria; phylum Patescibacteriota; class Minisyncoccia; order Moranbacterales; family UBA9337; genus UBA9337. The sequence continues at coordinate 2,890 of JAVEXR010000008.1, forward strand.
TTATCCCGGATATGTTTTAGTAGATATGATTGTAACAGACGCTTCTTGGTATGTGGTTAGAAACACACCCAATGTTACAGGATTTATCGGGCTAGGGACAACTCCGACTCCTATTGATCCAGAGGAAGTAAAAGCTCTTAAAAAGAGAATTGGAGTATCTGAGCCAAAATATAAATTAGATATCAAGGAGGGTGAATCAGTTAAGATTACTGACGGACCATTTAAGGATCATGATGGAAAAGTTAAAGAAATTGATGAAGAAAGAGGAAAGGTAAAGGTCTCTGTTTCAATTTTTGGTCGAGAGACTCCAGTTGAATTGGACTTTTTACAAATTAAGAAAATATAATAATTTAAATCACGAATCAACTCTAATTAGCTCAAATAATCACGAATGGATTAGGGAAAATTAGTGAAAGATTTGAGTAGATTAGGGATTTATATCATTATGGCAAAGGCAAAAACAGTTATAAAACTTCAAATACCAGCTGGAAAAGCAAATCCAGCTCCACCAGTAGGACCAGCTTTGGGACAACATGGTGTTAATATTCAGGATTTTTGTACTCAATTCAATAATAAAAGCCAAGAAAGAATGGGAGATATTATCCCAGTGGAGATTACAGTAAATGAGGATAGAAGTTTTTCATTTATTATGAAAACTTCTCCAGCCTCAGATTTATTAAAGAAAGCGGCAGGTGTTGAGAAAGGAGCTGGTAATCCCTTGAAGGATAAAGTGGGCAAGGTTACCAAAGCACAGGTAAAAGAGATTGCCGAAAAGAAAATGGAGGATTTGAATGCTGATGATGTAGAGGGCGCGATGAAAATTATCGAAGGTACAGCTCGTTCAATGGGGATTAAAGTTGAGTAATTTTAAATTAAGTTTTAATTTGTGGGAGGAGATTGTGAATAATAACAACTTCGTCATCACCACGAAAAATTATGAGAAGAGGAAAAAAGTACAAAGGCGTAATGGAAAAAATAGAGAAGAATAAGATTTATTCTCTAGATGAGGCTATTACTATTGTTAAAGAAAATAAAATAGCTAGCTTTGATGAGTCAGTAGAAGTGCATGTAAAAACCAATATTGATCCTAAAAAAGGTGATCAACAACTTCGAGGTTCAGTAGTTTTTCCACATGGAACAGGGAGAACTAAAAGAATTGCAGTTATCACCAATACTAAAGCTAAAGAAGCTAAGGAGGCTAAAGCGGATGTTGTGGGTGGAGAAGAATTGGTTGAGGATATCAAAAAAGGTAAAATTGATTTTGATGTTTTGGTGGCTACTCCAGAAATGATGCCTAAATTAGCTCAAGTAGCTAAGATCTTAGGACCAAAAGGAATTATGCCTAATCCAAAAACTGATACAGTAACCGATAAGATCAAGGAGGCTGTAGAAATGTTAAAAAAAGGAAAAGTAAGTTTTAAAAATGATAATACAGGAAATGTGCACCAAGTTATTGGTAAAGCATCTTTCAGTGAAGCTCAGCTAAAAGAAAATTTTGATTCCTTGATAGAATCCTTAGAAAAAGCTAAGCAAGAAGCAGTTAAGGGAAAATTGATTAGCAAGATTGTGATTTGTTCTACGATGGGACCTGGATTGCAAGTAAAATAGTTTTCAAAAGATTAGATAAAAAAACCGCCTAGATTATGGCGGTTTTTTATTTGAATAAATTATGTTAAAATTGTTAAGTAAATTAATTTAAACTATTTATAAATTATAAAAATATGCATACTTCTGATCCTATTTTAAAGGTGGAGGAAATTGCCAGAGAATTAAATGATGGTGCTGGAAAATATGCTCAACCAGCCTTGCATCGTTATCCATTACTTTTTTCTTTTTTGATAGTTTTCAGTACAGCAGCTATTATGTATGGTTTTGAGTTGATAGTGGGAAAGATCCAATTTTTCAAAGATTATCCTATTTCTTTGATTTTGATAGGTGCGGGGGTTTTATTTTTTACAGGGATGCTTTATAAAGCCCTTGGCCAAGTTGATTGATTTGGAAGATATTCAGTTTATCTTATTTTTATGTTATTATTTTAATATACCGTGTCCTGTAGTGAAATTGGAAAATTAGTTATTGGACATAGTAATATATTGATTAAGTATAAAAATAAGAAATTTGTATTTGACGTTGGGATGTCATTCTAATTTCTACTGCGGGATGGATGAAAAAATTATAATCTTTACTGACGGTGGTTCTAGGGGTAATCCTGGACCAGCCGGAATTGGTGTTTGGATTGAAACCTTAGATAAAAAATACGGAGAGTGTATTGGAATAAAAACAAATAATGATGCTGAATACGAAGCATTGATTTTTGGTTTAAAAAAAGTTAAAGCACTTTTGGGAAAAACTAAAGCCAAACAATTCAAGATTGAATGCTACGCTGATAGCGAATTAATGGTCAAACAACTCAATCATGAATACAAATTAAAAGAGGAAAGAATTCAGAAATATTTTATTGAAATTTGGAATTTAATGTTGGATTTTAAAAAAGTGACTTTTGCTCATGTCCCGCGTGAGAAAAATAAGGTAGCAGATGAGATGGTAAATGAAGCGCTGGACGATAAATGCTCACAAATTAGTTTATTGTAAGCATGAATTATGAATCAAGAATTATGAATTATGGAAAACAAAAAAGAAAAAATAAAATCATTTAATACAAAATTGGTAAATTTTTTAAACATAAGCTATAAACCTTACATCATAAATCAAAATAAAATATGAAAAAGAAGAAAAAAATAATTATATGGATAGTAATGTTGGCTATTTTGGGTGGAGGAGTTTTTTATTATTTTAAGCCCAAGGAAACTGGGCCAGAATACACCACGGAAAAAGCAGCCAAAGCAGATATTAAGCAAACAGTTTCTGTGACTGGAGAGGTGAGTGATACCAGTAATGTAGATATTACGCCTGAGATAGGTGGAACAGTTGATGAATTATTAGTAGAAGTTGGTGATAGAGTAAAGGCTGGTCAAAAAATTGCCAAAGTTAATGATGCAGTGGTGCGTTCTCAGTTAAAAGAGGCTTTGATTGCGCTCGAAATTCAACAAGAGCAGTTAGATTTAAAAAGGAGAAAATGGGATGAGTTGAAGCCTGAGGAAAGAGAGGCTGCTAAACTGACAGTAGAAAGCGCACGGGCTACTACTTGGACATTGCAAAAACAATTAAAGAAAAATATTGTTTATGCTCCGATGGATGGACTTGTAACTAAAAAATATTTAGAGAAAGGAGAGATGGCTTCGATGACAATGCCTATCGTGAGTATTTCAGGAGAAAAAGGTTTTGAAATCAAGGCTGACATCCCAGAATCAGACATTAATAAGATTAAGGTAGGTCAAAAGGGAGAGGCTACTTTTGATGCTTTCCTTTCTGATGAAGTGTTTGAATTTGAAGTTATCGAAATAGAGCCAGCTGCTACCATTATCCAAGACGTGGTTTATTATGAAGTGACTTTTAAGATTTTAACTCAAGATAATCGTATCAAGGCAGGAATGAGTGCGGATATTGATATTTTGACTGCCGAAAAGAAAGATGTCTTGGCGGTTTCCAATCAGGCTATCAAAAATGAGGATGGTGCTCGATATGTAGAAGTTTTAGAGATAAAGGATGAAGTTAAAACTACTAGAAAGGTTAATGTAAAAGCGGGATTAAGGGGGGATGATGGACTGACAGAAATTGTTTCTGGCTTAAATGGTGGAGAAGAAGTGATAACTTTTACGAAGGAAGGGAAATAAATCGGTTTAATTAACAATTAATAATTAAAAATTAAGAATTGGGAGCGGAATGAGCAACCAAAATTATTAATTGAATTCATTTTTTTAAATTCTTAATTATTCATTCTTAATTAATAATTTGGTATATGTCAATTCCACTAATTCAAGTAAAAAATTTAACCAAGACTTACATCAATGGCGAGGTGGAGACTTTGGCTTTGCGCGAAAATTCATTTAATATAGAAAAAGGTGAATTTGTTTCAATTATGGGTCCTAGCGGAAGCGGTAAATCAACTTTGATGCAAATGATGGGACTATTGGATAAACCTAGCAGTGGAGAGTATTTCTTAGAAGGTAAGAATACTGGAGATTTTTCTGATGATATGCTGGCTGAAACTAGAAATAGCAAGATTGGTTTTGTGTTTCAAACTTTTAATCTGTTACCTAGAACGAGCGTATATGAAAATGTAGAGCTTCCTCTTCTTTATAACCGAGATATTAGCAATAAGGTAAATGAGAAAAAAATTGTGGATGCTTTAAAATCAGTCGGCATGGAGCATCGTACAAATTATCTATCTAATCAGCTTTCTGGCGGAGAAAAGCAGCGTGTAGCTATAGCTCGAGCTCTGGTGACTGATCCGGAAATAATTTTTGCCGATGAGCCTACGGGGAACTTGGATTCCAAAAGCGGAACCCAAATCATGCAGATTTTGCAAAAATTAAACAATGAAGGAAAAACGATTATTTTAGTAACACATGAAACTTTTACCGCTCAACACGCTAAAAGAATTTTAAATGTAAAAGATGGTAAAATAATTTCTGACGAAATAGTTAAGGATAGAAAAATTGCTCAAGATGGAGAACTGCTAAAATAAAGCAGGAAAGATACGAATTACAAGAAACAATTTCCAAGCAAATTAAAAATTACAAATTAGAAAAATAAACGAAATGTTTTTGTGTTTTAAATTTGATATTTGCATTTTGTTTGTATCTTGTCTCTTGGTGCTTGGAAATTATTTTTTAAATTATTATTGAAAAAATGCACATACTGATTCCTATAAAAATTTCTTTTAAAAACTTGATGGCGGCTAAGTTCCGTTCTTTTTTAACTATTTTGGGAATTATTATCGGAGTGGCTTCTGTGATTATCATCTTTGCTGTGGGACAGAGCGCTCAGGAATTGATCCTGGATCAAATTCGCGGAGTAGGCTCCAATCTAATTGGTGTCTTGCCGGGGGCTTCGGATGAAAAGGGTCCGCCAGCGTCAGCGATGGGGATAGTGATCACTACTTTAAAATACGATGATTTTTTAGAACTTAAAAAGCCAAAAAATGTAACTGGCGTTGTGGCTGGTGCTGCCTATGTTATGGGAACTGCTACTGTAGAAAATGATGGGACAGAACTAGGCATGTCTTTTACGGGAATTACATCAGAATATCCAGAGGTAGAAAGTACTGGCATGAGTAAAGGAAGATTTTTTATTGAGGAAGAGGAGACTAATTTATCAAGAGTAGCAGTATTGGGAGTTACCGCAGCCAAGGATATTTTTGGGGACATTGATCCGATTGGGAGGAAGATAAAAATAAATGATTATAAATTTACAGTGGTAGGTGTCCTAAAAGAAAGATCTTCATCAGCTTTTGGTATCGGTAGTCAAGATGAAGCTGTTTTTGTACCAATTCTTACAGCCCAGAAATTACTTTTGGGTATAAATCATTTAGCTTATGTAAGGCTAAAAATAGATACGATTGAAAATATTCCCATAGCCGAAGAAGATGCTGCGGTCGTCCTTCGAAATCAACATGACATAGATGATCCTGATGATGACGATTTTTCAATCATGGATCAGGCCTCGGCAGTGGAAATAGTGGGTACGGTTACTAATGCTATGCGTTATTTTCTCTTGGCAGTAGGCACCATTTCTCTGGTTGTAGGAGGAGTAGGTGTAATGAATGTGATGTTGATAGCAGTTAGTCAGAGGATAAAAGAAGTGGGGCTTCGAAAAGCAGTGGGGGCTAAAAATATTGACGTGATGACGCAATTTTTAGTTGAATCAGCCACCATATCTTTTATGGGAGGACTGGTGGGAATAATTTTTGGTGTAGCTGTTTCTTTTGGAGCTTCGTTGATAATAACTGCTATGGGCTACAATTGGAAATTTATTATTGCCCCAAGCTCAATCGTAATTGCTGTTTCGGTCTCGATTTTGATAGGAATAATTTTTGGAATTTATCCAGCCCGCAAGGCTTCAAAAATTAGTCCAATGGAAGCTTTACGGTATGAATAACTCTGTAGTTTATAAAGTTTGTAAGGTTTATAAAGTTTATAAAGTGGGAAAAATGAATTAAAAATGAAGAATTAAAAAAATGAACAAATTTTTTACATCAGTTAAATTAGCTTTGAGAAATCTTTACAGCAATAAAGTGCGGACAGCTTTATCGCTTTTAGGTATTGTGATTGGGGTAACTTCAGTGATTTTGATTTTATCTTTGGGCAACGGTTTGAGAAATTTCATCACTGATCAGGTGGAGAGCTTTGGAACAGATATTGTGGAAATAGAGGTAAAGGTTCCCAAGACTTCTCAGATTTCTTCAGAAAACGTAGGCGCTATGGCGGGAGGAACTCAAATTACTACTTTAAAATTGGATGAGATAGAGGAAGTAGCAAAGTTGGCTAATTTGGGAGATTGGTATGCGGGGATATTGGGTCAGCAGATTGTTAGTAAGGATGATGAAAATGAACAAACCTATATTTTTGGAGTGACTAGTGGGATGTTGGAGGCAGATAGTGGAGCAGAATTGGAAAAGGGAACCTTTTTTGCCGAGGAGGATGATCGTGATTTAAAACAGGTAGCTATTTTGGGAAGCAAAACTAAAGAGTTATTTTTCCCTAATGAGGAGGCGGTGGGCCAAAGCATTAAAATTGGAAAAAATAAATATAAGGTAATTGGGGTTATGAAAGAGAGAAGCTCATCTGGAGGATTTGATTTTAATAAGATTGCTTATATCCCAGTTAAGACTTTGCAAAAAAAGATAATGGGAATTGAGCATGTTCAATTTGCTATCTTTAAAATAAAAAACATGGCAATAATTGATCAGACTATGGAAGAAATGAGAACGATTATGCGAGATAAGCATGATATAGAATATGATAATGAAAAAGATAGAAAAGAGGGAATAGATGATGATTTTGCAGTAATGTCCATAGCTGAAGCTAAAGAAATTTTGGATAAAGTCTTTGATATTATTGATGCTTTGCTATTGGCCCTAGTTTCTGTTTCCTTGATCGTGGGCGGAGTGGGCATAATGAATGTGATGTATGTGGCAGTAACTGAGAGAACCCAAGAAATCGGCCTTCGAAAAGCAGTTGGAGCTAGAAATAGAGATGTGCTTTGGCAATTTATTTTTGAAGCGATATTTTTGACACTATTGGGGGGAATTGTGGGAATATTTCTGGGGGTATTGTTTTCAGAATTAGCTACTTATGCCATAGCCCAGTATGGTTACAACGTTATTTTTGGAGTCACTGGCCGATCAGTATTGATAGCTGTTAGCTTTTCTATGATTACGGGAATTGTTTTTGGTTTCTATCCCGCCAAAAAAGCAGCTAGGCTAACCCCAGCTGAGGCTTTACGTAAAGAATAAAAACTTTTTTATAATTTTTATTAGAGGCGGACAGGCCTGCCCGCATTTGCTACAGCGTTGCAGGCAGGCCTGCCTGCAAAGCTTCGTCGCTTACTCCTGCTGAGGCCTTGCGAAAAGAGTGATATTCAATTGTCTGGCCTTCTTTGAAACTGATTTTATTTTGTCGTCTCTGCGAGTAAATTTTGTATTCAAAATTTGCGTGGCAGTCTAAAAGTTTTAAGATGTGTTATGGGAGATTGCCACGACGTATTACCGTCTTGCAAAGACAGTTTTATTTAGGAAAATGGCTAGTAATCAATGTCTAGGGGTTGCTTTTTTATTTTTGTGTGGTATTATATCGAAAATGATAAGGGATGAGGCGATAGCGTAAATCAACTAATGGGAAAAAGGAGATTGTTATGCAGACTGGTGAATCTTGTGTTAATCGTTCAAGGGAAGATTCTAGTTTTTTTCTCACTGCTTTGATGATTGTTTTTTGGTGGCCGCTACAGCTGATTTTTGTTCTTTGCGATAAAACTAAGCACCCATTTGACTCCTGTTGGTTGATATTCATTTTCATTTTTATTTCTATGGGAAGCAGTTATCTTGTATACGTTCCATTATATTTTTTGTTTGGCATAGTAACCTACAAGAAAAATTTCTGGAGATAATAGATTGTTATTTTATGGGAGTGGCCACCAAGTGGTCGCTCCCATGTTTTTTTGTTTGATTTTTCGTCTGATTAGTGTAGAATTTATATGAAATGTGAATAAATAAAAATGATGGATAGATTTGAAATAATACAATATAAGCTCTCGATTATTCTTAAGATAATGATGGGAGTGTTGGTTCTGATTAGTGCTTTTCGACAGGAGCTTTTTTTAACTTCTGTTTCTTTGGTGGTTTTGTTTTTTTCTTTTATGCCCACTATTGTGAGCAGAAACTATCGAGTACGTTTGCCGATTGAAATTGATTTTACCGTGACTCTTTTACTTTACTTACATTTTTTCTTGGGAGAGTACAGTCATTTTTATGTAAAAATTCCATGGTGGGATATTTTGTTGCATAGTGGGAATAGCATCATTTTGGGGTTTTTGGGTTTTATTTTGGCCTATGCATTGTTGCTTACCAGCAAGATGTCCACCAAGCCGATTTTGGCATCTCTTTTTTCTTTATCCTTTGCTGTCCTTATTGGAGTGCTTTGGGAAATATTTGAATTTGGTATGGATTATTTTTTTGGTTTTAGTATGCAAAAAAGCGGCCTAGTGGATACTATGACAGATCTGATGGTGGATGTGGCGGGTGCAGCGGTGGTGAGTGGAATAGGTTTCTTTTATATGAAAAAGAAAAAAGAAGGAATTTTTAGTCGACTATTAAAAAAATTTTTAGAACATAAATATAGAATTTAAATTATGAAAGAATTACTGAAAAGTAAAATATTGGAAGCTATTTCGAAAATTGGATCTGAAAAAGAAAATTGGGCAAGCTTAAATATGGCTGAACTAAATTTTGAAATGGAATATCCTAGAGATGAAAAATTTGGAGATTGGACAACTAATTTAGCTATGAGTCTAGCTGGAAAATTAAAGATGAATCCATTGGAGGTAGCTGGTGAAATCGTTGATTTTTTAAAGGCGGAAAATATCTCCAAGGTAGAAAAAATAGAGGTAATAGCTCCTGGCTATATTAATTTTTATTTATCCAAAGAATATTTTAAAAAAGAAATAGAAAACATCTTAACGCTGGATGAAAAATGGGGAGAAACAAATGAGCTAAGTGATAAGACTTATATTTTTGAACATTCTTCTCCTAACTTATTTAAACCCTTCCATGTTGGACATTTGGTCAACAATGCTATTGGCGAATCACTGGCGAGGGTTATTAAAAAATCTGGAGCGCAAGTGGTTACCCTTTCTTTTCCTTCGGATATTTCTCCGGGAATCGCCAAGACAGTATGGGCAATAAAAGAAAAGGGTTGGGAAGATGAAATGAACATTCAAAAAATCGGGGAGGCTTATGTTTATGGTACCAAGGAATACAAGGAGAACGAGACTGTTAAAGCAGCTATTGATAGTATTAATAAGAAATTATATTTAAAGGATGAATCTCAAGAATTAGAAATTTATAAAAAAGGCCAAGCGCTTTCATTGGATTATTTTAAGGAAATTACTCAGCGATTGGGTTCTAGTTTTGATGGATTAATTTTTGAATCTGAATCAGAGGAGGTAGGTAAAGAAATAGTTAATGAACACACTCCTCAAATATTTAGAGAATCTAACGGGGCAATAATTTTTCCCGGTTCAGAATATGGTCTTTTTGATAATGTCTTTATTAACTCACAAGGATTTGGTACTTATCTAACTAAAGACATAGGACTTTTAAAAATAAAATTTGATAAGTTTAAATTTGATAAATCCATCACCATTACGGATGTTGAACAAAAAGAACATTTTCGATTGGTTAAAAAAGCTGGAGAGCTAGTGAATAAGGAATGGGCTGATAAAAGTGAATATATCCAACACGGGAGACTGACTTTTTCGGGAGAAAAAATTTCTTCTCGTTTAGGTAATGTCCCCTTGGCGCAAGATTTGATTGAAAAAGTGAAAGAAAGAATTTTAAATAAGATTGATGGGCAGGATTTTCCAGTAGAAGAAAAAAATGAGATTGCTGAAAAAGTGGCCATCGGAGCTTTGAAATATTCGATTTTAAAATGCGGCGCCGGAAGAAATATCATTTTTGATTTTGAAAAAGCCACTGCCTTTGAAGGCGATACGGGACCTTATCTACAATACGCTTTGGTGAGAGCTAATTCCATTTTAAATAATGCTAAAGAATTGGAAACTGAAGATAGTTTGGCTTTAGAGGAGAGAAAAGGAGAAACCCCCTTGGTGGAAAAAATGATTTTGAAATTTCCAAGTGTAATTAATAATTCATTGGTAGATTACTCTCCTCATCATTTGGCGAGTTATTTGTTTAAATTGTCTTCTGAGTTTAGCTCTTTTTATGCCCAGACAAAAATTTTAGATACGGCTAATCCGGACTTTAGAAATAATCTAGCGCTTGTAAGAGCGATGCAAATAACGTTAAGAAATGGCTTGGAACTTTTGGGGATGGAAACATTAAGGAGGATGTAAGAATGTTGAAATTGTTCTAAATGTTGAAATTGTTGGATTTAAATTACTACATAACTAAGTTTTTTAAATAGTAATCCATTAAGATGGCAGTTTACTGGTTGTAAATGACTGCCATTTTTTATTTGATTTTTATCAAATTTTAATCTAATATGCAAAGTAAGAGAGCGGTAGCGTTAACCGGAAAACTTTAAGGGAGGAGGTTTTTATGGGAAAAGTGATACCATTTTCTAAAAAAGAAGATTTTAATGCAGGATGTATCAGTGAAGATTTTAATCAATTGCTTCAAACTATCATAAGGAGCGCCAGTGTAAAAAAAGAATCCAACAAGATAGAGATAGTAAAAAATCCCGAAGAATTTATTCAGGGAGAAATAAGCTCTTTCTTGATGGAAAAGAAGCTAATTGACCCAGAACTTTTTCGCTGTACCTTGTATGTTTCTAAGGTTGTCTCGAATTATTTTTCAACCATTCCTGAGAGCTACTACGCCAGTGATTATTATCTGGATGGAATTGATGAAAATAATCCTGAAACAATCAAGCGCGGCGCAGACTTTTGCTTCTTACTTTGTACATTCTTTCCTGAGAGAGGTACGCACAGGGTGATGAAACTGGGAAATTACTTCAAGATGGGAAGGGTGATGTATTTTTCTTTTTACGAAATGACCAGGAGGACAATAGGTCTGAGTATGGGGAATAAATTTGCCGATATGGTAAAAATCGTAAAAAAGACAATAGTGCAATAGGTTGATAATGAGGCAATTTAAGATAAAGAAAAAATAGAATCTGCGCATTTTTATTGCCATAGTTCTTCGGAAATCCCACATTAGCACTCGGACTTGACGAGTGCTAATTTTTTGTTATAATTAAATTATGGAAAAAGTGAAAAGTTTTTAAAGCTATAAAGTTACAAAGTTTATAAAATAATATGAATCGGAGACAAGAAAAAATATTAGAGTGCATTGTGGAAGAATATACTTCGACAGCGGTTCCGATTGGATCAAAAATTTTGGTTGAGAAATATAATATTGATGCCAGTAGTGCGACTATTCGGAATGAGATGGCGGAGTTGGAAGAGATGGGCTATCTTTATCAACCTCATATCAGCGCAGGCAGAATCCCAACCGATAAAGGTTATCGTTACTTTGTCGAGGAGTTGATGAAGGATAAAGTTCTGACCAAGAAAGAACAACTAAAATTGCAGGAGGAATTATTAAAACTCAAGGCTAAAAATATGCGATTGTCTAGAACTAGCGCTAAGCTACTCTCAGGCTTAACAGGTAATTTGGCCATCAGTGGAATTTTGGATAAAGATGAATTTGATGATTTTGGAATGAGAGAACTGCTTAGTGAACCGGAGTTTCAAAAATTAGACGAAATTTGCCGCTTGACCGAAACGATGGATTATATTGATGAAATGTTTGATAAAATTGTGAAGGAAATTAAAGAAGGCGAAACTAAGATATTTATCGGCGCCGAAAATCCTGTTAGCAAAATTTCAAGTTGTTCGATGATTGTTTCACCTTATAAGTTAAAAAATGGACAGCGAGGAGTGCTAGCGTTAATCGGTCCCAAGCGGATGAAATATGCTAAGAATAAATCACTAATAGAATATATAAAGAAGATTCTTGGTGCGGCTAACGTAATAGTTATAGTGGGTGGCATGGATTTGATAGTGGGGGTAATTAAAAATTAAAACCCGTCAGTCGCGACTGACAGGTTAAAAATTATAAATTCAAAATTTAAAGTTAAATTTATGAAAAATAAAAAAGAAGAAATTAAAATGGAGAAAGGTTGGCCTATGCAGTTAACTGTTAAGGCTGCGGTGGTAAATAAGGATGGAAAAGTTTTGCTTCTAAAGAGAGCAGAGAAAGAGATAACTAACAATTCTAAATATGATTTGCCAGGTGGGGGAATTGAAAAGAGAGAAACAGTAAAAGAATCTCTTCAGAGAGAGTTGGTGGAAGAGTTGGGATTAGATAACGTAGAGATTGGGGCAGTAATAAGAGTAAGCGAATATCCACAGGGGCATGAAAAACTAGATAGTTTAAAGGCTTTGAGATTTTTGGCTTACTATAATGGAGGAGAAATAAAACTGAATCCAAGAGAGCATGATAGTTATGAATGGTTGAGTTTTGATGAGGCAATAGAAAAATTGAACACAGGTGATGGATTTGAAGAAGAAAAAATGGAAACTTTAAAAGCGGCCAAGAAATATCTGGAAATGGAAATGGCACTAGATGGTTGGAAAAGGAGTTTGGCGGAATTTGAGAATTATAAAAAGATGCAAGCGGAAAGTCAAAAAGATAGAATCCGTTATGCTACTGAAAATATCGTGATGCAAATAATTCCCGTGATTGATAATTTTCAGGCATCCACCTCTCATATCCCCGAAGACCAAAAAGATAATCCCTGGGTGACTGGAATAATGTATATTCAAAAGCAGTTGGAGAATGTTTTAGTAGAAAATGGAATAGAGGAAATCGATATGAAGGTTGGAGATAATTTTGATACTAAATATTGTGAAGCGGTTTCGGATGGTTGTTGTCACGATGAAGAATGTCAAGATAAAAAATGTGGAGAAAAAAAGAAATTTAAAAATAAGATAAAGAAGGTTATTTCAAAAGGTTATAAGATTGGCGACAAGGTCATCCGGGCTGCTCGAGTAATTGTAGAATAAAAAAAGCCCCCGTAGTAAATTTTCTTTGTTGTATCAAATGATATTGATATCTTCCTGAATCAGGAAGAAAAGAATTTACTAAGGGGGGTTGTAAAGGGGGGAGCGGCTGACGTAGACGTCGGTTGTTGTTCCAAAGGAGGATTTTAATTGTGAGCCGTCAGCCACTCCTTGCCTAAAGATTAACTAATTTAACTCAAAAAGTCAAGGTATAAATTAATCTGGATAAAAAAACCACCTTCGAAGAGATTGCTCTAAGAAGGTGGGTACTACGGAGAAAAAGGATGACTGGCTCCTGAGGCTAAGGGGGAGGGACCTTAATGTATCCTCAAGATAAATTGCCAGCAGAAACAAGTATGCATCATTTTAAATAATCTGTCAAGTGTAATTAATTAAATAATAAGTAAGATAATTAATAAAGAATATTTAGCTAATCAGCTAAGAGCTAATCAGCTAAAAACTAAAAAAATATGGGTAAAATATTAGGAATTGATCTAGGAACCACTAACAGTGCGATGGCTATCGTACAGGGAGGTAAACCGGAAATTATCGAAAACAAAGAAGGGAATCGAACCACTCCTTCAATGATTGCTGTTAACAAGAGTGGTGAAAGATTGGTGGGACTTTTGGCCAAGAGGCAAGCTGTAACTAATCACGAAAATACCTTGTTTTCAATCAAGAGGTTGATTGGAAGAAATTTTGACGACCAAGATGTTCAAGAGGATATTAAATTAATGCCATACAAAATTTCTAAAGCAGCCAATGGCGCTATTACTGTAAAGATGGGGGACAAAGAATATACTCCACGAGAAATTTCAGCTATGGTGTTACAAAAACTAAAAGCGGATGCAGAAGAAAAGCTAGGAGAAAAAATTGAAGAAGCGGTGATTACTGTACCAGCTTATTTCGATGACTCTCAAAGAAAAGAAACCAAAGAGGCCGGAGAGATTGCTGGACTAAAAGTAAGGAGAATTATCAATGAACCAACTGCTGCTGCTTTGGCTTATGGTTTTGATAAAAAGAAGAATGAAAAGATTGCTGTGTATGATTTGGGCGGAGGAACTTTTGATATCAGTATTTTGGAAGTGGGCGATGATACTGTAGAAGTTATTTCTACCAATGGAGATACTCACTTGGGAGGGGATGATTTTGATCAAGCGCTTATCAATTGGATTATTGATGAATTTAAAAAACAAGAGGGTATTGATTTAAGTAAAGATAATTTGGCTTTGCAAAGAATCAAAGAATCTGCAGAAAAAGCTAAGATTGAACTTTCTACTGCTCAAGAAACAGAAATTAATCAACCCTTTATCACTACGGATGCCAATGGTCCAAAACATTTAGTAATGAAATTGACTCGTGCCAAGCTTGAAGAATTAGTGGGTGATCTCGTAACAAAAACTATGGAGCCGGTCAAAAAAGCTCTAAACGATGCGAAATTGGAAACTAAAGATATTAATGAAATAGTGATGGTAGGAGGAATGACCCGTATGCCGTTAGTACAAAAGAAAGTAGAGGAATTTTTTGGCAAGAAACCAAACTCTAGTGTAAATCCTGATGAGGTGGTAGCGATGGGAGCGGCGATTCAAGGAGGAGTATTGGCTGGGGATGTTAAAGACGTGTTGCTTTTAGATGTCACTCCGCTAACTTTGGGTATTGAAACTATGGGTGGAGTATCTACCGCTTTGATTGATAGAAATACAACTGTGCCGACCAAAAAATCTCAAATCTTTTCTACTGCGGCTGATAATCAACCTAGCGTAGAGATCCATGTCCTTCAAGGCGAGAGAGAAATGGCTGAGGGTAATAAAACTTTAGGTAGATTTATCTTGGACGGTATTGCTCCTGCTCCTCGAGGAATCCCGCAAGTAGAAGTAACTTTTGATATTGATGCTAACGGAATTTTAAATGTTAGTGCCAAGGACAAAGCGACTGGTAAGGAACAATCTATTCGTATCGAAGCGTCCAGTGGAGTAAGTAAAGAGGAAATTGAAAAAATGAAGCAAGATGCCGAGGCGCATGCTGAGGAAGATAAGAAACGTAAAGAAAAAGTAGAAGCAAAAAATATTGCGGAGAGTCTAGTATATTCCACAGAAAAAGCGCTAAAAGATTCTGGAGATAAAATCGCTGAGGATAAAAAGAAACCAGTGATTGAAAAAATGGAAGCTTTAAAAGAGGTTTTAAAGAAAGAAGATGCAACTACAGAAGATATAAAGAAAGCGACAGAAGAATTTTCTACTGAAGCGCAGAAGATTGGCGAGGAACTCTATAAGGCAGCCCAGCCAAATCCTGAAGCTGGCGCTACACCTGAGGGCGAGGCTAAGCCCGAGGATAATGTAAAAGATGCAGAGACAGAACCGAAGAAGGATGAATCTTCACCGGAAGATAAGAAATAGAAATTATAAAAAGCGAGAAGTAAAATTCTCGCTTTTTAGTTAACCAGAAAAACCACTAGATTTAGCTGGTATGTGCGCCTGCCTGCCGGTAGGCAGGTTTATGTCGTAAGGCTTTGTCATTAACAATTTTTTCACTAACTTTTTTGGCAGCAAAAGAAGTTACAAAAAACTGCCACACGTACTTCTAAAATAAATAAATCTAACTCTCATCGCTAAAACTTTGGGTTCCGCTTCGCTCCATGACAAAGTTTCTTAACGCTCTTTTCGAGCTGATTTATTTTATACGTAAAGTGTGGATGGGATACATAATATGTTTTAATCTTAAAGCTCGCAAAGCGGGCAGGAATCTGAAAATTAAAAACGACGACTTTTGGAGGAGTCGTCGTCGGGGGCACTTCGTTGAAATGCTCATTACAAACATTGCGGGTGTCTTTCGATGTACTTTGGAAAAGTTGCCTCACAATCGCGACAGCGGTATTTATCTAGTTGCAATGCTTCCTCAATATCCAAGCTACTATCTCCGAGCGCTGGATTGGTTTCAACTTCGGAACTGGATTTGCAACAGGGACATAGAATTATCAGAGGCTCTTTCTTTCTGCTGGGAAATGGCATACATTTCCTCCTTTCGAGTTTAATTAAAGGCAATGGTACAATGGTTTTATAATGATTTCCGTGCATTAAAATCGCAGCCACAACCAGAACAATAAAATTCCTTGATTCGCCCAAGGGATTTTATTTTCTGAGCACGCACAACTTCCTTGAGTGGATTTCTTTTGACATATTCTGATTTTCTGCATCTGGGACAATCAATCGTAACGTTATCTAATTTTTTCAATTCGTTCATGATGACCCCCATCTATATTGTAAAGTTTATAAGGTACTGCTATTAACATATCTTTTGATTATGTAGGATAGTATAAGTATATCATAGTGTCAAGGATTGCTAGTCCCCCTGTAATTTTGTGGGGAAACAACATTCCAAAATAAAATAACAATTTGTCAAGCGTTGATTTTTCTTGCAAATAGGCGTATTATTACCACAATAAACAAATAATTTAAAATATATCTTTAAAAAATAAACATTATGGAAAGAAACGAAATAATTAAAAAAATTGAAAAACTAAGAGGTTCAAAAGTTATAACTTATGTAACGAGCGATAGGCAAGGTCCAGTTAATGCTAGAGTGGCGATGGATATTATTCCAATTATAAGCTCGCACCTAAGAAAGATTGGAAAGCAAGAAAAAATTGATTTAATTTTGTATAGTGCTGGGGGAGATACGATGGTTCCTTGGAGACTTGTTTCTATGATACGAGAGTATTGCGATAAGTTTTCTGTCATCATCCCTTATAAAGCGCATAGTGCAGCGACTATGATTTCCCTTGGAGCTGATGAAATTGTTATGAGTGATATGAGTGAGCTTTCACCAATCGACCCTTCAACTCAAAACTTTTTTAATCCAGTTGATCCGCAAAATCCACAAAGCAGAATTCCAATTTCCGTTGAAGAAGTAATGAGTTATTTTGATTTGGCAAAAAATAAATTTGGGATTAAAAATGATGAGGACTTGACCAAAATTTTTAATAAATTTATGGAAAGCAATCCCGCGATTCATCCATTGGCATTGGGGAATGTAAATAGAACTCATAATCTTATTAAAATTCTTGCTAAGAGATTATTAAAGAGCCACAATGCTCCTATTAAAGAAGATGAAATAGAAAAAGTTATAGAGTTTTTGACAGAGAAGCTTTATTCTCATCAATATTATATTGGACGCAAGGAAGCCAAAGAAGATTTAGGAATTAAAACAGTTATCAACGCTGAAAAAGAATTAGCGGATCTCATGACAGAGATTTATGAAGAGTATGAAAAAGAAATGAATACGAGAAAGATTTGGAACCCAGAAAATGAGATAGACGGAAAGCCAGAAAATAGAAAAGAATACAAGATTGCTTTTGTCGAAAGTGATAAGATTAGTGATTATTTTGGAATTAGTTTAGACTTTAAAAGAGTCCAGCAAACCATAGCGCAGCAAACTCCTCAGGGAATTATAAATATTCCTCAAGAACAAATTGTTTGGAAGGTAATTGAGCAAGGCTGGAGATAATTTATATAAAATAAAATTTAAAAATTTATGGAAAATAAAATAAAACAAATTCAAACGGCAATTTTTGTAAAGAATTTTAATATTATTAATGATGTCGAAAAGGCTAATTTTTTAATGGAAATAAACAATAATGTTAATAGTGTTTTTAATGGACAACCATCGTTGTCGCCAGTACCGAATGATGCCCCCTATGAATTTCCAAGACTTTCTTTGTCTAGCTTAGATGGACGATTTAAGTGTAATGTTGCACTTTCTCGGGTGGATATTTTTTATAATGTCCCACTTGATAGCAATGATAATCTAGAGCAGCTATTAGAAACACAGAAGAATAATTCGGAACTCGTATTTAATTTTTTAATAGGCAGAGGTATTATTGTAAACCGTACAGGTTTTATTGTTGTCATTGATAAAGAATTGGACACGGGGGATGGAAATAATGTTGAGTATTTAAGAAATAATTTTATCAAAGATGATAAATTTAAAAATCCCAAAGAGTTAATTTTAAATTATAATTGTTTAGGTGGTTCCGGAAATTTTGATATGAATAATTTAATATTAATCAAGTCAGATTTTGATAATAAAATATTTATACAAACAGATATAAACACAGTGGCTGAGATAATGGATACAGCTAATTTAAATTTAAATAATTATAGGGAAGTTATTGATTATTCAATTAAAAAGACGCAAGAGATTATAAATGATTTTCCAAATATTTAAATATGAGAAAAGAGGATGAAAAGTTAGATAAAAGTAAATTTACGACTCGTATCAGCGATAGTATCGATATGAGGAGTTCTTCTTTGGGAAAAATTGCAGAAGAATTTAAGAAGGAGCTTGATATGCGTGAAAAGATAGATAAGATATTTAGAATTAAGCTTGGAGAAGAAACTTACAAAATAAATAAGGCGGTGGAGGATAATAATAGGATGACAAGAAAAGTGCAGGATGATTTCTTAAATAAACTTAAAAATGATTTAAATAATACACTTGAAAGTAGGATTAAAGAATTGGATAAAAAAATTAAAAATATTGAAAATGAATTAGGAAATAAAATGGAAGAGGCAAAGTCATATCAATTAAAAATCATAGAAACACTCGGCATTTTTGTTGCACTGTTTACCTATATATCTGTAGAATTTCAAATTCTTAGGGGAATAAATAATTTAGAACAAGCCGTTGCATTATCGCTAATATTAGTTGGTTCCTTGGGAATGTTTTTAAGTCTCCTTAGCTATTGTGTAGGAAGATTTTTTTATGAAAACAGTTTTAGAATGGTTGTGTTCTTAATATCAATACTTATTTTAACCATTGGCGTTCTTATGGTGGCATACCCGCTTAATCAAGATTTAAGAAGTAAAAAAATGAATTTTAATTTAAATTCTTTAGAGAATAAAAAATAAAAAATATTTTGAACTTTTTTAATTTTTTTTCACTAACTGGAGCATTAAATTCCAGAGTGATTCTTTATTGAAGTAACAAATGCGCAATTTAAAAAACTCTCTGCGAAAGCGGAGAGTTTTTTATTTTCAAAAAAATACAAAACATAAAATAATAATTTAAAAATATTTTTTGAAAGTTAAAAAATAATTTACAAAAAATAAAAAATAAAAAAATATTTTTAAAAATTTGCAAAAAAGTATTGTACAATTTTTTTATTGTTGTATAATAAATGTAGATAAAAATATTTTAAAATAATTTTTAGAAAAAAATAAAAACTTTTTCAAAAAAACTATTGTACAAAATTTTTATTGTTGTATAATTATTTATATAACGAAATAGTGTGGGAGAAGTGGTCGAGCTTCTCTGTTAAAAATAAAAAGTAATCCAGTGATAAATCGCTGGCTAGCCTAAAATAAAAATATGGCAACAAAGAAAAAAGCAGTTAAAAAAGCTGTTAAAAAAGTAGCTAAAAAAACAGTTAAAAAAGCTGTTAAAAAAGTAGCTAAAAAAACAGTTAAAAAAGCTGTTAAAAAAGTAGCTAAAAAAACAGTTAAAAAAGCTGTTAAAAAAGTAGCTAAAAAAACAGTTAAGAAAGCAACAAAGAAGAGAAAGTAAAGAACTAAAAAATAGATGACCCCACTAAACTAAAAGATAGGCGGGGTCATCTTTTTTTATAATTTTTTTTGCGTAACAAAGTAATGATTAATGATTACTTTGTTTTTATTTAACCAGACAAAATACTGCCCTTGGGTAGTGTGTGCCTGTTTACCAGTAAATATTTTCATGGCGTAAGTCTCTGCCATTGAAATTTTTTCACTAACTTTTTTGGCAGCCCGCTTCGACAAGCTTTAGCGAGGCCTGTCTCGCCTTTATGCTCTTCCAAGGTGGACGAGCAAAAGAATTTACCTACCTACCGGCAGGCAGGCAAAAAACTGCCACACGTACTTCTTTAGTATCTATTTGAGATCCCACATAAATGAATTTCTATGACTCGCGAGCTCGTTAAGAAATTCTATTTTCTGGGATGACACCGTTGGGGTGTCAGTTTCTTAACGCTCCCTTCGAGCTGACTTATTTTATTTTATCCATAAAGTGTGGGTTCTGAATTAAATATATATTTAATTTTAAAACTCGCAAAGCGGATAAGATAGAAAATGCAAGTATCGCTAATGGTTTTTATTTAATTGATTTTTTATCTTTAAAAAATAAAAACAGAGAGCGGGGGCTCTCTGCTGGATACTGGCAAACGAAATGTCATTTACTAGTATCGCCCAACATCCTTTTTCTTGCTCGGTCTGTTATGACCAAATCTGTTTTATCGATGTGATCGTTAACGATTGTGAGCTGCTGCTCTAGCGTGGTCTTGACCTTGATCAGAGATTCTCTGCTTAGGGCAAGATCCTTTACGTCCCAGTTTTCTAAATTTTCCCTCAGACCTACGGCCATCTTTACAACTGAGACTATCATAGTTTCAGTGGCTGCATCGATATCTCTTCGGGTTGTCGTTAATGGCATGGTTTTTTCTCCTTGTGATGGGGTGGATATGAGTAATAACTAATTTATTAGTCTTATTGCTGACTTAATTTTATGCATTAAGATAGAAAAAAGTCAATTGATACAAATAAAAAACAGAGAGCGGGGGCTCTCTGCTTGGGCATTGGTCAGTGTGTTCCACTTACCGCTGCGTTTGTATTCTTTTTCTCAACACTTCGTTTATTCGCGAATCAGTTTTATTTAACTGACTGTGAACAATAGTCAGTTGTTGATAGAGGGTGTTTCTGATGCTGATTAGGGCATCCTTTTCTTGGGATAGCTCATGCAAATCCATCTTTCCGAAATTTTTCTCCCCAGTTATCATTTTAACAGCCGAGATTACCATAACTTTGGCTGTTGTGTTGATATCCGCCTTGGTTATTGCTTTTGATAGCATAGCTTTTTTCTCCTTGTGTGAAATTAATCAAGGAACTGCTTTTTTTGTCGAGTTTGGAGCTGATTCATTTTATACACTAAATTGGAAAAAAGTCAAGTAAAGAGTTGATAATAAGAACTTTTTAATTATTTGTCTCTGCAGACAGGTGGATAAAATTCTTCAATTTGGTGGAATTAGATTATTGAAATAAATTTGAGAGTTTGTGGCTGTTTGATTATTTTTTTTCATTTTGACACAAAGGCTTAATTTTGGTATTATATATGGAGAAAAAACAAAAATAATTCTTTAAATTAAAAGCCTCTGATAAGTTATTTTTAGGGGATTTGTTTTCATGTTTAAAAAAATTAGGAATATTTATCGAAAGATAACTGGAAAAATTTTTGGAAATATTTCCAAGGATATAGGAATTGATTTGGGAACAGCTAATACGTTGGTTTATGTTAGCGGTAAAGGTATCGTTATAAACGAACCTTCGGTAGTAGCAGTCAATAAAAAAACAGGACAAATTTTAGCGATTGGAAAAAAAGCTAAACAGATGGTAGGTAAAACTCCCAGCCACATCGTAGCTACGCGTCCATTGGTAGATGGAGTAGTGAGTGATTTTGAAGTAACCGAACAGATGCTTCGATATTTTATTGATAAAGTTCATCAGGATTCTTTTTCAATCTTGCCACGACCACGAGTGTTGATCGGGATTCCTTCAGAAGTAACGGAAGTGGAAAAGCGTGCAGTAATTGACGCGGCAATTAGTGCTGGAGCTAGAGAAGCATATATTATTGATGAGCCGATGGCAGCAGCTATTGGAGCGCATTTACCAGTAACGACTGCTGCAGGAAATATGATTGTAGATATCGGAGGAGGAACTTCTGAAATAGCAGTGATTTCTTTGGGTGGAGTAGTAGCTTCAAGAAGTTTGCGAATTGCCGGAGATGAAATGAATGAAGATATTATCCGTTATTGTCGAGACGAATTTAATTTATTAGTCGGAGAGAGAACTGCTGAAGACGCTAAGATTTCTATCGGGAGCGCCTATCCTCAAGAAAAGAAATTAACTATGGCGATAAGAGGTAGAGATTTAGTCAGTGGTCTTCCGAAGGAAATAAAAGTTAATGATGAACAGATTCGCGAAGCACTTTCTCGTTCTATCCGAATAATCGTCAACAATATTAAAACTATCATCGAAGATACTCCGCCAGAATTAATTTCTGATATTATGCAACGCGGAATAATTTTGGCTGGTGGAGGAAGTTTGATCAGAGGTTTAGATAAATTAATCGCCAATCAGACCGGAATATCAGTGCGCACCATGGAAGATCCTCTGACAGCGGTAGTAAGAGGAACGGGTATCGTTTTGGAGGATTTAGAGTCTCTAAAAGACGTTTTGGCAGCCAATCAATATGATGACAGTCCTTTGCGTTAAAGTTTTTTATAAAATATGTCTAGGAAATTTACTTCAAGAAAAATATTTAAAGTAGTAATCGTTTGTATCATTACTTTTTTGGTAATGTGGTGGAATCCTTATAATTTTTTTAGTGGATTGAGGAGTTTTTTTATCGGTATTACTTTGCCTGTGCAAAAAACTTTTGCCTCAACTGCCGATAAAGTGGATTCTTTCGGAGAAGCTATTTCCTCCATCGGTAAATTAAAAAAAGAAAATAGGAATTTAATTGAAGAAAACTTAAGATTAAAAGTTGAGAATGTAAAGATGGCGGATATCGAAAAAGAAAATATCGATTTGCGTAATCAATTAAATATTTTACCTAGAGATAAATTTAATCTTGAGTCAGCCCACATCATCGGCAGGGATAGTTATGACAATAATAGTTGGGTTTTGATTGATAAAGGTCAGAGGCATGGGGTGGAAAAGGGTATGTCAGTAATAGTGTCCGAAGGAGTTTTGATAGGTAAAATTCAAGAAGTCTTTACTTCAAGCGCTAAAGTTATTTTTATTACCGATAAATCCATGAATATCAACGTGGAGGCTGTCGAGACCGGCGCTATCGGGGTGGTAAAGGGGGCTTATGGCTTGGGATTGACGATGGATTTGGTGTTGCAAACAGATAGTTTAAGGGTGGGAGACAAAGTAATAACTTCTGATATCAGTCAAAATATTCCTCGAGGTTTATTGGTGGGTGAAATCAAAGAGGTTGATCCAGCTAAAAATGATTTATTCCAAAAAGCAATTATTTCTCCTCCCATTGATTTTTCTAAACTAAGATTTGTGTTTGTTATTAAGAATGTCAATAACTAATGAAAAATTTTTTATTAAGAATTTCTATTATTTTTTTGATTATTTTTTTTCAATTGAATTTTCTAAATTTAATTTTTTTAGAAAATCGCTTGGTCAATCTATCTATCTTGGCCGTTATCAGCTGGGTGATTGCCAGCGGTTTTGAAAAAATATGGATTTGGATTGTGTTGTTGGGATTTTTAAATGACATATTTTTAGCTCAAAAAATAGGTCCTAATATTTTATTTTTTATTTCATTCGCTTATCTGATAAGTTTTGTTTCGCGACGATTTATAATTGAAAGGAGATTTTCGGGATTTTTATTGGTGATATTTTTTATTTTGATGGGGAATGTTTGGGGAAGTTTTTTTGATTTTTTATTTTCAGGAGCGGATATTTCTGCAGAGATTGTTTCTTATATGAAAAATTATTTTATAAATTGGAAGGATTTTATCGGAACAAATATTTATGCGGGCATTTGCTTCTATTTTATTTATAATTTGATAAATAGAGTAGAGAAATATATCGCTCGCAATGAAAGTCGTTTAAAAATGTCGCTTTAGCGCGTATTTTAAGTAATTAACGTTATGGGATTTGGCAAGAAATATAAAATAAGAGCCTCCAAGGAAATTGATGAGATTGCTGATTCGGTGTTGTTGAGTGGGACGGAGATAGGTAAAATAGAAGTGCCTTTTAATAAGAATCTTTTAAATGTTTTTTGGTTTAGCATTATTTTGGTTTTGATCTTATTTTTTTGTCGTACGGCCTATCTGGCGATTGCTAAGGGAGAATATTATCGAGCAGTTGCCAAGGAAAACAGATTGAGAGTTTCATACGTAAAAGCTCCGCGTGGAAAAATATTTGATCGAACTGGAAATGCTTTAGTCTATAATATCCCAAGCTTGGATTTGATCGTAGATGCTAGGGGGTTTAGTGGCGAATTTAACTTTTCGGATGAAACTCTTAAAGAAATTAGAAAAATATTTCCGACTAGATATGATGAATTGCTAGAGAATTTAAAAAATAAAAATAAGGAAGATAGTTTTATTTTAATTTTAAAGAATATTCAGCAAAGAGAAGCTTTGTCCGTAATGGAAAACTATGAGAAGTTGCCAGGTGTCCAGGTTACGAAGACCGCCGTGCGCGATTATGTGGATAGTTTGATTTTTTCTAATATAATCGGATACGAAGGAAAAATAAAAAAGGAGGAATTAGAAGAAAATCCGGATTATTTAATGACAGATTCAATTGGAAAGAAGGGACTGGAGAAATATTATGAAAGGGACTTGCGCGGAATTCCCGGAAGAATAAATGTGGAAGTGGATTCTATGGGTCATACGGTCAGGGAATTAGGGGTCATCGATCCCGAGCCAGGCAGTGATTTGATTCTTAACATTGATAGTCAATTACAAAAGAAAATATTTGATAGTTTGTCTGCCATACTTGAAAAAGAGGAACTGAAAGCAGGCGCAGCGGTAGCTTTGGACCCTAGGAATGGAGCAGTTTTGGCAATGGTAAGTGTACCAAGTTTTGATAATAATTTATTTGCCAAAGGGATTTCCAACGATGAATATTCTAAATTAATCAATGATGAAAATAAGCCGATGTTTAATCGTTCGATTTCAGGTGAATACGCTCCCGGCTCTACCTTTAAACCGGTGATGGCTTCAGCGGCTCTAACTGAGGGTGTGATAACTCCTAGTACGCAGATAGAAAGTCGGGGTGGAATTAGTGTGGGAAGCTGGTTTTTTGGTGATTGGAAAGCGCATGGGTTTACGGATGTAAAAAGAGCCTTAGCTGTTTCAAGCGATGTATTTTTTTATTCAGTGGGCGGGGGATATGGCTCAATTCGCGGAATGGGAGTAGATAAGATAAAAGAATATGCCAGTATGTTTGGTTATGGAGAACCATCTGGGATTGATATTCCCGGAGAAGAGGATGGATTTTTGCCAACAGAAAAATGGAAAGAGGAGAAGTTGGGAGAGAAGTGGTATATCGGAAATACTTACCATACTTCCATCGGACAAGGTTATACAACGGCGACTCCTTTGCAGGTGGTAAACAGTATTGCTGCAGTAGCTAACGGTGGAACATTATATAAGCCTCGCTTAGTTTCACAAATTAAAAAGACAGATAAAACTGTATATAATAAAGCAGAAATAATTAGGAATAATATTATTGACCCCGGTATTCTTAAGACAGTTCGAGAAGGTATGAGGATGACTGTCACTGAGGGGACTGCTCAATTGCTTAAAGATTTACCTGTGGAAGTAGCAGGTAAAACAGGAACAGCTCAATTTGGAAATGATAAAAAGGCGCATGGTTGGTTTGTGTCTTTTGCTCCGTATGAAAACCCAGAAATTGCGATGGTGGTCTTGGTTGAGGGACAGGAGGAGGATGGGTTTAACGCTGTGCCAGTTACGAACGAGGTTTACAACTGGTATTTTTCGAGGTAAGCTATAGGGAGCTAGTAATCAATTTAAAAAGGTTTTGCTATGAATATTAAAGAAGAGCTGAGCGTATTTCAGGCTAAGGTTAATCCGGAATTAAAAGTTTTTTTTGATCAAGTCATTAAAGATTCTAGGGAGAATAATTTTGTTACCACCGAAGCACTGCGACAGGTGAAAAAAATAACTCTTTCTGGGGGTAAAAGACTTAGACCAGCTTTGATGTATTGGAGTTATTTGGGAGTTGGGGGTCAAGATGAAAAGGAAATAATAAAAACATCTATCAGTATTGAATTGATTCATATTTTCTTGCTAATTCACGATGACATTATAGATAATGACGCCAAAAGACATGGAGTAGAGACTATCCATTGCAAATATAATAAAATAGGAAAAATCATATCTAAAGGTAAGAGAGATTCTGCTCATTTTGGAAATTCAATGGGGATTGTAGTGGGGGATATTATCGGAGCCTTGGGAAATCAAGTACTTTATAAATCAAAATTTGATGCGAAATTAATAATCAGGGCTCTGGAAAGACTTCAGGAAATTGTGGCGCGAGTAGCTATTGGTGAAGCTCAAGATGTGATTATCGAATACAAAAGATTAGCCAGTGAGGAAGAAGTATTGGATATGTATAAAAACAAGACAGCTAAATATACTATCGAAGGACCTTTACATTTGGGAGCTATTTTGGGTGGGGCTAGTGACGAATTATTGGATAAGATAAGTAAGTTTGCGGTGCCGGTAGGGATAGCTTTTCAAATTCAAGATGATATTTTAGGTATTTTTGGCGATGAAGAAAAAATAGGCAAACCGGTGGGGTCTGATATTCAGGAAGGAAAGCAAACTATTTTAGTAGTAAAGGCTTTAGAGAAGGCCAATAAAAAACAAAAAGAAATTCTGCTTAATCTTGTCGGAAAAAGAGATATTACCAAAAAAGAAATTGAAGAGTTTAGAAATATTATTCGAGAGACAAAAGCTTTGGATTATGCCAACAATTTAGCTCAAAAATTAGTAGAAGAAGGAAAGTCGGAAGTGGTCAATATCGGTTTTGATAAAGAAACTCAAAAAATTCTCTTAGCTTTAGCTGATTATATGACCAAAAGAAAAATATAGTCCTTTGCGATTAACTTTTAATTATCAGTTACCAAATGGTTGCTGAATAATCATTATGATAAAAAGAAGAAAAACCAGAAAAATAAAAGTGGGTAATGTTTTTATTGGAGGAGATGCGCCTGTAGCAATTCAATCTATGTGTAATACTGATACTCGGGATGTGGAGGCAACGGTAGCACAAATTAAGGAATTAATTCAAGCCGGTTGCGAAATAATCAGAGTAGCGGTACCGGATATGGAAGCCGCTCGGGCTATTGGTGAAATAAAAAAGCAGATTAGTATCCCAATGGTGGCGGATATTCATTTTTCAGCTGATTATGCTATGGAAGCGATTGCTCAAGGAGTAGATAAGCTCCGAATCAATCCTGGCAATATTGGCAGTGAGGAAAAAGTAGTGATGCTAGTAAAGGCTTGTAAAGAAAAAAATATTCCTATTCGCATCGGTATTAACGGTGGCTCATTGGAAAAAGATATTTTAGAAAAATATAAGGGTGAAGTTACTCCTGAGGGGATGGTGGAATCGGCTATGCGCCATATAAAAATTTTGGAAAAAAATGATTTTTTTGATATCGCGATTTCCCTGAAAGCTAATGATGTCGAAAGAACAGTAGAAGCTTATCGATTACTCTCTAAAAAAGTAGATTATCCATTGCACATCGGGATAACTGAAGCGGGGACTACTTTTCGTGGTACTATTTTGTCAGCAGTCGGTTTTGGTATTTTACTTTATGATGGAATCGGAGATACTATTAGAGTGTCATTGACAGCTGATCCAGTCGAGGAAATTAAAGTAGCCTGGGAAATTCTTAAATCTTTAGGACTAAGAAAAAGAGGAATTTCAATAACAAGCTGTCCTACTTGCGGAAGAACGCAAATAGATTTAATAAAACTAGCTCAAGATGTAGAAAAGCTATTGGAGGGTATAGACAAAGATATCCGGGTAGCAGTGATGGGTTGCGTGGTCAATGGTCCAGGAGAGGCTAGAGAGGCTGATTTGGCGATTGTTGGTGGGCGAGGAGTGGGCTTGATTGTCAAAAAAGGTAAGATTATAAGAAAGGTGGATGAAAAAGATTTGCTGATTGAATTTATGAAAGAAATAGATAAATTTTGATAAAAAAACTATAAAAAAACCTCCGATTTTAGTCGGAGGTTTTTGATAAGTATGAGACTAATCTTCCTTATTCATAGTTCGAATACATCTGGTACAAACCTTTACTTTTTGACCATCTATTTTCTTTTGCTGAATATTTACTTTAAATTTTCTTTTAGTAGCAATGTTGGAATGGCTTCTAGAATGGCCAGATTTAGTACCTCTATTGCAAATTTCACAAGTTCTGCTCATAATGTATTTAATATAGAACAACTCTTTAACCACCAGCCTTAACAGATGATTTATGTCCTTTAATTAGTTTGCTTATTTACAAGATATAGAT
This sequence comes from Candidatus Moraniibacteriota bacterium, assembly GCA_034003925.1. GTDB lineage: Bacteria > Patescibacteriota > Minisyncoccia > Moranbacterales > UBA9337 > UBA9337. Next base: position 31,138 of record JAVEXR010000008.1, read on the forward strand.
TATCATAATAGATGTATTTTGTAAAGAGAAATTAAATAATAAGTTAAATTTAGTATTATGTCAGGAGAAGTTATTTTAATCATATTTCAAGTAGTTATATTAATAATGTCTGTGGTAATTCATGAGGTTTCTCATGGTTGGATAGCCCTAAAACTAGGGGATCCGACAGCTAAATATGCCGGAAGATTAACCCTGAATCCAATAAATCATTTTGATTTATGGGGCTCTTTTCTTGTGCCGATTTTTATGATTTTTACCTTTAATTTTGGTTTTGGTTGGGCTAAACCGGTTCCTTATAATCCCTATAACCTCAGAGATCAGAAAAAAGGACCAGCTTTGGTTGCTTTGGCCGGGCCGGGCTCCAATATTTTTACTGCTATAATCTTTGCCATCGGGGCGAAATTGATTCCTCTTAGCTATGTGGTTAAGGCCGAGATTGCTAAAAATATATTTGATTTTGAGGAGCTAGGAGTTCTTTTATCTGGATCATTTGCAGCTATATTCTTTTGGCTATTTATGATGATTTTGACTATCAATGTTTTTTTGGCAGTTTTTAATCTTATTCCCATTCCGCCCTTGGATGGATCAAAAATATTGTATGCGTTTACTTCGATAAGCGAACAAAAGAAAATGGCCCTGGAGCAATTTGGGTTTATATTTTTGCTAATATTTATCTTTTTCTTTTCTGCACCTTTGGGTTACGTTTTGAGTTTAGTCTTATCTTTGTTTTTTAAATATATAGTAGGAATAACAATTTAATTCAAATCATTGAAATAATATGCAAGAAAACAATCAAGAAAATAAAATAAAAATTTCTGTAGTGGTGCCAGTTTATAATGAAGAGGGCAATGTCAAAGAATTGCATAGTAAAATTTTAGAAGAATGTCAGAAATTAGGAAAAGCTTTTGAGATAATTTTTGTAGATGATGGTTCAAGGGATAAAACGGTGGAAATATGTCAGAATCTTAGCCCGTTAAAATTGATTAAATTTCGAAAAAATTATGGACAAACAGCTGCTTTTGATGCTGGCTTTCAGGCTGCCTTGGGCGAAGTAATAATAACCATGGATGGAGACTTGCAAAATGATCCAGCTG
>JAVEXR010000053.1:0-6515 GCA_034003925.1 Candidatus Moraniibacteriota bacterium
GCTATTTCTTAACTACGTCTAACACCTGCCTATGCGGTTACAGAATTTTTCCAAATCTAATTAACGTCAAGGAATAAAAAATTCTTCCACCCAAATTTTTATCTTTCTTTTCTTAAGAGAATTAACATCAAGGAAGAAAGATAAAAACTTCGCATCATCCGGATACGTTCAGCAAAATCGTGCGCCCTCCGCTAACGCTGCGGTGCTCCGATTCTGCTGAACGGCTGCGGTCCCCGAGTCCGACGACGCCGTGTCACTTGCCCTCCGGTCAAGCGCCCCGACATCGCCGAACTCGGCATAAGCGAAATGTCCAGCCCCAGTCTTCGCTCCGCTCAGCCCGCGTCTGGCCACTTCGCTTATGCCGCAGCCGTTGTATGAAATTCAAAAAAGACGAATTTTAAAAAGCCCCTTTCTTTTTAGTCCTTAATTCAAGAAAAAATGATTATTCCAAAAAAAATACAAGCAGGTAATGAAATTAGAGTCATTGCACCAGCAAGAAGCTTATCTCTTTTGAGTGAAGAGAATTTAAATCTTGCGAAAGAAAACCTAGAGAAACAAGGTTTCAAAGTATCTTTTTCTAAAAATTGCAGAGAAAAGGATGTTTTTATGTCATCATCAATTCAATCGAGAGTGGAAGATTTACATGAGGCATTTAAAGATCCAAATGTAAAAGGTATTTTTACTGTTATTGGTGGATTTAATTCTAATCAAATTTTGAAATATTTAGATTATGATTTGATTAAAAACAATCCAAAAATTCTTTGCGGTTATTCTGATATTACAGCTTTGGCAAATGCAATTACAGCAAAAACGGGAGTGGTTACCTATTCTGGGTTACATTTTTCAACTTGGGCAATGAAAAAAGAGTTTGAGTATAATTTAGAATACTTTCAAAAATGTTTAATGAGTGAATCTAATTTTTTTATTCAAAGTTCAAAAACTTGGTCTGATGATTCTTGGTATAAAGATCAAGAAAATAGAAATATAGAAAAAAATAATGGTTATGTCGTTATCAATGAAGGTGAAGCAGAAGGAATAACTTTTGGTGGAAACCTTTGTACTTTCAACCTTTTACAAGGAACTGAATTTATGCCAAATATTTCTGATTCGATACTTTTTATTGAAGATGATGACATGGCTGGTAATTTTTTTGGAGTAGAGTTTGATAGGAATTTACAATCTCTTATTCACCAGCCTAACTTTGAAAAAGTAAAAGGAGTTGTGATTGGGAGATTCCAAAAAAACACCGATATGACAATTGAAAAGTTAAAATATATTATAAAAACAAAGGAAGAGCTAAGAAATATGCCAATTTTTGCAAATGTTGATTTTGGTCATACTAATCCAATGATTACTTTCCCAATTGGAGGAACTGCAAAAATATCAGTTAAAAACAATCAAGTAAAGTTTGAAATACTTCAACATTAAAAAGAAAGGGGCTTAAAATAAGGAATGTCTTTTTTGAACTCTCGCTCCTAAGGTCGCTCGCCCTTCGGGTCATACAACAGCTGATATCTGTTCGCTTCGCACATCCCGACCATATTGATTTAAATTTTAGTGGAATGGTCGGGACGTCAGATATCAGCAAACGTTAGGTGAAATTGCATTTTTAAAATAAATTTGGGTAAGAAAAAACCCCCGCATACGTGAATGTTTCATCATCTTTCGCTCGCCGCTACTTGAAGATTATCACGCGTTTGGAGGTTAGCAAACCTTACTCTGTAGCCCCTTGCCAGTCTGAACTACTTGGTGAATCCATCCTAACAAATTTATTTTAAAAAAGCAACATCACCTAACACCTGCATATGCGGTTACAGAATTTTTCCAAATCTAATTAACACCAAGGAATAAAAAATTCTTCCACCCAAATTTTTATCTTTCTTTTCTTAAGAGAATCAACATCAAGGAAGAAAGATAAAAACTTCGCATCATCCGGATACGTTATGTGAAATAAAATTCTTTCTTTTTTCTTTTTTTAAATTTGCTTTTTTATAATAAGGAAAAATAAGTTTTTTTATCTATTTATATAGGGGTATAAGGTGTTTTTTCTGCCCACAACGGGGCATAAAAAACGATTTATTTTATTAGAAAAACAAGGTATAATGAATCTAGTCAAGATATAAATAATTATTCATGAAACTATGAGCCATACTATTTTAAAAAGCCGTAAATTACCTAAGGAATCAAAGCTATATCCGAAAATGTCGGATGGCGTGTGTGGTGCTATTCGAGGAATAATTAAAGACGCAATAGATAGTGGAAATAACAAGATTTTTATTAGGACAAATCTTAAGCGTGGCTTACCTCTTGAAAATATAAATAAAGTTGCTGGTCCGTTTGTTGAGGCATGGGCTTTAGAAAAATTTGAGGAAATATCTGATAAGGTCGGAAATAAATACGGATTAATAAATGTTGAGGCTGGAAAAAGACTTGATGCCTTTGACATGATTCTTCAATTCAAGCTAAGAGGCATTGATGATTATGTTTCCGCAAATGTGGATTCTAAGGCAACAGCAGAAGATATTTTAACTTCTGGAAAAAGCCCAAACATCACTTCTTTTGCAAGAATTAGAAATGAATATCTGGATGACCCAGATTATATTTTTCTTGTTCTCTCATTGAAACATAAAGTGTTTAGTGAAAAAGCGGACGGCGACGGTATTACAAATGGAATTATGCAAGTCAATAGCTTCCATGTTTATGATATTAAATATGTATCTGCGAAAGACTTAAATTATAATCCTGCGCTAGGAACTGGACAAATGCAAATTCGAGATATTCATTATGTTGAAGAGGATAAAAAAACCGCGGAGCAATTTATAAAAATGATAGATGAAAAGTATATCAAATCAAAAGGAATAAAACCTTGGCTTAAATTGGCTGAAAAGTATCAATGGATTAAAAGTGACTAATTATGAGAACAAATTATTTAATTACTGGTGATGCCATAGAAGAATTAAAGAAACTGCCTGACGGCAGTGTTGATTTAATTTGTACTGACCCGCCCTATAATTTGGGCAAGGACTACGGAAATAATATTGATTGGAAGCAATGGCATGAATATGAAAGATTTACTCTCGATTGGCTCACGGAATGCAAAAGAATATTAAAAAACGATGGCAGTATTTATGTTTTTATGGGAGTGAAATTTATTGCTCGTCTTTTTTTAATAATGCAAGAACAACATTTTATATTTAATGGTTGGATAACATGGCATTATACTCAAGGAATGGGGCGCAAAAAAGGTTTTTCTCCGAGACATGAGGACATTTTATATTTTACAAAATCGGATAATTTTACTTTTAACCTTGATGACGTTAGAATTCCTCAAAAATATTTTCGAGAACGAAATAATATGAGCGGTGCTAATCCTGGCGATGTCTGGGAATTTTCTCATGTGCATTATTCTAATCCCGAGAGAGTTAATCATCCTACACAAAAACCAGAAGCGCTAATGAAAAGAATAATTTCGGCGAGTAGCAATAAGGGCGATGTGGTTCTAGATCCATTTATTGGAAGCGGAACAACTTGCGTTGTTGCTAATTTTTTAAAGAGAAAGTGGATTGGCTTTGATGTTAATCCCGATTATATAAAAATGTCAGAGGAAAGAGTGAAGAAAGAAATGAATACACTTGATTCTTTTGACCCTAGAGAACAAAGAACGCCTAAGGATTTGAAAACAAAAAACAAAAGTCAATCAAATTTACTAGGACTTATTTAATTGCACAAAATATGATATCCGAACAACAATTACAATCATGGGCTTCATCGCCAGCTGCGACAAAATATAAACATACCCACGAAGAAATTAGGAAAGCTCTGGCGGCTTATCTTTCGGAATTTGCAAAAAATAATCATGGATATGAAATTAAGGCAGAAAATTATGAAATTTATTTGCAAGGATCATATGCGAATAGCACGAATATTACTGGGGATAGCGATGTTGATGTGGTGATTGAATTAAACTCTGTATTTTCGTATGATTTAGACCAGCTAACTGATGAAGAAAAGAAAGATTTTCATTCATTTTATCCGAATAAAAGCGCATACCAATTCGCTCAATTTAAAAAAGATGTTCATGATTCACTGCAAAAATATTTTTCAGGAACAGCTATTGAGCATGGAAAGAAAAGTATAAAAATTCCAAAAAATACTTTACGTGTAAATGCAGATGTAATTCCCGCCTTTCATCACAGAAAGTATGGGCGCTTTACTTTTTATACGACCGACCAATATGTGGCTGGCATGAAGTTTTACAATACAGAAACGAATGATTTGATTATCAATTACCCGAAAGAACATAAAAAAAATTGCGAAGCTCTTAATCACGATACGGAGGGAAAATTTAAAGACTCGATAAGAATTTTTAAGAACATCAGAAAAAAGCTAAACGAAATAAATGAAATGGATGAAAAACTTGCCCCGTCATACTTTATTGAAAACCTGATTTATAATTGTCCCGCACCCGTATTTAACGGAAGCTACCAAAGTATAGTAATTAATATATTACAAAATACGCTCAATGATTCAGAAAATGGATCATTACAATACTATAAATGTGCCAATGGCCAAGATCTATTGTTTTTATCTAAAAATGGATGGGGTATAGAAAATGCGAAAATATTTATTTCAAAAAGTGCTAGTCTGATTTTAGAAAAACTATGACCAAGCTAAACTTGAAAAAAATTGTTTCAATATCTGTATTATTGACTTTTGCATTTTATGCAGTAAGTAATAAATTTCCCGGGCTTAACTTTTGGAAATATAGCATCGTCTCAGCTATAATTTTTTTGATTCTTTATTTTCTAAATTTTATTTACGAAAAATATTTATGGAATAAACATTGGCTAATCAGAAAAATATTTATACTTATTGGATTTCAAGAATATCCAGACATAACGGGAAAATGGGAAATGGAATACTCTAGTTCTTATAAATATGATTGGGAAAATTCGCAATACAATACCAAAGGAATCGGCAAAATAGAAATAAAAAAGACGGACGGCGGTTTTATATATTCTGGAAATTTTGACCAATCAAAATTTAAAAGCTCTTCTAATTATTTTGAAAAAAATCAAAATAATAAAGAAGAATGGATTTTGGGTTACAAGTACACAAATAACCCAACAGAAACAGACTTAGCAAATACTGGCTTTGTGGGACATTGTGGATTTGCAATTCTTAATTTTGAAGAATGCAAACCAAAAGAGATTAGCGGATTTTATGGAAATGATGAGAATAGAAAAACAAGAGGAAAAATTATTTTAAAAAAGAAATAATAAGGAGTTTTTGATTTTGGGCATTCACCCCTTACCCCTCTGCCAAAAATCAAAAATAAAAAACTTATTTATCATTTAGAATAAAGCAAATTTAAAAAAAGAAAAAAGAAAGAATTTTACATCACATAACAAGGCATATCCGGTTCAAAAATTTTGCACTTTATAATAAATTATGGAAAGCAAAATTTTCTCTCCCAAATTTTTCCTCCGCTACGCTACAGAAAAACTTCGGATATGCCTAACGTTATCGGAAATAAAATTAACCCTGTACAATATGGAAAATTTTGAGCAGCTAAAAAGTGAGATAGAAACCATTAAAAATCGCAACAAAAAAGTTGAGTCTGATAAAGCTTGGGAAACTAGCGTTTCACGGAAAGTCTTAATTGCAATACTCACCTATTTTGTGATTGTTCTGTTTTTCTTCATTGCTAATCTAGCTAACCCGTTTGTAAATGCCATAGTCCCTACAATTGGATTTGTTTTGTCTACTTTAAGTATTTCGATTTTTAAACAGTTTTGGATAAAACACATTTATCACGACAAAAACGAGGGTTAATTTTACATCCGATAACACTGTGTATCTGGTTCCACAAAATAACTATAACAAATAATAATATAGAAAAATCTTTTTAGAAATTTTCAATAAAAAAACGCGCAGGATATTTCCTACGCGGGTGGGGTTAATCTAAAAACCACGATTTAATTATTCACGTTTTTTCGAAAAGAACAGTTTGACGACAACCCAGCTTATCAGGAAACAAACTATTGCTGTGATTACGCCCCATATCTCCGGCTTGATCTGAAGCCTATAACCAACGTAAAAAGCTGGTATAATAAGTAGGCAAAACACCATCAATATTTTATTCAATTCCGCAAACATACTTCCCACGTTCTTTTGCTCCATTGCTCCCTCCCTTTCGGAATGTTTAACTGATATTCACCGCTAATAAGATTTTAAATCTTATACAAAATTCTTACTAATGTCAAGATATTTTCTAAAAAGATTTATAATAAGGAATTATTTGTTATAGTTATTTTGTTCCACCCAAATTTTTGATATAAATTATAATTATAATAAGGAATATCAAAAACTTCAGATACACAGGTTCGTTATCTGAAATTTTCTCGGGCTAAGTATAATTTTGCTTAAAACGAAAACATTTTTTTATTAAATCTATGGAACAAACGATTTGCATATTTGGAGATAGTATAACTTGGGGCGCCGTTGACCCAGAG
>JAVEXR010000009.1:0-31457 GCA_034003925.1 Candidatus Moraniibacteriota bacterium
TAGTGCTTTACCCATAACGACAAAAATTCTGTCAGAAAAAGGAGTCGTCAGGGCGTCGCAAAAAGATCGTTTTTTGATCAAGAAAATCACCAAGATAGTCATGAACCGATCAGCTTGTCTCGCCGCAACGATGATGATAGCCGTCATTAAAAAAAATGATTGCTGCTCATATCGGGAGCATGCTATCGCTATTGATGGTTCTCTTTTTGAAAAAGCCTACAGATACAAAGAGGTCGTCTCGCGAACGATCAATTCTACCTTAGGCAGAAAGAAAAAAGCTATAACCCCCTTTGTTTGCAAGGATGGTTCAGGAGTTGGCGCGGCGGTGGCTGTGGCGATTGTTTCTAAATAATGTTTCAGCAGGCTGTCTGAGAGGAATTTCTCAGCAGCCTGTTTTTTTATTTCCTTGCCACTAGCAGCAATATGGTATATAAAATAAGTAAGTTCACATTTTCAAAATTTAAAATTTTTTTCGGGAGATGAAAAAATGAAAAACAACCAAGGGAATTCTCAATCTGTTTGTGATGGTTGTCGTAAGAAGAAACATTTTTCTTTCCAGTGCATGCGAGGGTGTCAAAAATTTAAGGATCATCTGAAAACAATCGCTGGATTAAATGGTTCTCCCTGCAAGGATTTTCGTTGTGGGGTACCCGCTGCCGAAAACAGAGAGCTGTGTGGTGCTTGTCCAATTCGCTCTGCGTATGTGGATGGAATAGATAATTCCAAAAGTGTCCGGAGGGTGTTCAAATACAATCAAAAGCCTGCGCCTCGCCATGCCGTCGTCACTTTGTGATTAAAGCTCTCTGAATGATTTTGAAAATGGAACTTAATCCCGCTACGCCTTATTGGGCAAAGCGGGATTTATTATGGCTTAAAATTTTTCCTTTGTCATTCCGGACTACGATTCGGAATCTCTTTGCTTTATAAACTTTATTTACCCCGTTAAATTGCTTTGCACCGCTTTTGCGGATTTAATGGGGTGAACCTTAAGAACTTTAAAAACTTACCCCATCATTATCTAGCGAAAATTCCCCAAAAGAGGTAAAATAAGATAAAATAAATCACTTCATTAAAAGTGGAATATGCAAAAAATGCATATACCATATTTGATGATTTCAGTTGTTGCAAAAAATGCAACAGTTCAAAATATTGAAGATTCAACTATCCGGAAATTCTGGATAGTTCAATTATTTCCAAAATGGAAACAGTTCAATATTTAAATGATGTAAAATGAGCATGTAAGCAATGTTTACAAGTTCAGATAACTGCCGTAGGGATTATTTTCACTTTAAAAACTTTACAAACAATATTCACCCTGTTAAATTGTTCTGTGCCGCTTTAGCGGATTTAATAGGGTAAACTTTATAAACTTAATGTATTATCAGTAAAAAAATAATAATTTTATAAATATCGATATGCAAAACATCAATTTTAGAAAAAATACATTAATTATCGGCTCTTTTATACTAGCGGTCTATTTTGTAGTCTTTGTCTGGAATTTTTTCGGAGGATTTATCGACGCTTTGGGTTTCAATCTGACTGTTTTTATTTTGGGATTTTTGGGGCTGTTTTTTCTCTCCACCGGAATCAATGCTCTAAAAAAGAATTATTTTTGGGTCATGCCCCTTATCTTGATAGCCCTAAGCTTTTCTTTGTGGGAAAACCCTTTTTTGAAAGTTATCAGTCTGCTTAGTCTGCCTTTTTTATTGAGCATCTTTTTTGCTTATGCAATTACTGCTAAGCGAGAATTAAATTTTAAGTTTGTCCTGTTTGCTATTCTCGAGAGATTTGGGCTGTTGGTTAAAATAAAAGAATCTATTCTATTGGTTTTTGGGCAAGCAGACGCGACAAAGGACAATAAATTAAAAGTACTTTTTAGGATATCGCTTGGACTTTTATTGTTTATGGCTTTGGCTCTAACGGTATTTATTCCGCTCTTATCATCAGCTGATCCTGCTTTTGCAGAGATGGTCAAGGGATTGATGGATTGGTTTCATAAGCTAATTTCCTTTCAGCATATTAATCGCGTGTTATTTGCTATTGTTGCAACTTTTGTGACCATTAGCTACTTTCTTTCTTTTGGTAAAAAAATCCCAGAGACCAGCGAGGAGTCGATAAATGATAAAAAGTTGATTGATCCTATCGTGTCAGGGATTGTGCTGGGTGGCGTTTTGGCTCTTTATTTATTATTTCTTTTTACTCAACTTTCACATTTGTGGGTCAATCAATTGCCAATTAACTTTAGCGAAACAGAGCGCTTAGTAAAGAGCGGTTTTTGGCAACTCTTTTTATTGTCTGTGATAAACATCCTTTTCTTTTTCGGTTATTTTCGAAAAACCAATAACATTGTGCAAAATATTTTAAAAATATTTACGGTGGCCTCTTTTTTACTTTTGTTTTCGGCCGGCTATCGAATGTTTTTGTATGTTTTTTATTATGGCTTAAGTTACGAGAAGTTTTTTGCCTCTTACGCGGTGATTTATTTCGCTCTTATCTTTGTCTGGCTATTTTATCAACTTTTTACCTATCGAGAGGGTCATATTTTTAAATTCTTAGCCTTTTCCTTGCTTTGGATGTATGCGGTTTTGACTGTTTTACCGGTGGAGCGGATTATTTTTTCTACTAATGCCGAGCTTTCTTTGCAAGTGGACTCGCGGATAAAATTAATGGAATTGCAAATGCTTTCATATGACGCGCTGCCTATGGTAGTGGCGCATAGTCAAGATGAAAAATGGCAAAAGGATTGGTGCCATTGGGGATATTACGCTTTAAATAAAGTAGACAAGAAAAAATGGTATGAAAAGAATTTATCTAATTTTACCCCCGTTGAGACTCCAGTCAAATGGAGAGAGAGTGATTGTTCTACCTCAGAAATTAATGGAATTACTGAAATAATAATATCTGATGAACAAAGCAATAGGCCAGTTGAGGAAGCGGTTGAAAATTTGAGATTGATGCATAGAAATGAAGAATTTTCTTTTACAGTAAAATATCCAAGAGAGGGTTGGCGGATAATTAATTTTTTTGATACAGATAAAAATAGAAATGAAGGGACTTCTGTGTATAAAGACGCGCTGACCAACGTGGCTATCATGCCCTTTGAGGATAAAGATAGGGTCTATCCTGATGCAGGAGCGACTATTTCAGAGATAACTATTGATAAATTTGTCGGACGAAAAAGAGTTTGGAAAAAGGTAGATGGATCTGGATATGAGATGGCTATTCGTTTAACTTCTTATCCGGCTACTTGGGAAAAGAATCACTTTATAGAAGCTAAATATACCCAAGAAACCCAAAAAGAAGTGGAGGAAATAATTAATTCTATTACTTTTATTCAATAAAATAAAAATATGCCAAAAATAAAAAACTTAGCTAAGCATGAGATGCCCAGAGAAAAGATGATGGAAAAAGGGGTAGAGTGTTTGCGGGATTATGAATTAATGGCGATTTTATTGCGCACTGGGGTGGCGGGCAAGAATGTTTTGGAAGTTTCTCGCGATATTCTCAAGAAGTTTCCCACTAAAAAATTATTAACTTTGGATTTAAAAAGTTTATCTAAAATCAAAGGTATTGGTGCGAGCAAAGCTTGTTTGCTATTGGCAGCTTTTGAGCTGACTAAACGCGCTTTGGCAGTGGAGGATAATAATTTACCCGTTATAAGCTCGGCTAAAGATGCAGTGGCGCAATTGCAAGAATTGCGCACGGCTAAAAAAGAGCATTTTGTGGTGCTGTATCTAAACGCGCGCAATCAACTAATTTGTAAAGAAATTATTTCTGTGGGGACACTCAATGCTAATCTAGTTCATCCTAGAGAGGTTTTTAAGCCCGGGATTGATTATCTGGCTGCTTCGATAATAATTGCTCACAATCACCCCTCCGGCGGGGCAGAACCCTCGGATAATGATTTGACTACGACTAATCGGCTCAAAGAAGCGGGGAAAATAATGGGGATTGAAGTCCTTGATCACATAATCCTAACCAAAAATAGTTTTTTTAGTTTAAAAGAAAGGAATATGATGTAATCCTCTTATCCCCCTCGCCTGTACTCGGGAGAGGGTTGGGGAGAGGGCGTATGTCATTTCGGCCTTGTGGCGAAATCTCGCCCCTTTATTCTTTGGGGAGAGGGTCAATAAAGGATGCAACTCTGAATTTGAGGTTTCCATATTCAAAGTTAAGTGCTAAACTTTGAATATGATGTTTATAAAAATAAATTAGAGTAATTTTATGAAAAATCTTTCAGAACAAGATATTTGTACTAAATTTATAACTCCGGCTATCGAAAAGGCTGGGTGGGATATATTAACGCAATTGCGTGAGCAAGTGTCTTTTACGTCTGGAAGGATTATGGTGCAAGGAAAAACTATTAAGCGAGGTGACGGAAAGCGCGCTGATTATATTTTGTATTATGAATCAAATTTCCCTATTGCGGTTATTGAAGCTAAGGATAATAAAAAATCTATTGGCGATGGAATGCAACAAGCAATGGATTATGCTGAATCATTAGATGTTCCATTTGCTTATAGTTCTAATGGAGATGGTTTTTTGGAGCATGATTTTTTGACTGGCAAGGAGCGACAAATAAAATTAGACGAACTCCCATCACCCGAGGAGTTATATCAACGTTATAAAATTGCCAACAAAATTGAAGATGAGACAGAGAATATCATACGAACTCCTTATTATTCAGATAGTTCTGGTAAAACTCCGCGTTATTATCAAGAAGTAGCTATTAATAGAGCAGTTAAGGCAGTAGCTGAAAATCAAAAAAGAATTCTTCTTGTAATGGCAACTGGAACAGGAAAAACATTTGTAGCTGGTCAAATTATTTGGAGACTTTGGAAATCAGGACGAGCCAAGAGAATTCTTTTTTTGGCTGATCGAAATATTTTGATTGACCAAACGATGGTAAATGATTTTAAGCATTTCGGCGATAGAATGACTAAAGTGAAAAATCGTCAAATAGATAAGGCTTATGAAATATATCTAGCTTTATATCAAGGTATTACAAGCACAGAAGAGGAAAGAAACGCCTATAAACAATTTAGTCCTGATTTTTTTGATCTGATTGTGATTGATGAATGTCATAGAGGAAGTGCTTCGGAGGATTCCGCTTGGCGAGAAGTATTGGAATATTTCACATCAGCAACACATGTTGGTTTAACAGCAACACCTAAGGAAACCAAGGACACTTCTAATATTGAATATTTTGGAAAGCCTATATATACTTATTCACTTAAACAGGGAATAGATGATGGTTTTTTGGCGCCGTACAAGGTTATTCAGATAATGCTAGATAAGGATTTGGGCGGTTATCGTCCAGCCATTGATGATAGGGATGTGGATGGAAATGAGATTAAAGATAAGATTTATACCGACAAAGATTTTGATAAAAATTTGGTGCTCGTCCAAAGAGCTAAGACTGTTGCCAAAGAAGTAACAAAATATCTCAAGCAGACAGATCGATTCGCTAAAACAATTATTTTTTGCGTGGATATTGACCATGCCGAAAGAATGCGGCAGGCTTTAGTAAATGAAAATGCCGATCTTGTTAAGGAGAATCCTAAATATGTAATGCGTATTACGGGAGATAATGAGGAAGGAAAAAGGGAACTGGATAATTTTATTGATCCAGAAAATCTCTACCCGACAATCGTAACCACTAGTAAGCTTTTGACCACAGGAGTAGATGTGCAAACTTGTAAGAACATTGTGTTGGATTCTAATATTAGATCCATGACGGAATTCAAGCAAATTATCGGACGAGGGACTCGTGTCAGAGAGGATTATGATAAAACACATTTTACTATTTTAGATTTTAGGAAAGTGACAGAACTTTTTGCTGATCCTGATTTTGACGGTCCACCTGAACAAATAAAAGAAGTCCAACAGGGTGGAGATTTCAATTTGGATGGCAATGAAGAGGATGACTCAGTGGGGGGCGCATCTATAAACACAGATATTGGAAGTGTTTATGGCGATGAGGAAAAACCAACAATTAGTGACGGTGGAGATATCATAAAAGATCCAAAAAATAAAATTTATGTGGATGGTGTTCCAGTTGAAGTGGCTTATAAGCGTGCGCAATATTTAGATGGAAATGGAAAACTTATCACCGAATCATTAAAGGATTATACAAAAAAACAAATAATCAAAGAATATAAATCTTTGGATGAATTTATTCAGAAGTGGGATAAATCAAAACAGAAATATTATATTATTGAAGAACTAGAGAAGCAAAACGTGATGATTGAGGAATTACAAAAAAATATTGGACAAGATATTGATCCCTTTGATCTGATTTTGCATGTGGCTTTTGACAAACAAAAATTGATGACTAGAAAAGAGCGAGCGGAAAAGGTGCGCAAGGGTGATTATTTAAAAAAATATAGTGAATCAGCACGAAATGTTTTGGATGCGCTTTTGGCAAAGTATGCCGATGAAGGATTGCAACATATCGAAGATATGTCGATTTTAACCATTTCACCATTTATTCAATTTGGTTCACCGATTGAAATTGTGGATGCTTTTGGGGGAAGAGCGGAATATGTAGAAGCAGTACAGGAATTGGAGGAAGAAATTTATTCTTAGTCAGTCTTAATATTAATAATTAACAAAAATATGAACGTTTCAATTGAAGAAATAAAAGATGAAAAAAATGATGAATTTTCATCTGACGATCTATATAATATAAAATCTTGGGGTGCAGATCTGTCCATTAGGGAGCTTATAGATAGATATAATGATAGAGATATGATTAAGCCAGAACTCCAAAGAAAATATGTTTGGGACAAAAATGAAGCAAGTTATTTTATTGATTCTCTCTTGCTTGGATTACCAGTACCAAGCATCTTTTTAGCACAAGATAGTAATCAGAGATGGCTAATCGTTGATGGATATCAGCGTTTAATGACCGTTAATGATTATATTCATGTAGGGGTTTTTTCTCGTGATAAAAAAAGATTTTCTTTATCTAATTCTCAAAAGATAAATGAGCAATGGAGAAATAAAACATTTCAAGAACTAGAAGACAGCGAGAAAAGAAGATTGCGGAATACCACTATCCATGCAATAATTTTTGAACAAAAAGAGCCTCGTGATAATGATTCAAGCTTATTTCAAATTTTTGAAAGAATAAATGCGAGTGGAAAAAACTTAATGCCTCAGGAAATTAGAAATTGTATATTTCAAGGTATTTTTAATAGGCTGTTATTTGAATTAAATGTTAATAGTGACTGGCGAGTGTTATTTGGTACTGAAAATGAAGATTCTAGAATGAGGGATATAGAACTTATTCTTCGCTTTTTTGCTTTAAAATCTGAAAATATTAAAAATATAAAAATCGCTCAAATATCATTAAAAAAATATTTGAATGATTTTATGGGAGAAAATAAGAATTTAGATAAAGATACTGAAAACATTATGAGAACAAATTTTAACGAAACAATGAAATTAATTTATGAATCTTTTGGAAAAACAGCATTTAGAAATTTCATAGATAATTCAAAGGAACTTACTAGTAAGCGTTTCCATCCAACTATTTTTGATTCAATTGCAATTGCAACATCAAACGCAATTGAAGTAATGGGGGACAATTTAGATTTAAAAAATATTAAATTAAAAAGAGAAAATCTCTTAAGGAATGAAAAATATCAACAATATATAAGCGTTAGAACAACTAACATAGAAAGTATTCTGGGTA
Source organism: Candidatus Moraniibacteriota bacterium (assembly GCA_034003925.1). GTDB lineage: Bacteria > Patescibacteriota > Minisyncoccia > Moranbacterales > UBA9337 > UBA9337. The sequence continues at coordinate 7,700 of JAVEXR010000009.1, forward strand.
GGATTAATTTGGCATCAAAAACACTGTTTGATATAGATTATGTATAACAAAAAGGTTGAAAAATTATTACATAACACTGAACAGGAGTTAGTGAGATTGGGTCATAAAATTAGGAGGCTAAGTCCTTTTGATGACACAAGATCGATTGTCGCTAAATACGCTTTAATTATTTCTTACGGATCAATAGAGAGAGCCTTTAAGGATATTGTAATCGATGCTTGTTCAATAAATGCAACGACTCAGATTAAAAATTTTTTATTAAAAAACTTTGATAAAAATGCTTTTAATTTTAAGTATGATGAGTTATGTAAGAAGCTGGAAGGATTTGACGGAGAGTGGAGGAATAATTTTAAGGAAGATATCAAAAAAAGAAAGCATGCGCAAAAATATAAAACATCGTTAGCTTCTTTATTTGACACAAGAAATGAATTTGCACATGGTGGCAATCCTAATGTTACCCTTACAGACGTAAAAAATTACTTTAAGGATTGTGCTATTGTTGTAAAAATATTTGATCGCATTTTAAATAAATAAAGAATTAATAAATTTATGTCAAACCTAACAGGAATAGTAAAATCAATACAAAATATAATGCGCAAAGATCGTGGCGTTGATGGAGATGCGCAACGATTATCACAATTAGGCTGGATGCTCTTTTTAAAGATTTTTGATGAACAAGAATCTGAAACAGAGCTTTTGAATCCAAAATACAAATCTCCTATTGAGGAAAAATTGCGCTGGAGAAATTGGGCAAAAAATCCAGAAGGAATTACGGGAGATAAGATTCTGGAGCTCATTAATGATGAACTTTTTCCATCTTTAAAAAATCTTAAAGCGGATATCAAAAAAAATCCGGAAGGATATATTGTGAAATCGGTTTTTGAGGACAGTTTCAATTACATGAAAAATGGTACTTTAATTCGTCAGGTTATTAACAGGCTTAATGAGATTGATTTTAATCGAAAGGCTGATAGGGACCAATTTGGAGATATTTACGAAACGCTTCTTCTGAGTTTACAAAGTGCGGGCAATGCTGGAGAGTTCTATACCCCAAGAGCATTAACACAATTTATTGTTGAAATGGTTGACCCAAAATTGGGGCAAACAATTTATGATCCATCTTGTGGAACAGGGGGATTTTTAACATCGGCCATGGAACATATTAGAAAAAATGAAGTGCACACAGCTAAAGATGAAACACTTATTAAGAAAACTCTCACGGGTGTTGAATTAAAGCCACTTCCCTATATGCTTTGCGTTACAAATATGTTGCTGCATGGTATTAAAGCTCCGACGAATATTCGTCGCGATGACTCATTAGCGCGACCTATTAAAGATATTTCTCCTACGGAGAGAGTGGATGTGATTGTTACTAACCCACCGTTTGGGGGCTTTGTTGAAGATGGAGTTTTGGCGAATTTTCCTGCGACATTTCGTACTAAGGAAACAGCTGATTTGTTCTTGATTTTATTTATGAAACTTTTGAAGCCCAATGGGCAAGCTGGAATTGTTTTGCCAGATGGATCGTTGGCTGGTGATGGATTGAAAGCACGCATTCGTGAAAAATGGCTGGCTGAATGTAATTTACACACGATTATTCGTCTGCCCAATTCTGTTTTTGCGCCATATGCAACTGTAGCAACTAATCTTTTATTTTTTAAAAAAGGTACGCCAACCAAGGAGGTTTGGTATTATGAGCATCGTTTGCCTGAAGGACAAAAGTCATATTCCAAGACAAAACATATCAGACTTTCTGAATTTGATCCTATTAAAAAATGGTGGAAAAAACGTGCGAAAAGCGAAGTGGCATGGAAAATTTCTATCAAAGAAATTGAAAAACGAGGTTGGGATCTGGATATTAAAAATCCAAATAAGGTCGAAGAGGAAGTTGCGCATTCATGCGAAGATCTAATAAAAAAAATGGAAGAATCTTTTGTTGTAAGTAATAAGATTCTGGCGGATTTAAAAAAAGAATTATGAGTAAATGGGAGAAAATAAAAATTGGTAATTTTTTAATTAAAGAATCTACTAGATTATCCGATATTGATAAACAAGATTTAGAGGTTTATGGTGTTTCAAATGTATTAGGAATTACTAAAACAAGTCATAAGCAATCCAAGGATCTATCTAAATACATTTTAATTAAGCCTGGTTTTTTTGCATATAATCCATATAGAATAAATGTAGGTTCAGTTGGCTTAACGCCGAATGGAACAAGTGGGCTAGTGAGTCCTGCATACGTAGTTTTCCGAACTGACAAAGCGAAATTGTTACCAGAATTATTATTGGATTTTTTAAAATCAAATGATGGTTTATTTGAAATTAAGAGACATGCAAGAGGAACTGTGCGCCAAGCTTTAAGATTTGAAGATTTATGTAAAATAGAGATGGCGATACCACCAATAGAAGATCAAAAAGAAATTATAAAAAGAAGAACTAGGACTCAACTAAGGCACAAAGGTCTAAAATTTGAATTTAAAAATCAAAAAGTAAATCTTCAGAAACTTCGTCAATCAATTTTGCAAGATGCTATGAATAATGCAGGCAGGGTGGCATTGCTTGAGGAGATCTGCGATTTTATTAAGGGTGAATCTCCGATCAAAAAAACTGATCCAGGAGCATATCCCCTGGTTGTAACTGGAGAGAATAGAAAAACATCAGATAAATTTCAATTTGATACAACGGCTGTATGCATACCGCTTGTGTCATCCACTGGACATGGAAAAAAAAGTCTAAATTATGTTCATTATCAAGAGGGAAAGTTTGCTCTAGGGAATATTTTAGTTGCGCTAATGCCAAAAGATAAGAAGATTTTAAATGCAAAATTTCTTCATCAATACTTATTAATAAATAAGGATTTGGTTTTGGTTGCCCTAATGAAAGGGATGGCAAATGTAACATTGCCGATTAAGGATTTAAAAAAAGTTAAAATCTCACTTCCCGATATAGAAAAACAAAATAAAGTTGAAATCTTAATGCAAAAGTTGGACAAACTAGAAGCAGAAATTTCCCAAAATCAAAAAACCGCCGATATGTTGATGCAAGCAGTCTTAAGGGAGGCATTTGAAAAATAAAGTAAAAAAATTATGGGTGATCCAATTAATATCGTGAACATAATAAATGACATAGCTAGTAATCCTTGGATTGCAAGTGTTTTCGGAGCGATTGTGGGTTCTCTTTTTGGATATTATTTAGGAAAATTAAACTGGAAAAAACAATTTCTCTTGAACCACTTTGATTTACACGAAAAAGTTTTAAATAAATTAAATTCAATTTTTGAAGACGAAATAGAGGGATATTTCTTCTCCAAAACAAATAAGGAGATTAAAATATGGTCAAAAGATAGTAGAATAATGTCAGCAAGCGAATATTTTTTTGAATTAAAAAAGGATGAAATTTTTGATGAAATGAGCGGTATATATCCATCTTATTTGGCATTTGGATCCATTAAAGATGTTATGGGTGAGTTGAAGCATTTATCATCAAGAAGCAATAATAAAATATCTAAAATAACAGAAAATATATTATCAATATGGAGTAACGAAACTAAGCAATTGGACGATGAAATAAATGATCTTGCTGATTCGTTTAATAAAGATCTTGAAGGTTGGGATATATCCAAAGAGGAGAGTAAATATTTAGATTATTTGCAAAGAGAGCGCGAAGAACTAATCTTGCTCAAAATCGTACCAATGATTAATAGTCTCGCAGTAGAACTAAAAAAATATCTAAAGAACAAAGAATAAATACTAACAGAGGTTCAATTTTTATAATGATTACGTAGTTAATTACTTACATAAAAAATAAAAAAATGTCTAAAAAAAAGATAGTGGAGAAGATAGCGAGTATGATATTTGCACTTTATGTGCTGGTTGTATTTGTAAAAATAATGCCTTTGCTTTTTAGTGATATTTATAAAGCAATAATTTATTTTTTAATTGCTGTATTTTTACCACTGTTAATTGTTGCCATATATCAAAAGAGAAGGAAGAAAATATTTTTTGACAGCAAAAAAACTCTAGAATCAATAAGAGATTTAAAGCCAGATCAATTCGAGGAGTTTATTTGTAATTTATTCAATAAGTTGGGTTATAGCACAGAGAAGGTGGGTGGGCCCAATGATGGGGGAATTGACGTAATTGCTACAAAGAATGGAGTGAAACATTATATTCAATGTAAGAAATTCATAACACGTCAAGTTAGTGTGGGCGAAATGAGAGATTTTTATGGCGCCGTTGTTGATAAGCTTAATGATGCAAAATCATTTTTTATTACTACAAATGTTTTTACGCTTGAAGCAGAAAGATTTGCCCTTGGAAAACCAATTGAATTAATTGATGGAAAAAAGTTGATGGAATATGTAAATTTAGCAGGATTAAGCTCGGATAATGTTGTTGGAAATGGTTCTATTTTTGATTCCAGTATTATTGAAAAATGTCCCGATTGTGGTGGTAAATTGGTATTAAGAACTGCACGCAAGGGTTCTTATTCTGGAAATGATTTCTATGGTTGCTCAAACTACCCAAAATGTAAATTTATAAAGAATAAATAGAAAAAATAAAATCATTACTCAAAAAACATTCTAAATTTTAAAAACCATTTAAGCTCTCAAACTCACTCAAGCCAAAAAAAAGTACTCCCAACTGACGGCCGTCACCAGAGAACACTGTTGAATACATTCGTGTAAAATGAGTTAATTTCTAAAATTGTTAATTGCATGGAAGATAAATTTAGTAGTTATGATGTGATTGCGCATATAATTCCTGGTGGATTTTTATGGATTGGACTATCTCTTTACCCTTATCTAATTTTAAATCAGTTAATTAAAGAGCAAGGAGATAACGCAAGATTGGCTATTTATTTGATGTTATTTTTTTCTATCGGGTTAATTATTCAATATCTATCAAGCATTGTTGAATTTATAATTAAGAAAAAAGAGTGGGGTGGTAAAATGTTCTCAGAAGTATGCTTAATTAAGCCGTTTTGTAATATAGAGAATAATACTCGTGATCAAATTCTAAAAGAAATTGCCAATAGGTTTAATTACCCAATTGAGAGTTTAGTTGAGACGCTTCACGTGACTAATACAAAAAGTCAAGAATTTAATCAAGCAACAAGGTTATGCAAAGAAATATACTACAAGATTAATGCTTACACTTTGGAAAAGGGATCTTTCAATAAAGCGCATTCTTATTATGAAATGTATGGTTTGTTTAGAGGATTATGTTTCAATTGTATTTTTTTAGCGATAGTATTTAGTTTTTTATTGTTTTTTCATAATGGTTACGAAGTGCTAATCAATTGGCTTTATATTATTACATTTGTTATTTTATCTTTTACATTTTATGATAGAGCTATAGATCGAGGAGAAAGATATGTAGATGGACTTCTTTATTCATTTTTGGTTATAAATAATCAAGAATCTCAAGCTAAATAGTGTTAGCGTATGCAATTTTAAAAATAAAAAGTACTCCCAAATGACGGCCGTCACCAGAGAACACCTTGATTTTTTACTAAAATAGCAATCAATATAATAATCAATTTTAATTATAAATAATAAAATCATATGAAATTTACAACCATTGTTCTTATAGGAATTGATTCTAATGCAGCTGCTGATATAAGAGCAAATCTCCCAAAACAATCTAAAGAGTATGTGTCGGATGATATGATAACACTGACAAGCGCGTTAATGGGGGAGAAATTCCCAAAACCCAGCAGTCAAGAAATTGCATTTGCTATTTCTGAGATCAAAGGAACGGAAGTAGGCGTTGATGAGAATGGTATCTATGAAATGTTGCCTGTTTTAAAACAAGAGCTTATAAATAGAAGTGTTGCCAAAATTGAAAAAGATTTGGAGAAACATAATTTTTATGATGCCTACAACGTCTTTGATTTGTTGTTAACGGATGATTTTTTAAAGGTAATTGATTCTTATGATAGATTTCCAGATGTTATTATTACTCCAGATAATCAATTCATAAGAGCATCGCAAGCATTTATGTATATAGATGCAGAAAGCTCTAATTACAAAGAATTTGTTGCATGGAAAGAGCGGGTCAAGAAGATATTACAAGACCATGCCAATACTAGCTATAGTTTAGTATTGGATTGTCATGCTTAAAAACCAAAAAAAGTACTCTCAGTTGACGGCTGTCGCCAGAGAACACCTTGTATTTATAAATATTAAAGATGAGAAATATTTTATGTCAGTCACCAAGCGACGACTGTCATTTGGGGACTAATTTTATAAATAATTATTTAATTTAAAAATATGGATAATTTAGCGTATCTAGGGGCAGGGAGTGGGGCAATCTTATTTATTGGCGCTTTAGGGGCGACCTATAAGATAACTCAGCTCAGGGCTGAGCTGGCAAAAGTTAATGGAAGAATAGAAGAGATCCAACAGGAGTTAAAATTGGTCAAAAATGACTTAATTCAAACCAAAAGTATCGATTTAGATTTTTCTGTAGTAGAAAATCAAATAGAAGAAACCGAGCAACGAGTTTTGAGCTACGTAAGCCAAGAAGTTAGCGGCCTAAATAGCGCTATAAAAGACCTGGAGGCCAGAGTAAATGAATTAGAAGATGAATATCCCGCACTTAAAAGCTCAGTGGAATCCTTAGAGGAAGAAGCGGAAAATGAAAGCTAAAAAGTACTCCCAACTGACGGCCGTCGCCAGAGAACACCTGGTTTGCTCTTACGGTATTATCTGCAAGTTAGGTAATGCCAAATGACGGCCGTCATTTCAGAACACCTAAGTGCGTGTAAATTTAAGGAAACGTTTGGTGACAATCGTTATCGCATGATACAATTTAATTATGTATAGATTTGGTGAAAATCAAAAGAAAATCATGTTAGTACTTCTGGGCGGTGTAGCGCTAGGTCTTTCTAATTCACCCAATAAATATTTTGATACTTTTCGTAAAATACAAAAAGATTGGAAGGATATTGATCGGCGTAGTTTTAATGCTTCTGTCAGGAAACTTTCTCGGGAAAAATTAATTCAGGAGAAAAGATTACCAAATGGGTCATTTAAATTAGCGCTTACCCCTGATGGAAAAAGAGAAGCTAGCAGATTAAGCTTTTTGGGGAATACTATAAATTTTAAAAAACCAAAAAAGTGGGATAAAAAATGGCGGATTGTTATTTTTGATATTCCAGAAAAAGACCGAGAATTTAGAAGTATTTTGCGTCAACATTTATTTACTCTTGAATTTTACAAATTACAGCAAAGTGTTTTTGTTTCTCCTTATCCCTATGAAAAATCTATTTTGCAATTAATAAATTTATATTCAGCTGGATCTTACGTAAGGATAATTACCGCCACCAAGATAGATAATGAAAGCAGACTCAAAAAACATTTTTTTAAAGCTGCTTGATATGAAAACTTTTTTGTACAAATACGTATTAGCTGAGTTGCATTAAATAAATAACATAAAAAACAAATGAAGAAACTATTGAATGTGCGTACGATTAGTCAGTTAGCGGTTTTAATCCTAGTGCTGATGCTAACAGTCCGCCATATGGAACTGGGCGTAGAAAAAGCCGCTCCAATTGATGCTTTTTGTCCTTTTGGAGGAGTGGAGAGCTTTTTAACTTATGTAACTACCGGGGAATTCGTTAGAAGAATCAATGCTAGTTCATTTATCCTATTGGCTATCGTTTTGAGTATGACTTTATTTTTTGGCAGAGTGTTTTGTGGATTTTTTTGTCCTTTGGGAACCTTGCAAGAATGGATCCGCGCTTTAGCTAAAAAATTAGGCATTAAAAATGAAATAGAACTGTCCAAGAGTGTTGATCGTTGGGCGAGATATCTTAAATATGTAGTTTTAGTAGTGATTATTTATTTTTCCTGGAAAGTAGGGGACTTAGTGTTTAGAAGCTATGATCCTTATAACGCCTTGATGCATCTAGGTAACGAGTTTGAAGAAAAACCAGTAGGTTATAGCATTTTAGGCTTAGTATTAGTAGGTTCAATCTTTGTAAAAAATTGGTGGTGTCGATATTTTTGTCCTTTGGGAGCCTTTCTCTCTATCTTTAGAAAAATTAGTCCCTTTAAGATCAAGAGAAATAACGATACTTGTGTGCATTGTAAAGCTTGCAATGATACTTGTATTGCAGGATTGGAGATTGAAAACCAAGAGGAGATTAAGTCAGCCGATTGTGTGAGCTGTCTGAGATGTGTCAAAGATTGTCCCAATGGTAGTCTTAAATTAAATGTGGGCAAAAAAGAATTTTCTAAAAAAACTTTTTCTTGGATTGTGGCCGGGGCTTTTGGGTTACTTATTATCGTAGCGGTGGTTTCTCCACTTTGGAAAACCAAAGAAAGCTCCAATATCGTAGTAGAAGAAACTGGCGCGGTAGATGTGGCTAATTTGCGTGGTAGCAATACTTTAAAGCATGTTATCGAAATTACTGGCATTCCGCTAGATGTTTTTGTAGAAAAATTAGGAATTCCCCAAGATATTGATCCAGAAATGAAACTTAAAGATATTGGCGTCAAATATCAGATCAAAAACTCCCAAGGCGTTCTTATCGAAACTGAAGATTTTAGAGCAGTCATCGAGGAAGAATTGAAGAAATAATCATCCCCCCCAACCTTTAAATTTATTCGGTGTTCTCTGGTGACGGCCGTCATTTTAGAGCACTTTGTTTAATAAAATATTATTAAAAAAACAAAATGAAAAAAATATACAAATTGATCATCGCTCTACTTATTCCTCAATTAGCTGGGGGCCTAGGTAGTCTTTTTACGGCTAGCTCAGTCAAGGGTTGGTACACAACCATCCAAAAGGCACCCCTTAATCCTCCAGGCTGGATCTTTGGACCAGTTTGGACAACTTTATTTTTAATGATGGGTTATGCCTTGTATATAGTTTGGATTAGTGAGGACAAAGCAAAAAAGACTTTGGCTTATGTAGCTTTTACGATTCAATTAACTTTAAATGTTTTTTGGTCAGTTGTATTTTTTGGATTAAAGAATCCCGGTCTAGCTTTTGCGGAAATTTTGATTTTGTGGTTGGCTATAATTTTTAATATTTTTATTTTTTATCGGATCTCGCGCACGAGTGCTTGGCTTTTAGTGCCATATTTATTATGGGTAACTTTTGCCGCTTATCTCAATTATTCGATTTGGATCTTAAATTAAAAACATATGGCAAACTTTAAAACACATATCGGGTTCGGAGTTTTTATCGGAGTCGGCTTTATTGTGGCTGGTTTGATTTACTCTTTATTTTCATCGACGGAATCAATAATTTGGATTTTTACGGCAGTTTTAGTCGGTTCCTTTTTGCCAGATCTTGATATGGACGATGGCGTGCCTTTTCAAATACTGTTTGGCCTATTGGGAGCCGGTTTGGGTGGATTATTCTTTTTAAATCTTTATCAGGATGGAGAGCGAGATATGGGGACGCTAATTTTTACGGCCGCTCTGGTTTTTATCGCAGTACGCTTTGGCGCTGGATATATTTTTGAAAAGTTTACCAACCATCGAGGGATATTTCATTCTATTCCAGGAGCAGTGCTTTTTGGATTGCTGACAATTTGGTTTTTGAATTGGCTTTCAATTTTAGGAGAACAAAAAATATTTTTAGGCGTAGCTGTCAGTGCTGGATATCTGGGACACTTAGTTTTGGATGAAATTTATTCTTCGGTAAATTTGCGAGGGCACTCACTTTTGCCCAAGCAGTCATTAGGCAATGCCCTTAAATTTTATTCTTCCTCTGGATTAGCTTCAATTATCTTTTATGGATTGATCATTTTGTTAGCTATAAATTTACCCGAAGTCAAAGAGCTTTTGGAAATAATAAGTAATATAAAAATTAATTAATCCTTTTTAAATAATGCGGGTCACCGCGATTTAGTTGGATAAAAAAATATGCATGAAGAAATAATGAACCTCATCGAATATTCTAAGGGAGGAATTTTAAGCAAAGAAATTATCAAGAATGATAAATTGAATGTAACCTTGATGTGTATGGCCGCTGGCACCGATTTATCTGAGCACACGTCGACTCGTCAGGGCACAGTCTATATCGTTGAAGGGAAAGGCATTTTTAGCCTCAAGGGAGAGGATATCGTGATGGCGCCAGGAGTACTCATCTATATGGAAGCAGATAGTGTGCATTCCCTTAAGGCTCAGGATGATACGAGTTTTATTTTAACCTTAGCTTAGAAATCTTTTGCAATATTTAATATGTATTATCTTTATATCTTAGAATGTGCAGATAAGACTCTGTATACGGGGATTACTACTGACTTGGCGCGCCGCCTCAAAGAACATAATCAAAATAAATTGGGAGCGAAATATACATCTTCACGAAGACCGGTCAAACTAGTTTTTTACAAAAGATTTAAGAATAGATCAACCGCCTCAGTAGAGGAGGCTCTGATTAAAAAATTGACTAAAATTCAAAAACTAGCCTTGATTGACGAGTTTAATAATAAATATAAAAAAAGTTTATAATCAGGACAAAAATAATGCCGACTCATAAATATAATTTGACGTTACTTTCTAAATTGCGCTATAGTTAAGAGAAGTAAATCTTAATTCAGAGATAAGAATAGGTAAATATTGCCAAGCTTAAAAATCTGGACTATAATCGGAGATATGAGTATTCAAAATAAAATCAGATTGAAATTTGCTTTAGTTATTCTTTTAGCTGTAGCTTCAATAATTGTAGCCTATCCAAAGACGGTTAAGTCCATACCGTCAGTTTTTAATTTTATCGATAAAGCCAAAATTAACCTGGGCTTGGATTTGCAAGGAGGCTATCGTTTAGAATATGAAGTAGATACTTCCAAGGTAGATGAAGACAAAAGAGAGGATGCAGTACAGGCTGCTCAAGATGTTTTGGAAAGAAAAGTTAATGCCACCGGAACAAGTGAGGCTTTGATTCAGACAGTAGCAGGTAACCCTCCTAGAATTATTATCGAATATCCTGGCGCTAAAAGTGCTGAGGAATTAAAAGACTTAATCAAAGAAACTCCATTTTTGGAATTTAAAGAAGAAAAAAACGAGGAAGAACAAAAAAAGGAAAAGGATCAGTTTAATGAATTGCTCGCTCCCACCAATGAAAAATCCAGAGAGTCCGCAGTAGAGACTTTGCAAAAAATAAAAGATGGAGGAGACTTTTCTGCTTTAGCTAGAGAATTTAACCAAGACCCAGGCTCCAAAGAAACTGAGGGTGTTTTGGATTTCGTAAAGAAGGGACAATTAGTAACACAATTTGACGAGATTTTATTTAATAATGAAAATTTGAAAGCTGGAGAGTTTTATCCAGAACTGGTTGAGACTGAATTTGGCTGGCATATTATCAAAAAATTAGAAGAGAGAGGTGAGGGTGAAGAAAAGGAAATTAAAGTGCAACATATTTTGTTTTCCAAGCAAACTGCTGATACCTACAAGGATTATTGGATTTATAAAGAAACCAACTTGACTGGAAAAAACTTAAAAGATACAGCGGTAGTTTTTACTGACCAAGGTCTATCGGAACCCCAAGTCCAATTAAAATTTGATGATGAGGGGGCTAAACTTTTTGCTGAAATTACCAAGAGAAATATGGGTAAAAAGGTAGCTATTTATCTAGATGATGAAATAATCAGCTCACCAGTGGTACAGTCTGAAATTACCAACGGTGAAGCAGTAATTACTGGCAACTTTACTGTGGATGAGGCCAAGGAGTTAAAAAGAAGACTAAATGAAGGGGCTTTACCGGTACCGATAAAATTAGTTTCTCAGCAAAGCGTAGGAGCTTCATTGGGTCAAGCTTCTTTAGAAAAAAGTCTTAAGGCTGGAGTGGCTGGATTAGCCATCGTAGGAATCTTTATGATTTTGTATTATCGATTTTTCGGTTTTATCGCTACCATCGCTTTGTTTATTTATTCGGCTATGCTGATCAGCATCTTTAAGCTTTCAGGAGTAGTTTCCGATTGGCCTATAACTTTGACCTTATCTGGAATCGCTGGATTTATTCTTTCTATCGGAATGGCGGTGGATGCTAATGTGTTGATTTTTGAAAGAATCAAAGAAGAGTTAAGGGATGGTCGTGGATTAGAAAGTGCTGTCAATGAGGGATTTCGCAGAGCCTGGCCTAGTATTCGCGACGGAAATTATTCAACCATCATTACTTCCATGATTCTCATATGGATGGGAACCGGATTTGTGAAAGGTTTTGCAGTGATATTGGTTATCGGAGTTATTCTTTCCATGTTTACGGCTATTGTTTTGGTAAAAATAATCTTACAATTTGTCGTAGGCGATTGGATAGCTAAGCGATTATGGCTAGTATTAAGAAAAAAATAATTTAAAAAATAATGGATATCATAGGAAAAAGAAAATACGCTTATATTTTTTCAGGCATACTTATTGTGGCGAGTATTTTAGCATTGTCTTTTTGGGGATTAAAATTGGGTATTGATTTTAAAGGAGGAACTCTGATGGAGCTTAAATTTATAGAAGAAGAAAAAGCTCCAGAAGCAACTCCTCCTGCTACTGAGGAAAATCCAGCCCCCGAAGAAAACAAAGAACCTCCAGCTGAATTTAAGGCGCCTACCAGGGAAGAGGTACAAGATAAGATAAAGGATATGGGATTAGAAAGTCTTAATGTCCAGGAATCGGAAGGTAATGTTATCGTTTTAAAATATTTAGGGTCAGAAGAAGATACTAACGAAAAAGTGGTGGAAAAATTAAATGAGTTTGACGGAAAAGTTGAATTGTCTAGAGTGGATTTTATCGGCTCATCAGTCTCCAAGCAATTGAAGCAAAATGCGATTATTGCTATCGTGCTGGCTATAATCGGAATTGCTCTCTATATCGCTTGGTCATTTAGAAAAATTTCTTATCCTATGGCTTCTTGGCAATACGGAATAAGCGCAGTAATTGCTTTGGCTCATGACATCCTTATTACTTTGGGAGCATTTGCATTTTTGGGAAAATTTTTCAATGTTGAAGTAGAAGCTTCTTTTGTGGCTGCATTGCTGACAATTCTGGGTTATTCAATCAATGATACTATTGTGGTATATGATCGAATCAGAGAGAACTTAACCAAATCCAGTCACAAGGAAGATTTTGCCCTAATCGTTAATAAATCTATCCTGGAAACTCTGGCACGATCAATCAATACAGTGATGACCGTAATTATCGTACTGATAACAATTATTTTATTTGGTGGAGATTCTATTAAATATTTCTCTTTAGCAATTTTAATCGGTGTAGGCTTTGGAGCGTATTCTTCTGTATTTGTGGCTTCTGCGCTATTGATAAGTAATTACAATTTGGAGTATAAAAGAAATAAATAAAAAAATGCAAAACAATCCTTTCAAAAGGATTGTTTTTTTGTGGCGTAATCGATAAATAATTTAAAAAAATAATATTATGCATGAAGAAATCGTGATTGTTTCATTAGGGGGATCTTTAATTTTTCCAGAAAAAATAAATGCCGAATTTGTTTTAAAATTTAAAAAGGCCATTGAAGAAGAAATTGCCAAAGGTTATCGTTTTGTGATTATTACCGGAGGAGGAAAGATTGCTCGAACTTATATTCAAGCGGCCCAAGAGATGGGGTGTATCGATGATGAAGAAAAAGATTGGCTAGGAGTACATGCTACGCGAATGAACGCGCATTTTGTCAAAACCGTTTTTAAAAAATACGCCCATCCGCGCATCAATAAAAATCCTCGTACCAAAGAAGATTTATTGGAGCACTTTTCCCAGGGAGAAAAGGTGATGGTAGCTGCTGGCTGGAGGCCAGGCTGGTCGACAGATTATGTGGCCACTATTTTAGCCGAAAGATTTAAAGCCAAAAAATTAATTAACCTTTCCAATATTACTTATCTTTGCGACAAAGATCCTAATAAATTTCCGGATGCGAAAAAGATAGAGAAAATTTCTTGGACTGATTTTCGTAAAATGGTGGGAGACAAATGGGATCCGGGCATGAATGCTCCTTTTGACCCAATTGCTTCTAAATTAGCCCAAGAAAATAACTTAGAAGTCGCTATTATCGGTGGGGCAGACTTGGAAAATATGAAAAATTATATTGAAGGTAACGCATTTGAGGGAAGCATCATTCAGGGTGAATAATTTCAAATTTTGAATTTCAAATCAATTTAGAATGAAATAATTTTTTAAATTTATAAAATAGCACTTCAGTTATTAAATATCTTGATGAATAAAAAATCCCCAGAAGATCACGTGGATCTATCTGGGGTAGATAGTAGCAGATTAGTTTTTGTTATTGCTTAGTCTTTTTAGTGCTTTTATTTTCCCCTTTAGAATATTTGAAGATATTCTCTTATACAGTCCGTCTTGAATACCCTGAATTTTTCTATCAAGAGAATAAATTGTTAAATTAGTCATAATGCTGGGGGTTGCAATTGTTCCACTATCATCATTCGGGATAAAGAAAGGGAAGAGAAAAAAGCATAGTGCTTTGGTGCCTTCATTTTTTCTGGGATCTATGTTGGTTATGACCAACTGCGGATGCCTATTTTCGAGATAAACAGCTAGATATAAGCCTTCTGCCCTTAGTTCATTTTTAAGCTTTTGAAGATTATTTTTAGCTTTTTCTCGCACTTTAAAATCACCTCCTTATTGTGGTGTTAACAACTTAATTTATCAAAGGAACTGTTGGGGTCGCATTTACTGCTTTTTAATACTAAACCCAAACGATTCTTTGTCAAGTACTTTAGCTTCCTCGATTTCTTTTTTGGTTTGAGGTGGTAAGGCAGCTAGTACATTTTTTAGCGCAACAGCATTAACTTTATTTACTTCATCCCATTTGCCCAAAGGTTCAAGAATAGCTCTTATTTTTTTGTCATCATACTTATATGTTTGTCTTAAAGTGCGAGCAATAATGCCCTCATCAGAGAAAACTCTTTCTACGCCTTCCTGGTCCATATATTTAGCTACTACACCTTGTAACTGGGCAATTTTAGCCCGAATATGCTTGGATTCATCCTTGGCAGCGATGTAGCCAGCGATAGCTTGATTAATTTCTTCGGTATCGATTTTGCGTTCTTCTTTGAATTTATGTCGCCACATCGGACAGCGGTTTTGAAAATCACACCAATCACAGAGTGGATTAACAATCGGTTGAAATTCGCTTTCACCAATTTTTTCAATTACCTCCAAGAATTTATCTTCAATATTTTTTAAATCCTCTGCTGTACGAGTGGATGTTAATTTAGTGCCATGTTTTACGAAATATAAGCTAACTTTCAATTTATCTAAATTTTTTCTTTCTTCCGGATATCTATCTAAAAAAGCTTGCAGATAAATAGTTAACTGCACATCGTGGTCTACTTTTTCTTGAGAGGGCATCTTTTTAGCTGTTTTATAATCCACAATTTCATAGCCATCGTCTGTGCGGTCTATACGGTCGATAATTCCACTAACGGTATGTTCGCCTAATTTTATTTGAAAGGGGCTTTCTAGGGCCACTATATTCACCCTAGCAATGTCGTTATCATTATAATAGCGACGGATAATATCTACACCTTGAGAAAAAGCGGCTCGTTCCTCGAGCTCATTTTCAAAGACGTCACCGTTCCAATTTTTAGAAAAATGATCTAGAGCTTGTTCCATACTAGGAGCCAAGATAGCGGGAGTGTGAATAAAATTTAAAGTGGAATGGATTAGGGTTCCAAAAACGGCCTCCTTGGATTTAGGAGTTTTAATTTTATCGATGTATTGAAATTTGTATTTAAGCGGGCAAATCTGATAAGTATTTAGGCCTGAATAAGATATGCGCATATAGGGTAATTTAGAAGCTAGTTATTTTATCTAATTATAGCAGTTTTTAAATAAATTTCCAATTCATAATTTTTAATTCTCAATGAATTTTCGATGATTTAAAATTTTAAAAATTAAGACTAGCACACTTGCTTTTTTCGATAAAAGGGATAATATGGAGAGAAGTTTTATTTTTATTGAACCGATAAAAATCAACGCAGGTGGAGGGAATTTATGAGTTTGTATACTGATCCGTTGGCAATCATCGAAAGCTTAAGAATGGGCAAGTTTCAAGAGGATGTGGCTAAAAGAGAAATTAATGATCTTTTGTCAGAAATATCTTCGGGGATTTATACTCCTCAAGACTTAGGTCTCAAAAATGAACGAGAGCTAAGGGGTTTGCGACATAAGTGTCGACACAAAACTCTTCATTAATCTCACATTCCAGGGTGTCGACAGAATATCGTCGGCACCCTGAATTTATTGTAAAATAGGCATTAGCAAAAGTTATCAAAATGAGGTATAATGAAGGTGAAAAAGCTTTCAGAATAGATGAGTGAAAAATTGAGACCCACCTGGAATTCAGGGAAAAAATTTATTTTTTCCGATACTTTTTTCAAGGGACTCACGCGCTTATCTTGCATTGAGAGCTTTTTTGTAAAATATTTTAAAAAATAAATGACCGATAAGATTATCGTTAATGATAAAATGCAGCAGAATTATGAATACAAGCTCAGCGCTTCAATGGGTGAAGATTTTGCTGTTGATTTTAAGCCGGAGCTGACTCCCAAAGAAATGCTGGAGCTAGGCGTCTTTAGCGGAAAATATATGACTGATTGCCAGGAAGAATTTCCCAAGAATTGGTTTAAGAAAGCTAAATTATCTCCAGGCAAATATGATAAAGAATTAAATTATTTTGGAGTTCGAGCCAGTCAATCACTTCAAGAATGGCAGAAAAAAGGTTGGATTTATAAAGATGATCCGCGAGGATGGTTTCAATGGTATTGTCGCTATTATATGGGGCGTCGAATCCCTAGCGAAGATTATCGCCAGATTAAAAGATGGAAAGCGATTACTCGACACATCAGCGCTTTAAAAAGAAATTGTCCTGAGGGAGATATGAGCTGTCGACCTCGTCAACGCCAAGCTATTTTACATTGGGCGTATGACTCTAGAAAAATGTAAATAATTCACATTTAGAATTTAACACGAGAAATTTATGGATAGTAAAAAATTAGCCGACTTATTGATAAAAAATAATATTCCAGCCTATCGTTTAAAACAGATTCAAAAAGCTATTTTTTCTGAGGCGCAGGATTCATTTCTGAATATTTCCAGCCTCCCGATAGAACTAAGAAATGTCTTGGAAAAAGAAATAAAAATATTACCCTTTGAGATTAAAACTGTTTTAGTGTCCCAAGATAATCGCGCCATTAAGGCTCTGCTGTTACTTGAGGATGGAAATTTAATTGAAACAGTTTTAATTTCTCCCAAGCCGGATGTTTGGTCGGCTTGTATTTCTTCTCAGGCAGGTTGCGCGCTAGGCTGTCTTTTCTGCGCCACCGGCAAGGGAGGATTTAAGAGAAATTTAACTACAGATGAAATCACTAGTCAGATTTTATTCTGGCGCCAATATTTAAAAAATAATAAAATAGGAGGAAACTTTTCTAATATAGTATATATGGGAATGGGGGAGCCATTTTTAAATTGGGAAAATGTTAAAAAAAGTATCCAAGAATTAACTGACCCAGAGCTATTTGCTTTTAGAAATAGAGGTATCGCTGTTTCCACTGCCGGGGTAGCTGATAAGATAGGAGAATTTATGGAAACTTTTCCGCAGGCTAATTTAGCTATCTCTTTGCATTTTGCAGACAACGCCAAACGTAGTCAATTTATGAAAGTAAATAAACTACATGATTTAAATAAACTCAAAGAAGCTTTAAAAAACTATTTAGCCAAAAATAACCGCAGAATATTTATTGAATATATTTTAATGGATAAAGTGAATGATGCCAAGGCTGATGCCTTAAAATTGGCGAAGTTTCTAAAAGAGATAAATACCGCCAAATTACTTCATGTCAATTTAATCAGGTACAATTCTATCGGATTTGGGCTAAATCCGTCTTCTCCTGAAACCACTCAAAAATTTAAAGAAACGCTCAAAAAAGAAGGTATAACAGTTACTATTAGAAAAAGTCTGGGTGCTGATATAAGTGGCGCTTGCGGACAATTGGCCGGAGAAAAAACTAACTAAATAGATCTTTTAGCTTCTTGACTATTTTAACAAAAGTTGTATAGTTAGCTTTGTTGTAGTTCTTCGCTTAAAAGAAACTAGGTCTTATTTACCCAAAAAATGTGGAGGATGAGGCAATGTATGTCATTACAGAAGATCACATCAAAAAAGAAGTTGCAGAATTGTTGAAAAAAAACTATTGGCAAAGAATTTGTCTATTGGTTTTATTTTCGGCGCCTGCCAGCAAGTTTGTTTCGCGAAGTTTTATTTACGAAAAACTTTCTGCGTGGGAGATAGTTGATTCTTTGGATAAGGTGTCTATTTTAAAAACAATCACTAATGCTCTCTGTGAATTGCACGAAAAAGGGCAAATTGCAAGAGAGGATCTGAGCCGCTTAAATCAAAAAGCCTTCAATAGGGCTTGTACCAAAATTTTAGGGGCAATATCTGCTTGTCCAAAAAATAGGACTCAGACAGCCTATAAAATTTCCAAAAATGGCCGAATTAGAGCCAAGGAGATGTTTAAACTTCAGACTATTCAACGCGGATGCGATCGATGCGCCCTCGCAAGTATGGCGGCCTGAGCCACATCCAAGAGAACTCAAGACAGAGGAAAACCCCACGTGGTTTCTCCTCTGTTTTTATTTCCTATATCATTTGACAATTAAATTTAAAATACATATAATTAAAGCATAGTAAAATAGTATGAATAAGATGCTGACGCAATTTAATCCACTACAGTATAAATAAATTTATGAAATTTTCTACTAAAGCTGAATATGGTTTGCGAGCCATGGTTCTTTTGGCTCGAGATTATCCTTATTTGAGAAGTATCACCGAGATATCATTAGAAGAAAATATTTCAGCTAAGTATCTTGAGCAAATTTTTATTAAATTAAAAAGTGCTAAAATTATTGTTAGTCAAAAAGGAAAGAGCGGGGGATACACCCTTACTCGAGAGCCCCAGCATATTTGCGTAGGAGAAATCGTAGAAACATTAGAAGGAAAAATAGAGCCGACTAAATGCAATAGTCTGGCGTGTAAAAATTCACAGTGCAGTGCTAAAAAAGTTTGGGTAAAATTAAGCCAGGAAATTAAAAGAACTCTGGACAATATAAAATTAAGTGATTTAATAAAATAATCCCAGTTAAACAGTGCGGATTACCGCAATTTAACGGGATGAACATATGAATAAGAAAATATATTTAGATTACGCCGCTACTACACCAGTAGATAAAAATGTTTTGGATAAAATGTTGCCATATTTTTCGGCTGATTTTGGCAACCCTTCCTCAGTTCATAATATGGGTCAAAGTGCCGCTGCCGCTCTGGATGAAACCCGTAAAAAAGTGGGAAATTTGATAAATGCTAGCTTAAGTGAGATAATTTTCACTTCTGGAGCCACAGAAAGCAACAATTTAGCCCTTCGAGGAGTGCTGAGCCATTACTATGCTAAAAATGGTAAAGACGCCCTTAAGCCGCATTTTATTACGTCTACAATCGAGCATCATTGCGTTTTGGAAACTGCAGAAAGCCTCCAAAAAGCAGGTCTGGTCGATGTTACATTTTTACCCGTAGACGCAGAGGGTTTGGTTAGCTTAGATAAACTAAAAGAAGCAATTCGGGAGAATACTGTTTTGGTTTCTATTATGTATGTTAATAATGAAATCGGGACTATTCAACCTATTGCTGAAATCGGCCAATTAATCAAAGAAATAAATGTTACTAGAACAAATAAAATAATATTTCACACCGATGCTGTCCAGGCTCTTAATTATTTGCCTTGTGATACGCAAAAATTAGGAGTAGATTTGCTTTCTTTTTCGGCCCATAAATTTTATGGACCCAAGGGAACAGGGGCACTGTATATAAAAAAAGGAACCTCTATTAAAGGAATTCAAACTGGTGGAGTGCAAGAATTCAAATTACGCGCTGGCACTCAAAATGTCCCAGCTATTGTGGGTCTAGGGGTAGCTATTGATGAAATCGAAAATAATAATGTCTCTCAGATTAAAGAGTTAAGAGATTATTTAATCGGCAGAGTCTTAAAAGAAATTCCCTTGGCATATCTAAACGGACACAGAGAAAAACGTTCGCCCAATAATGCCAATTTTAGATTTGATAATATAGAAGGAGAAGGATTACTATTATTACTGGATATGGAAGGAATTTGCGCCTCTACCGGCTCGGCTTGTTCCTCGGGCTCATTGGATCCGTCTCATGTGCTTCTCGCGCTAGGGCTCAGACACGAACAAGCTCATGGAAGTTTGCGTCTCACACTGGGCAAACATACTACCAAAGAAGAAATTGATTTTACAGTTGAGAAAATAAAAGAAATTGTGTCCAGACTAAGAGAAATCTCGGGCAATGTTTTAAGTGAATTTAAATAAAAAATAAGCAAAAGAATTACCCATTAGTAAATTCGCCTGCCTGCCGGTAGGCAGGTACAAATTCGTAATTCGTAGAGAATAACATGCAATACTCAAAAAAAGTTTTAGATTATTTTATGAAACCTCGTAATCTAGGAGAAATCCCAGGAGCTGATGGTGAAGCCACAGTAGGCAACCCTAAGTGCGGAGATATCATGAAAATTTATCTAAAAATAAACAAAAATGAAAAAGGCGAAGAGATAATAGAAGATGTGAAATTTCAAACTCTTGGTTGTGGTGCGGCAATCGCCACTAGCTCGATGGCCACGGAAATGGTTAAAGGTAAAACTCTAGATAAAGCTTACGCTATAACCAATCAACAAGTGGCGGATGAATTAGGGGGACTTCCTCAGATAAAAATGCACTGCAGTAATCTAGCGGCTGACGCCATCAAAAAAGCTATCGAAAACTACCGAAAGAAATAGAACTTCCTTTTAAAAAGCGTTTTGCTATTTTTTTAGCAAAGTGCTTTTTTTCTTGACTTAATATTGGATATTTCATACTATCTTTAAAACAGCTTTGGATAGTTATTTTTATCAAAAATTGATATAGATCAAGGAGGAAATGATGAAAAAGCGCAGATTAGAGTTAAATATTTACCCTACAACGGCCTGTGATACGGGTTGTCTGCATTGCATTGATAATAGCTGCTTGGATAATCCGATTTATTTTACTCCAGAGATGGCAACTGAGCTAATAAATCAGGCAAAAAAAGAAGATGTAGAGATTTCAGTATTATTTTCTGGAGGAGGGGAGCCGCTAATGAATGCTCAGTTAGCTGAAATAGCTACTATTTTTCATCAGTACGATAAATTTAATTCCTTACACTTGATTACTTCCGGTTTTTTGGAAGATGAAGTTTTAAGAAAAGATATTTTTAAAAAACTTTTGAATCTTGATTCGGAAGAAAAACGTGTATATGTTTATCAGAGCTTCAGTTTGTATCAAAAAAGTTTTCCAGATAGGCTGACGAACATGACGAGGCTTATGATAGACAGCAAAAAAGCCACCTCGCTTTGCGTCAGGGCCTGCATATCTTGTGAAAATTCTCTAGAGACCCTAGATTTGGCAGAGCTGACTCTAAGGAATTTAGCTCAAGAATTGGATAGGGATTTTTATGCCTTGCCTATCGGTTATCTTTCTAAGGATAGAGTTAATTTTAATTTTTCTCAAAATGAGATATTAACTTCTGATTTTTCATTCTATATATATTCCAAAATGTTAACTATTTCGGTTTTATATGTTATGAAAAATAAAAATTCAAAGGGAGGGATTGTCGTAACCGTATATCCTTTTCCTTTTGTAAGGAAAGGACGTGCCGAAAGAACACAGGAAACATCTTTTTCCGAAGTCAGCTGTGTTCCTATGATGGAGTTGGGAGATTCAAGTCTCCTCATAGCCCCAGATGGAAGTGTTTATGCAGACTGCGGCTGTTATCCTGATACCCTTATGCAATTGGGAAAAATTGGCAAAAATTCTCTCGCTGATATAATCAATCGAAGAGACAAATTTTCTGCCAAAATTACGCAAAGATTTTTAGCTGATAAAAGAATGTGCAGATGGGGTACGGATGAAGTTTGCAAACTTTGCAAACAAATAGTAGCTGAAGATGGATTAATTTCATAAATCGATAAGGAGGAAAGTATAATTTTTAGGGGGTTCTATTTTTATTAGGATCCCCGTTTTTATTTCCAAAAATCAATTAAAATGCTAAAATAGATTTATGTAATTTGATTAAATATTATTATTGTTATGCACGATATTGTTATAAATTGGTTCGTTAATTTCCCCAAAGGTTGGGCGACTTTTTTAATTGCCATGATTCCTGTGACTGAATTAAGAGCCTCCATTCCGGTAGCCGTAAAGGTTTACCAGATGAATTTATTTTTAGCTTGGTTTTATTCAGTATTGGGCACATATGCAGCTATGGTGATGATAGTTTTTCTTCTGGATCCAATTTCTAAATTCTTATCCAAATACATCGACTTTTTTGATAAATTTTTTAAGTGGTTATTTGAGCACACTAAAAAGAAAGCTGATAAAAAAATGAAAAAATATGGGATGTGGTCAATGTTTATCTTAGCTGCTACACCCATTCCTCTTTTAGGCGGGCTGACAGGAGCGCTGGCAGCTTTTGTTTTTGGCTTTCCAGCCAAGAAATCATTGCCTCTATTACTTTTTGGAACAATGGTTTCTGGAGGGATTGTTTTATTTGTGACTATCTTTTTTAAATAAAAATTGTTTGGTGTCTTTATAAATAGATGTTAAAATAAGTGTATAAAATTTAACTAAAAATTATGTTTGATATTAGACTTTTTGAAGAAAAAGACGCCCCTAAAGTGCTAGAATTATTAAAAGAATTAACCGACGGTCCAATAAACTTTGAGGCAAGTCTTTTGGTTAATAACAAAGCTGTACATTGTCGAGTGATTGAAAGTGAGGGCGACATCATCGGATTTGGAGCTCTGGCAATTTATCCAGCGCCTACTAGGGGAATGGTAGGTAAATTGGAAGATATTGTAGTGAGCAGTGTTTACCGAGGCGGAGGACTAGGAAAAAAATTAGTAGAAGAATTAATTTCTATTGCCAGAAAAGAAAACTTGAAATCCCTAAGTCTAACTAGTAACCCCAACAGAGTCGCAGCTAGAAATCTTTATATGTCATTGGGGTTTGTCCCAGCCGAAACGGACGCTTTTTGGATGAAGCTCTAATAACGATACAAAACAACTTAAAATATTAAAAAATATAGCCGTCAAAGCTATATTTTTTGTTATTTTTAGGGCTTATTTAAGGATGAATAGGGGACAGAAGTAAGATAGTTGGGTGGTAGTGAGTTATTGACAAAAAGTCTTTTTTGTGATACAATCTTTTATAGAATACATTATAATAGCTCTTTGATTTAATAATCAATGGCAGACGGTTAGTTTGTCCGTCATGCAATAAATTGTAAGCGCAGTTCAGGCGGGAGGGGAGGGAGCTACTAATTTAAGCTCCCAAAGAAAAAACTTAGAGAGAGAAAAGGGATCTACATGCAACCGATTGAAAATGTAATTAAAAAGCTAGCGGCAGGAAAAAGAATCATGTTCGAAACGCCCCAAATGCGGAATAAATTTATTCAAGGGGCAACAGTAATCGATGTTGATCCAAATGAAAAAATCGTAATCGTTGAGACTCAAGGTAAGGAGATAAGTTTGGGAAATGGCACAATGGTATCCATTGACGCCACCTGAACTGCGCAAGAACCGCTTTCCTGGAATTATTCATTTGAAGCTCATGCATTAATGAGCCTAGATGGATAAACAGGAAAGCGGTTTCTCTATATATTCTATATGTCGTACAATGTAGATTATACGACAT
>JAVEXR010000054.1:0-6470 GCA_034003925.1 Candidatus Moraniibacteriota bacterium
AAGACTTTGACTTCTTCTTTGATCTTATCTGAATCAGTTTTTTTCTTTTTAGATTCACTGACCTGCTTGCCACTCTTGGTGTTGATGTAAATAGTTTCTGTTTTAATCTTAGAATTGCCACTGATCATTGGTGTGTC
Source organism: Candidatus Moraniibacteriota bacterium (assembly GCA_034003925.1). GTDB lineage: Bacteria > Patescibacteriota > Minisyncoccia > Moranbacterales > UBA9337 > UBA9337. The sequence goes on from JAVEXR010000054.1 coordinate 138, forward strand.
ACTTTCAATTTTTTGGTAGGAGGCAAATTCTTCTCGCGGTTTATTTTCTAAAAGTTGTGTCATATAAGCTTTCCAAATCGGTCCAGCTACATAAGTTCCATCGGCTCCAGCCTTCATTGGTGAGTTGTCATTATTGCCCGCCCAGACGCCCACAGCAATTGAGGGAGTATAACCAACTGCCCAAGCATCGCGATAGTCTTGTGTAGTTCCGGTTTTTCCCGCGACAGTTTTATCTTTTATATTAAAAGCGTTGTTGGGTCCAAAAACAGCCATGCGAGCTTGATTATCAGAAAGGATAGAGTTTATTTTTCTGGCAATTTCAGCGTTGATGACGCGCTCCTCCTTTTTTTCAAAATTGTAAACGATATTATCTTGAGAGTCGGTAATTTTTGAAATAGAGGTAAGTTCATTACGTATGCCATCATTGGCAAAGACTGAGAAAGCAGAAGTTTCTTCAATCAATTTTACAGCTCCGCCTCCAAGGGCTAGGGCTAGGCCGTAGTTGCCATCATCTGTCAAAGTAGTGATACCCAGTCTTTGCGCTAGCTCAATGGTATCTTTGACTCCCGCAATGTAAAGAGTTTTAACTGCGGGGATATTGAGGGACATCGCTAGGGCCTGGCGAATAGAAACTAGGCCATTAAATTTTCCATTATAATTTTGAGGAATATAACTTTTTCCGCTTCCATCAGGGCCAAAATTGGTGCGAACATCATAAAGTAAAGTTTCTGGTTGTAGGCCTTTTTCAAAAGCTTTGGCATACACGATGGGTTTAAAAGAAGAACCGGGCTGTCTGAGTCGGGTAGCCACGTTTACCTCACCATCGATAGATGCATCAAAATAATCCAGTGAGCCGACCATAGACAAAATATTTCCATTGCGAGGATCAACTGAGACTAAAGCGGCATTGTCGGCACGATAATTATTTAGATGTGTGCGAGAGCTTTTTAAAACAGCTTCAGCTTTAAGCTGTTTGTCCCAATCTAGGGTAGTAATTATTTTTAGTCCGCCTTTCTCGAGGAGTTCTCGGCCATATTTTTCTTCTAATTTTTCAATCACAAACATGACAAAATGGGGGGCTTTAATATCTCGAGAAAGAGGTTCTAATTTTTCAAAAGTGTTGATGGCGAGAGCTTCTTGTACGGCTTCAGGACTAGCTAGCTTAAGTTTTTCAGTTCTTTCTAAGATTATCCTTTGTTTTTTAAAAAGTTGTTCATCATTTTTACCGTAGGGGAAATAAAAGCTGGGAGCATTGGGTAAAACAGCCAAAAAAGCTGCTTCATCCAGGGTTAAATCCTTGGCATCTTTTTTGAAATAAGTTTGGGCTGCCGCTTGGATACCATAAGCGTTGGCTCCGTAAGGGATTTGATTGAGATACATATCAAGAATTTCATCCTTGGAAAAAGAGCGTTCTATTTTTATCGCCAAAACAGCTTCCTTGGCTTTGCGCGTGATGGTTTTTTCGCGGCTCAAAAAAAGACTGCGAGCGAGCTGTTGGGTGATTGTGGAAGCGCCTTGCTGAATGCTATCATTTTGAACATTGGTTCTGACTGCGCGCAAAAGGGATTTGATATCGATACCAAAGTGATTATAAAAATTATCATCTTCAGCGGCAATGGCGGTAATCTTGGCTACTTCCGGCATATCTTGATGGGAAATTATTTTTCTGTTTTCTTCACCAAATATTTTGTATAAAGTATGCTCTCCGCTACTATCATAAATAACCGAAGCTTCACTTATTTTGACATTTTGAATATCTTTTATGTTAGGGGTGTTGGTGTAGAAATAAACAAAGGTTAGAAAAGCCAATAAAAACAAAGCCACTAAAACATCAAAAATACCTAAAAAGATCTGGAGCAAAATTTGTAAAAACCAGTTCTTTTTTTCTTTGCTTTGATTGATTGTTGATTTTTTCTCTTGCATATTTATAGTGTATCACAAACTTCTACTAATATGTAATTTTACCAATTTGAGGTCTAAATGTCAAAGAAAATGAATATTTTGATGAGATACTAGACTTTTTTTTGGTAAATTTTAAAGGTGGCAAATGTCTGAAACTTATTTTTGACGCGTAAGATTTAAAATATTTTTTTTAGAGAGGGTTTACAATTTTTGCTAGTTCATTATAATAGGTATATATATCTTTTGAAAAAAAGAATAGTTTATTAATGGGTATTTTGTTTAATTTTTAAAATGTGAAAACCATATGGAAAAAAGCAGTTTTTCAAAGTTTGAAACTGGAATTGGTATGAATAAAATTAATATCAACAGAGAAGTTTTTGGACAAAAAAATGTTGTTAGAGAAAATAATAAAAGTGGTATTTTTGATAAGATAATATTGGTGAGTTTCTTTATGCTATTTTTTGGACTGCCTATATTTTTTACCGGGCTTTCTTTTCAGGGGGTGGTTTTTGAAAAACAGATTTATTTTTATTTTTGGATTTTGATAGCTTTGGTTTCTTGGGTGGCTAAGGGTGTAATGCTGGGAGAGATGAAGATAAAGAGAACTTCTTTAGATATTCCTATTGTTTTGTTTCTAGCTTTTTATCTTATTTCTGCATTTTTTTCTGTGGATAAGTGGCATAGCTTTTGGGGATTTTTTGGAGATCCTTCTCGAGGAGTTTTGGGTGTGATAGCTGTAGTGATTTTTTATTATTTGATTTTAAGTAACTTTACCGCAAAGACATTAAAATGGTCATTAGCTGGTTTAATCTCTTCAAGTATAATTGTTTCAATTTTTTCCTTATTAGTTTTCTTTGGCGTTAAAGTCGCTCCTGAAAGTATCGGTTCACTTATCCCGCTGAGTTTAATCGGAACGATTACAGGATTAAGAGTATTTTTAGGAATGATGATACCGATACTTATCTTGGCTTCCTTTAAGATGAATGAAAGCGAAAATAAAACTATAAATACTTTAGGATATTCAATTTTGGCTTTTGTTCCAATTAATCTGTTGATTATTTCGATGCTTTTTGAAAAAACAATCGCTATTATAATTTTACTGGGAGTAGGATTCTTTTTATTATATATCCTTTCTCATATTGTTCGTCCAAAGGATAATTTAGCTTGGATTCCGATGGTGGCCTTTGTTTTGACTATGATTGTTCTTATGTCTGGGCCTAATAAATTAGCCAAGGTAAATGTGCCTGTAGAAGTATCTCCTGACATAAAAGTTTCTTGGGAAGTTGCCAAGGGTGGATTGAAGGAAAATCCTATTTTGGGTTCTGGTCCCGCTAACTACGGATTTAATTTTTCCAAGTATAAGCCACAGGATTTTAATGAGAATATTTTTTACGGAATAAGATTTTATCAAGGGGCAGGATTGTTTTTTGAAAGTATCGCAACAGTCGGGATATTGGGCGTGGTAGCTCTTTTGATAGTAGTAGTTGTTTTCATAAACATCGCCATTTATTTAATTAGCCGAGATAAGGAAAAAAATAAGCTTTATTCACTGGGTCTGTTGTCAGCAGCTTTAATTTTGATAGCTAGTGGACTTTTGTTTAGAGTGGAAGGTACAATTCTGTTGTTAACTGGAATGATCGCCTCTATCACAATGGCAGTTGTTTTTTGGGAGAGTGGCATGGAAGAAAAATACTTAAAATTGTCTTTAAAGGCTTCTCCAAAATTTGCTCTAACTTTAGCTTTTATCTTTATTATCGTCAGTGCTGGTGTGGCCACATTATTTGTTTATATCGGAAAAGCTTATGTGGCGGATATTTATGCAGGTAAAGCTATACGAGAAGAAAAAGTAACCGAAGCAGGTTCGATAAGTAATCTAAATAGAGCTATCGCGTTAAACAGTAAAGAGGGTAGGTATTATTCTAGAGTTGGACAAGAATATATGGTGTTGGCTAATGAAGAAGCTGTGAAGCCAGAAGGTGAGATAGATGCAAATAAAGTAAGCTCTTATGTAAGTGGTGCAGTAGCTTTTGCTAAAGAGGGAGCCCTGAGAATGCCTAATGACGCTTTGGCTGTTTCTGTTTTAGCTCAAATTTACGAAAGCTTGTCTGTACAAGTGGATAATGCCCTGGAGTCAGCCTTTAAATCGTATGAAAATCTTTTAGCTCTAGAACCACATAATCCAGTGGCTTATTTGAAGCTAGGACAGATAAAGATAGTTCCAGCCTTGGAGGAAAAAGATGAAAATAAGAAAACTGAGCTAATTGAAGAATCTAAGGGATATTTTGAAAAGGCTGTTAAAGAAAAAACTAACTTTTCCGAAGGGTATTATTATCTAGCTGTAACTCAAAATGCTTTAGCTCAAAAAGATGAATCCATTGATTCTTTGATAAAGGCAGTAAATAATGATAAAAATAATTTGACTTATCTCTTTAATTTAGGAAGAGCTTATCAAGAAAAAGGCGGTGAAGAAGGTATTGATAATGCAACTAAAATATTTGAGTACATCCTTAGCGTTAATCCAGAGGAATTAAATACAATTTTTGCTCTGGGTGCCTTGTATGAGGAGAAAGGAGAAAAGGATAAGGCTATAGAAAAATATGAAAAAGTTAAAGCAGTTGTATTGAAACTTGGAAAAGCTGAAGAAGAAACCATCGCTAAATTAGATAAAATGATTTCTAATTTAAAAGCAGGAATATCTAATGATGCCGAAAGCATCAATACTCAGCCGATAGAAAATACCCAACAGCCTTCTGACGCAGCTCAAAATACGGAATTAATCGGACCAGCACCTGTTCAAAATTCTGTTAACCCAACAACTCCGCCTACTCAAGGAGCAACAGGTGACACAACTACTCCTGCTCCTGCCATTATTCCAGCTCCAGAAAGTCAGGAATAAAATATTGATCAAAAAAGATAAATATTTAAAATAAAGTAGTTTGTAATTTCAATTTTCAATATTGGATTACATGCACTGACAAAGCTTATGGCAATAGAATTTACGGATAAAAATTTTAAAGAGGAGGTCTTGGAGAGCGAGGCTATCGTATTGGTTGATTTTTGGGCGCCTTGGTGTGGTCCTTGCCAAATGATGGGTCCGATTGTTGATGAACTTAGTTCTGAGATGGGGGAGGGTTTTAAAGTGGGAAAAGTTAATGTAGATGAGAATCCAAATACTGCTTCGGACTATGGAATAATGTCTATCCCTGCGATAAAAGTTTTTAAGGGTGGAAAGATCGTTAAAGAGTTTGTAGGGGTTCAAAATAAGGATACCCTTAAGGCAGAATTGGAAAGCATCTAATCTTAGATACAAATATAAAAACCAAAAAACAGGAATATAATCCCTGTTTTTTGTTGGTTAAAAAAAGAATAATTTTAAACCAACAAAGTTGTTTTTTCTTAAAAAATAGTAAAATATTTTTAATTAAGTTAATGTTGACGCTTAGTTTTAAAAAGGTTATTATATACATATGAAGTTCAAGAAAAGATGAACATACTTTTTATTTTAAGATAAAAGACAAACAAAATTAAATTAATGAATTTATTTAAGGGTGAAAATTTAAATTCTCAAAGAAACGGAACTCTATCGTTAGGTTCTTTTTGGCTTTTTAAAAGCGTCATTATGGTGGTGGCTGTTTTGGGGTTGTTTGGGATGGGGGAGGATGCGCAGGCTGTATTTACTGAATCGCTTATTGCCAATGAATATCAAGGTGCCGGAACAGCTCAGGGTTGGCGTGCTGATGATGGCGCTTGGACATACGCCTTACCATTTACCTTTAACTATTATGGCGTAAACTACTCTACAATCAAAATTAGCTCCAATGGATATATTTGTCTTGATAGCACAAAAGTTTGTGAAGCATACAATCAAACTCTCGCTGGCACAGGTAATGGTCCAATCATTGCTCCTTTAGCTAAGGACCTCAACACTGCATCACTTACTGGGAATAATATTTTTATTACTGCCAATACTGATAATGTGGTCATAAGATGGAATGCTGTGCAATATGGACAATCCACTGTACTTAATTTTGAAGTAGTTCTCTATAATAATGGTGTTATTAAACTTAATTACGGACCACAGGCAGCTGCATTAACCTCTGGAGCTGTAGTGGGGATTTCCAAAGGAGATGGAACTTATGTTGCTTCGGCTTACAATAATTTGACTAACTTTAACATGGTCAATACTTCTTCATGGATAGATGCTATACCAACTTTACCAGTTGTCGAGACAGTGGCTTCATCTGGCATTATGCCAAACGCCGCTGTAGCTAATGGTAATATTACTAGTACTGGAAATGCAACCACTACGCGCTCCATGGAATGGGGTACAGTCAGTGGAACTTATCCTGATTCCTGCACAGCTGGAACAGGTGGAGTAGGTGTATATTCTTGTAATATGACCGGTCTTACTCCTGAAACTACTTATTATGT
>JAVEXR010000055.1:0-6311 GCA_034003925.1 Candidatus Moraniibacteriota bacterium
ACTTCAAATCTTTATTTATTATTTTTATTTTTTCAGGATCAATCCAAACGGACCAAAGAATCTCCGGTTTTCTTTCCAAATAATCTTTTATCTCTTTTACTTTTTCAATTCGCTCATCACATTTTTTAATTAATCTCTTTAATTCATCATGATTTATAAAAAATTGGTAATTATTAACTTTTCTCTCCGGTGCTGTTTGTTTAATATTATTTTTTACAAAAATTTTCGATTGAAACTGAGGAGATTTGAAAATATTTTCTTCATTAAGTTTCTCCAAAGTTTTAGTATTTGGTTTTAATTCAAACCTTACAGTTTTCCTCACCTCATACAAATTTTTAAATTTTTCCATATTTTTAACACTTAATAATCAGCTATATTTCACTTAAAACATCCTCGATTTTCCGCTCCATTATCCCGATTAGCCGCTTATTAGCTTCAATAATTTTCTGCTCTTTTTCCGCTTCGGCGACAAATATTCTCTGCCTCTCCATTGAAATAATCGGAACTAGAACTCTTTTTATAGCATTAGCATTAAATTGTTGTTGTCCGCCACCAGTCATCAATTTCTTTGCTTGATCCCAATATTCATCGGACTGGGCAAATAGCCAATAGAATTCTGGCAGAATTTTATCTTTCTCAAAATCCAGTTTTATTAGATATGAAGCGAAAACAGCAGGATAAGATTCTTTGAAAATTGCAGTCTTGCCATACGTCGCACCGGTTCTTGCAACCAACAAATCATCTTTTTTCAAAAGATATTTTTTAGCTTCATCGGTTAAATTGATAAATTTTTGATCCCTTGTTTTTATCATGCCATTTTCATCAATATCGGTAATTCTTATAAACCTTGCATCGCCATTATCTTTTGCCTTATCGGTAAAGCCATATTCCAAATTACAAATCCTGTCCAACTCCACCCATTCAACACTCTCTAATTTTCTAAGGCTCGCACCAAAATATCGTCTCTCTCTCTCTAGATTTTTAATGATTTCTTTGGCGGCATCAATCGCTTTCTGCTTAACTTCAATCTGCTCCACAATTTCTTTTTGAACTTCCATCGGCGGAAGTGGGATTTTAATTTTTGCAATTTCTGATGTTTTCAATGAAGGATAATTTTGATCATTCGTTAGTTTTTTTGCATCAATCCTTTTCAATAAATTAAATAAGAACTTTGGCAATATTTTATTTTCGTTTGGTGTTATTGTGGCAAGATGACTCGAAACATACCCATCAATACCAATCATCGCCCTATGATTTAGAAAAGTAGATGCTCCACTTTTAGGAAAAAGAATTGTATTTTTAGGAAATAATTTTAATCCTTTTGCCCCTGCATCAGTCAATTTATCCCTTGAATCAAATAAGTTGTCGCAAATATGAACAGCGGCCACGTCAGAAGTTCTAAAAAATACATGCTTTCCATTTTTAAATAGTTCTTTATCTTGAGGTGCGGAATTACCCGATCCAATATCTGCAATCTTATTTAACTCTACTATTTCCCATTTTTGATTCGCAAAATGTATAATTTCTTTATACCTTTCCCCCGAAAGATTATAATCTCCAGTTTCAGCAATTTTTTCTTTAGCAACAATATAAGCAATTTGTTTTTCTTCCTCACTAAAATTTTTGTCGCTAAATGTTAATTTGTATTTCTTGATAACTTCCAATGCCAAAGGCAAATCGTTTTTATTATGTTCTCGCCTTTGCGCCCCCAGATCAAAACCGTCATTTTGAATTTTCAAGAATAAAAAGTTTTTTGTTTTCTTGGAAATTTCATTATCAAAAAGTAAAATGCTGGTTTTCACCCCCGCGTACGGATTGAAAACACCGGCAGGAAGCGAAACAACTGCAAACAGCCCGTCTTCAATCAGTTTTTTACGAAGTTGCTTATAGGCTTTATTTGATTGAAAAATAATTCCTTCGGGAACAATAATTCCCGCTCGTCCTTTTATTGTCAGGTGTTCAACAATATAATCCACAAAAAGCACTTCAGCGCGATTAGCTTGGATCGAAAATCTTTTGTGCGGAACAATCCCTCCCTTTGGCGTCATAAACGGCGGATTGGCGAGAATCACATCAAAACTTTCATCCCACCTTTTTTCACTTGAAAGCGTATCGTATTCATAAATCTTCGGCTCCGGGAATCCGTGCAGATACAAATTCACCAAAGCCAGCTTCACCATATCCGGCGAAATGTCATAACCGGAAAAATTACTCATCAACCTGTTTTTTTCATCCGGTGAAAGCCCCTTTTCACTATTCGGCCGCCCCGCATCATCCATTCCGTCATGCTGTCTCAAAATATGTTTGTAGGCAGAAATCAAAAATCCGGCTGTTCCGCAAGCGGGATCAAGGATAGTTTCGTTCTTTTTTGGATCAACCACGGAAACGATAAAATCAATAATATGGCGCGGCGTGCGAAACATTCCCGCGTCTCCTTGCGACTGCAAACATGAAAGCAGATATTCAAAAGCGTTGCCGAGATTTTCGCTGTGTTCGTAATTAAACTCGTTGATTTCTTTCAAGAAAAGCGAAAGCGTGCGAGGGTCGTTGTAGGGCAAAAACGCGCCCTTGAAAATATCACGGAACAATTGCGGAATATGCGGATTTTTGGACATATTCGTAATTGCCTGCACATAAAGATCAAGCCGCTCCTGCCCGGAGAGCCGATTATCCAAAAGTTTGGTCCAGGAATATTTTTTCCATTCATCCACGAAAAATTGAGTTTTCAATCCAACTTCTTCATTTTCTTTGTCCATATCATCCATAAACTTATAGATAAGGGCGTTCGTAATCTGTTCCACTTGCGCTTTCGGATCCGGCACTTTACCGACAAGAATCTGCCGGGCAGAATCAATTTTTCGTTTTGTAGTTTGATCAAGCATAAATTTTATTTGGACAATAATTTTTTAGATTTCCCTGGAGAAATAAAATTTTTTCCGCTTATTTCTGATTTCCTGCCCCATCATCCGCTGCTGAATCCATTTTTGGCTTCGTCCCATTTTTTGCCAATAATCCCGCGAGCGATTAAGCGCTTTTTCCGGATCGCTCATTTCTTCAATCCGCTCATAACCGACTTTTGCCAGCCAAATTTTGATCGGCTCGGCTTTTTTGCTCGGAACAGATTGAATCAAGCGAAGCAATGTTTCCGTGTCCGCCACATCGGTCTCACGCATTTTTCCATCTTGAGCCAACATCTTCAACCGGTCACAATTTGTGACCATTTGGCTTCCTTCATTTTTCAAACGATTCTTCAAAGTTGTCCAATAGGTCTTAGCTTTATTGTAATCAACTTGCTCTGTCAAAATAGCAACAATATCAATAACAGAGAAATACCACTTTTCTTGTTTTTCATTCCAAATCCGACGGATTTTCTGACCTTCAAAAATCGCTAGTTTTTTTGAATGTTTTTTCATTTCAATTATTCTGAATATTTATAGTGATATAATACCATTATAGAAAATATCGTCAACTACTGCCTTTTTACTTCATATATTGATTAACCGATACATAATCCTTCACATATTCAGGCACAGTTTCCCGCCAGCCGTTTAATTCTTTGTATTCCGCCATAGTAAATCCGGCAAACTCCCGCGGGAATCTTTGATTATTTATTTCATTTCTAAAATATTCACTGGAGACATACGCTTTCAGATAATTTTTGATATGCGGAACATATTTGCTTTCCGGCTTGTAGATTGAAATAAACTTTTCACATTCTTCTTCCAGTTTTTCATCTTTAGATTTAAACCCATCAATCAAGCCAAAAGTTCGCTCCAAAAATTCACGCCAAGAGATGCGGCGATCAAGATTTTCACTCTTGCGAATTTTTTCAAGATTCAAAAACAATTGTGGTTTGTCTTCGTACTTATCGCGCATAATCTGCACGGCTTTGTCCCATTGCTCGTTTTCCACGGCAGATTTGACTTCCGTGTCTTTTTGCAACTGCTCGCGAGCTTTCTCAAAAAGCTTGCGATCAACTTTCATTCCTTCAATGCCAACAGGTGTTTCAATGAGAGATTTTACTTTATCTGGATTAAAGACTTCTATTTCATCAATTGGAACACCGACAGGGCCTTCTCCACCAGTTCCTTTTTGCTTAATTGGCAATTGCAAAATCTCGTCATAATCAAATTTTTCTTCAAAGTATTCGCAGTTGGCAAAGAAATCGAAAAATTTGAAATGATCTTTGGGAGCTTTGTGTTTTTCACCATATTCATCGGTATATTCAAAAGTGAATTTTCTTGTTCCTCGTCCCTTGATCTGAATAAAATCAGTCGGCGAAAAAATCGGACGCATAAGCGCCAAATTTAAAATATCCTGACAATCATAACCCGTGGTCATCATCCCGACAGTTACGCAAATTCTCGTTTTACTTGATTTGTAATTTTCCAAAAACTTGGTATGCCCGTTCAGGTTGTTATTCGCAAAATTTATCGTGAATTGCTGGCTGTCGGAAATATTAGAAGTGATTTGCACCGCAAAATCAGAATTGTATTTATCAGGCCAAAGTTGGCTCGCCATTTGATTGAGTGTCTGGGTAATTTTGGAAGCATGTTTTTGACTTACGCAAAACACGATAGTTTTGCCAATTTCACCGCTGATCGGATCTTTGAGAGAATTTTCAATAAGTGTTTGGCAAAAAATACGATTGGTTTTTTCAGAAAAGAATTTTTTTTCAAAATCCTTTTGAAAAAATGTTTCTTCGCTTTCTCCTCCTTCTTCATCTTCCACCATAACCGCATATCCTTTTTCTGAGAGCAATTCTGTGGTGATGTCTGTTCGCGCATCCAAAACAATTGGATTGATCAAAAATCCTTCACGTACACCGTCAAGTAAATTAAATCTGAACGTCGGCTCGCCGTTTTTACAACCAAAAGTCGTGTAAGTATCCAAAAGCTGTCGCCGTTCCCAAGCTCGCGGGTCTTGTTGTGAAAGTTTTTGAGGATCAACATTTTTCAGATAATCTCTCGGCGTTGCAGTTAAACCCAATTTATAGCCAATAAAATATTCAAAAACCGCTCGCGAGTTTCCACCAATTGCGCGGTGCGATTCATCCGCAATGATCAAATCAAAATCTGTCGGTGAAAAAAGTTTTTTATATTTATCTTGCGCCGAAAGACTTTGAACTGTGGAAATAACCACTTCCGCTTTTTTCCAGTCATCCCGATTTTGTTTATAAATGACAGATAAAAAATCATTACTCAAATATCGGTCAAAGTTTTTGTATGCTTGATCTTCCAGTTCCAAACGATCAACTAAGAATAAAATTCTTTTTGCATTTCCTGTCCGGAGAAATAGCTTAATAACAGCGGCAGAGACAAGTGTCTTTCCTGTTCCTGTTGCCATTTCAAAAAGAAAACGATCATTCCCAGCTTCAGCAGATTTTTGCAAAGCATGAATGGCTTTAAGCTGATAGGAGCGTAAAATTCGCAAATTTTCGTCCCAAAGATATTGCTCTCTTGTTATTTCATCTTTATAACGCGGGTCGTCCTTAAAAGTCGGATTTTGCGTTAAAGCGATATAATCCGCTTCCACTTTTTCGTCCGCCAGACGTTTGTTATCAGGCTTAAAAGTCTGCCTATGTTTCAAAGATTCTTGTGTTGGAAACTCTGTAATAATTTCCGGATCACCCCGTTCCAAATCCCAAAAATAATGAAGATTGCCATTAGAAAGAATAATAAAGCGAGCATTTTCAGTTTGAGCATATTTCCTCGCCTGTTCTTTGCCGTCCAACGGATTTTTGTCTTCTTTTTTGGCTTCCAAAATCACCAGCGGAAACCCTTCTTCATCCAACAACAAAAAATCAATGAATCCATTTTTTGTTGTTTCAAAATCCTCCCCAAAAGCGTCAATATCTTTCTGAGTCAACTTTACATTTGGTTCAAGCGAAATATTTGCTGATCCCTTTTCATTATCAAAAAATCTCCAACCTGCCTCCTCTAAAAGTTTGTTTATTTTTATTCTGGCGTTTGCTTCTTTTTGCATAAAATTATTGTTTGCTTAAATTTCAATTTTTGGCTTTTTTTTTAAAGCTTTATCCCTTTTACATTAACACCAAAAAAACAAAAAATCAAGCTGTTTAAGCAAAAATTAACCCTGCCGATAGCACACTTTTAAAAAAAATAAAAACAACAACCAAAAAAATACAACCTGACTAAAGCTTTTATCTCAAACAATTCTGTCAAAAAAAACAGAGGCAACGATTGTGTTGCCTCCAAATATAAAAATACCAAACTAAGCATCCAAAATCATATCTGAATAAATCTGACAAAACTGCCTTAAACTCTTGATATCAATATATTCATTAGCCT
>JAVEXR010000010.1:0-30442 GCA_034003925.1 Candidatus Moraniibacteriota bacterium
CTTTGGGAAAGTGGACAGGATAGGGGATTGTTGTATGAATTAGTTAAATCAAAAAATCTTTGGAAAAGAAGGATTGCAATTTTGGCTACTTTTTATTTTTTGAAAAATAAAGATTTTAAAGATACTTTGAAAATAGCAGAAATTTTATTGCAGGATAAGGAAGATTTGATTCATAAGGCCACCGGTTGGATGCTTCGAGAAATGGGCAAACGTGATTTAGCGGAACTAATAAAATTTTTAGATAAATATGGGCTATTTATGCCTCGAACGATGTTACGTTATTCAATTGAAAAATTACCCAGAGAGAAACAGCTTTATTATATGAAGAAAAAGTAATTTTTTCCACATTAAAACCCCGGTCGTTGCCGGGGTTTTAAATATATAAAGTTCTTTAGGTTCTATAATTATTTGTTAGTTTTTCTGAAATTTCTAGAAATTAACATTAGCTGAATATTTTTGTAGATTTTTCAATTGAGCATCATTTAAATTCTTTGAAGCGTCAATTGCTTGTTTGATTAAACTCTTAGAGAATTCAACCGATGTGCCAAGCATAATATGTCCTTGCGGAGATACATTTTTTCTCAAATAATCTTCGATATAGATTTTATGTTCTTTAGTTAGGCTAGAGTCAGCATTCTTTTCCAAATAGTGCGCTAACGCTCTTCTGGCTAAATGTGTTGTCCCTTCGCCTCCTTGAGCTACTTCAACAAAAGAATTTTCAGTTTCTTTTGATTCAGCTACTTGTTTTACGGCTTCTTGCTTAGGCTCCTCTTTTTGAGGGGCTGCAGGAGCGCCAGTATCAGGAGTTTTAGTCTCAGCAGGTTTAGCAGCTTCAGGAGCAGTCTCTTCATCTTGAGTAGCTTCTTCTGGAGCTGGAGTTTCTGCTGAATCGGTAGTTTCTTCAGAAGATAAATCAGATAAAATATTTTCTATCTCACTACCTTCTTCAGTCACTTCTGCAACTTCTGAACCTCTCTTAGAATAAGAATAGATTGAAGAAGCGATTAAGAAAACTATCAAAACGCTAACTATGATTCGAAGATTTTCTTGGGCCCAGTCTTTAAATTTTTGTAAAGCGGTTGGCTCTTCGGTTTCATCCATTTCATCAGGATTAAAATCGTTATTCATTTTTTTCACCTACCTTTCTAGTGATTGCTTTTTAGGCAATGTTTAATTTTTAAAGTGCAGCTTGCATTGAAGCTTTTTGGCCTTGTTTTAAAAACAAGACTGACAATCGACCTGGAGCTTGAAAGCTCAGTTGTCTCATTGTTTCTTTAATTTTAATTTAATAGTGGGGGATAGTCAACTAGACAAAAAGCCTTATTTGGTGCCTAATATTAAGATTTTTAGAGGAATTATTCCGACGTTTTTGGTTTGTTTACAATCAGATATTTTTGTGATATTATTTTTAATTAGATGAAACTTAAGCTTTAAATTAATATAATGAAAAGTAAAAAAATAAAAGAACAAAACAAAAGAGATTTTATTTTAGTTAGAGGTGCGCGAGTAAACAACTTGAAAAATATCAATGCTGATATTCCTAAAAATAAATTTGTAGTAATTACAGGGCTTTCCGGTAGCGGGAAGTCTTCGTTGGCTTTTGATACTATTTTTGTAGAAGGTAATAGGCGCTATGTAGAGGGAATGAGCTCTTATGCTAGAAGTTTTTTAGATGTTTCCTCTAAACCGGATGTGGATAGTATAGAAAATCTTAGCCCTCCGATTTCAATTGATCAAAAAAGTGTCGTTAGAAGCCCTCGTTCAACTGTGGGAACATTGACAGAAATTTATGATTATATACGGATATTATTTGCTAATATTGGAGAGCCTCATTGTCCTATTTGTGGCGTTTTGATGGAGAAAAAAAATAATAAAGATATATTGGCGGAAATTAAAAAAATGCCGCACAAGACAATGCTGGTTATTTTATCTCCATATAATAAAAAAGAAAAAAATATCATAGAAAATCTAAATCACATTAATCAGTTGGGTTATGCGCGAGTAATGATTAACGAAAAGATACTGACCATCAATGAAGCCTTTTCACTAATAAAAGAGCAGGAGGTTTTTACTGAGGTAGATATTGTGATAGATAGAATAATGTTGGATGCAAAGAATTTGGATGAGGAGCGAATTATGGATTCGATTGAAACCGCTATGAAGATAGGTTCAGGATCGATGAAATTGGTGGTTGATAACAAGGATATTTTTCCATATAACAGGGATTATGTCTGCGGAGATTGCGGTGTCAAAATAAAGGAAATAACTCCTAGGCATTTTTCTTTCAATAATCCAGAGGGAGCCTGTTTGGAATGTTCTGGCTTGGGGGTAAAAATGAAAATTTCACCGGATTTAGTCATTTCTAATAAAAAGTTATCTTTGGCAGAAGGGGCTATAAAGCCTTGGGGGAGCATCGGCGGAAGAAATGGGGGGAGTGGACAAGGGATGCAGATGCTGGAAAAACTTTCTAAAAGAATCGGTTTTTCTTTGAATGTGCCTGTGAGTAAATTATCCAAAAAAGATTTAAACATTATTCTTTATGGCGGCAATGAATGTGAGTTCGATGGAGTAATTGGAATGATGGAAGAAAAATACAGAAATACGAAATCTGATCATGCTCGAGTAGAAATTGAAAAATATATGACAAGCGAAATTTGTCCCGTTTGTGAAGGTAAGAGATTACGCAGTGAGTATGTGAATATTTTTATTGATGGGAAAACAATAGATGATTGGGTCAGTATTGATATTGAATCATTGATAGAATATTTAAAAGTTTTTAAAAGCAATAAAGTCGGTAATCGCGTAATAAGCGCTTTAGTGGATGAAATTTTTACTAGACTGGAAATATTGGAAAATGTAGGTTTGGGATATCTTAGTTTAAATAGAGGTACTCAAACTATTTCTGGTGGAGAAGCTCAAAGAATCAGGTTGGCTACCCAAATAAAATCAAAACTAACAGGAATAATTTATGTTTTAGATGAACCTTCTGTGGGATTGCATAGCCGAGATAATAAGAGATTGATCGATACGATTAAGTCTTTGCGAGATAGAGATAATTCCTTGATTGTGGTAGAGCACGATAGAGATTTTATAAAAGAAGCGGATTGGGTGATTGATATGGGTAAGGGTGCTGGAGATGAAGGCGGGGAAGTCATTTTTAGCGGTCAAGTAGATAAGATGTTAAAAAGCAACACAGACACTGCTCAATATTTGACGAAAAAGAAAAAAGTTTTCCAAAGAAACGATAGAAGAAAAAAATCTGATAAATTTATCGAAATCATTGAAGCTACTGAACATAATTTAAAAAACATCTCTATTAATATCCCGCTAGAAAGAATGGTGGTAGTGTGCGGTGTTTCTGGTAGTGGAAAATCAACTTTGGTAAATGATATTTTAGCTCGAGTCCTTAATCGATATTTTTATAATTCTAAGGCTCAACCTGGCAAGCATAAAGACATAAAGGGATTGAAAAACATCAATAAGGTAGTAAATGTTACTCAGGCACCCATTGGTAAAACTCCGAGATCTAATGCGGCTACTTATACTGGGGTTTTTTCTCATATTCGAGAACTGTTTGCTCAAACTGAGGAAGCTCAAAATAGAAAATACAACGCTAGTCGTTTTAGTTTTAATATGAAAGGCGGTCGTTGTGAGGTCTGCCAGGGGGATGGTAAGAAAAAAATAGAAATGCATCTTTTGCCGGATATGTATGTAGAATGTGAATCTTGCGAAGGCACTCGTTATAATAAAAAAACTTTAGAAATAGAATTTCAAGGAGCTAACATTGCGGAAGTTTTGGAAATGAGTGTGAGTTATGCCTTAAGATTTTTCAAAAAACATAATTTGATCTATGAAAAATTAAAAATTATGGAAGATGTCGGATTGGGTTATTTAAAATTAGGGCAAAGCGCTGTTGAGCTATCAGGTGGAGAGGCGCAAAGAATTAAGCTAGCCACGGAGTTAGCCAGAAAATCAACAGGTAAAACTCTTTATATTTTAGATGAGCCGACAGTGGGATTGCATTTTGATGATATTCGGAAATTACTCAATGTTTGTGATGCTTTGGTAGAAAAGGGAAATTCAGTTTTAATCGTGGAACATAATACGGATGTTATCAATGGGGCAGACTGGGTTATTGAGTTAGGTCCGGATGGTGGTAAAGATGGTGGAAAAATAGTCTTTGAAGGTTTTCCAGATAAGTTAAAGACTCAAAAAAATAGTCCAACGGGAAAATTTTTATAAAACATAAATAATTTTATGAATGATAGCTTAAAAAGAAGTATCCTAAATACTATTTGTTACTATGATATCCTAAATTATCCGTTAACTCTTTTTGAAATTTGGAAGCATCTATTGGCAACAGAAGATTTAAAAAGGGAGGACGCTCTTAACATTACCCTGAGAGATGTTGCTAATAGCTTGGAGGAGCAGGATTTGGTTAGATTTATTGATACTGAAAATGGACTTTATTTTTTAAGAGGGAGAGATGATTTAGTCAGAGAGAGGATTGTGCGCAATAAAATTTCCGTCCTAAAAATAAAAAAAATGAAGAAAGCTGTCAAATGGTTGAGGATTTCTCCTTTTGTGCGAATGGTTTTAGTTACAGGTAAATTAGCTATTAAAAATGCTCATCCTAAAAGCGATTGGGATGTCTTGGTCGTTTTGAGGGAAAATCGGATTTGGATTGGGCGAACATTCATTACTCTATGGGCTCATTTTTTGGGAAAAAGAAGACATCATGATAAAATAAGGAATAGAGTATGTTTTAATTATTTTATCACTACTAATTCTCTTGAAATTAGAAATAAAGATTTTTATTCAGCTAATGAGTATTTTTTTTGTTTTCCGCTTTATGACGGAAAAAATTATTTTCAGAGGTTTCAATTAAAAAATCATTGGATCAAAAATTATAAGCCCAATTACTATTTATCCTCTGCGAAAAATCTTAGCTCGGTGGGTGATTCTAAATTGAGCAAATTTTGTAGAATTTTTTTAGAAAATTTGTTTGATTATGATTTTTTGGAAAAATATTTAGAAAAAATAGAAACTAAAAAAATTAAGGAAAATCCCAAGACGGGTAAGGCGGAAAGTTTGATTGTGGTGGGTCAGGATGCTTTGATTTTTTTACCCAGCCCTCAGGGTCCAAAAGTTTTTGAGAAGTTTAAAAATAAATTGCAGGAATTTAGGTTTTAATATTTTTGCTATCGTGTATGTTAATTTTTTTAGATTTTGATGATGTTTTGTTTAATACTAGAAAATTCAAAGATGATTATTTCGACTTGTTTAAAAAAAGAGGCGTAACTAAAGATGTTTTTGAAAAATTTTATTATGATCCCTTGGATAAAAGAAATACTAAAAGTTATTCGCCAATAGGTCATATCAAGAGGGTTTGTAGGCAGTCACAGTTAAATTATTCAGAATTCGAAGAAGATGTAATGCAATTTACTCAAAATACTGATCGTTATGTTTTCAACGATACGATCAAATTTTTAGAAAATTTTTCTAAGAAAGAGCTGTGCTTGATTTCATTCTCTAAAACTAATTTCCAAAAATCAAAAATATTTAATTCTGGTATTATAAAGTATTTTAATCAGATAGAGATAGTAGATGAGCTGAAAGGGAAGGCAATAGAAAAAATAATCAAACTAAAATCTAGCGATATTAGCGAGAGAATTTATTTTATCGATGATAGGGTGGAGCATCTAACGGATGCCAAAATAAAAAATCCAAATATTATCACCATATTTCTTTTAAGAAAAGAAGGTCGACACAGAGATAGAAGAAATAAATTTTGTGATTACAAAGTGACTAGCACTAGAGAAATCTTAAAAATAATAAAATCAAAATAAAAAAATGCCCAAGCCAATAGATAATAATAATCAAGATTCAGAAAAGTTTTTTACTCTTTCAGAATTTCGTCATAAAGCCGGAATTCCTCTGATTTTAGCTAAGAAATTAATTTTTTGGAAAGAAATAAAAGCTGTAAGAGATGATGAGGGTATAGTTCGAGTAGCTGAATCGGAGGCGATGAGATTTATTAAGCTATTAGAAAAACCTTGGGTTAAGGGATATTATTTCTTTCGAGCTTTGGGTCCTGGATTCATAACAGGTGCTTCTGATGATGACCCGAGTGGAATTGGAACTTATTCCTCGGTGGGGGCAAAATTTGGTTTGGGAATTATTTGGATGGCAGCTTGGTTGTTGCCTATGATGATGGCAATTCAAGAGGTTTGCGCTAGAATTGGAATCGTCACTAATAAAGGATTGGCTGGCGTATTGCAAAAACATTATGAAAGAAAGATTGTAATCATGATTGTTTCACTGTTGATTATCGCTAATGTTGTTAATATCGGAGCTGATTTGGGAGCGATGGCAGCCTCTTTGCAAATGTTGACTAATATAAATTTTTATCTGGCTGCTATTTTATTTGCAACTTTGAGCATAGTGTTGGAAGTGTTTATCGGTTATCATGTTTATGTCAGAATTTTAAAATGGCTAGCTCTTTCAGTTTTGGCTTATATCATAACAGGCATAATCATTAATCCCGAGTGGCGAAGGATTTTAGATTTCACTCTTATTCCTAGATTTGTTTTTAGTGAGGAATATATTTTTGCTATTATTGCTGTTTTTGGAACAACTATCACGCCTTATTTATTTTTCTGGCAAGCCTCTGGAGAGGTGGAGGAAAATAAATTTCAAAAGAAAATCCATAAATTGATGGCGCAAAAATTCAATAATGGGGTTCATTTCAGGGTAGCTAAAATGAGAACTGATGTTGGTACAGGCATGATTTTAGCTAATATTGTTTTTTTCTTCATAGTCTTGACTACTGCCCAGGTTTTGTTTAAAAATGGAATAACAGATATTCAATCAGCTCACCAGGCAGCTGAGGCTTTGCGGCCCCTAGCTGGCGAACATGCTTATTTGCTTTTTGCCTTTGGCATAATCGGCACAGGACTTTTGGCCGTACCGATTCTGGCAGGCAGTGGCGCTTATGCGTTGGCTGAGATTATGAAGTGGAGGGAGGGATTGGATAACAATTTTTCTCGAGCGAGAGGTTTTTATCTGGTGATAATCTTTTCAATTTTAGTGGGATTATGTCTTAATTTTTTTAATATTAATCCTATCAAGGCGCTTTATTATGCTGCTTTTCTAAATGGTATAATTTCTTTACCGCTTTTGATTTCAATTATGGTAGTTGGAAATGATAAAAAAATAATGGGTCGCGAAACAAATCCAGCTTGGGTGACGATATTTGGCTGGGCAGCTGTTATATTTATTGTGGTAGCTATTGTAGTGGGGGCAGCGCTACATTTTGCAGGATAGTTTTATATGAAAAAAAAGAAATCTGAAAAAATTTTAGAAAAAATTAATATTCCTAAGGATTTAAAGAAGCTTTCTCAAAAAGACTTATTTTGTTTGTGTGCAGACATCCGAAAATTCTTGATAGAAAGCGTTTCAAAAACAGGAGGTCATTTGGGTTCAAACTTGGGGGTTATAGAGCTTACAGTGGCTCTGCACCGAGTTTTTGACACGCCTCGAGACTTTTTAATTTGGGATGTGGGACATCAGGCTTATCCGCACAAAATCCTCACTGGACGAAAAGATAAGATGCACACTATTAGAAAAAAGGATGGGTTAGCCCCTTTTCCGAAAAGAGAAGAGAGTGAATACGATGCTTTCGGAGTGGGTCATTCTAGTACTTCTATCAGTGTCGCCACTGGATTGGCGATAGCTCATAAGGGCAAGAAAAATTCACCCCATTCGGTAGCTATAATTGGGGACGGAGCTTTGACGGGCGGAATGGCTCTAGAAGCTCTAAATCATGCTGGCGATGCAGCAGCTAATATTTTGGTGATTCTAAATGATAATAAGATGTCTATTTCTCCCAATGTGGGAGGGATGGGAAAATATTTGACGCGTCTTATTTCCTCTCCTTCTTATGATAAATTTAGAAAAAAGGGGAGGGATTTTTTAGGAGCGGTGCCTTCTTTGCAGGAATTTGTGCGTAAGGCTGAACTTTATACTAAGGGGATGATTATCCCGGGAACATTTTTTGAAGAATTGGGTTTTGCTTATTATGGGCCGATTGATGGTCACGATGTAAAAAATTTGATAAAAGTTTTAGAAAATTTAAAAAAAATTAAAGGACCTAAATTTTTGCATATCATAACCACTAAGGGTAAGGGATATGCGCCAGCTGAAAATGATTGCTTTTCTTTGCATGCCGTAAAGCCCTTTAATCTAAAAACTGGCAAGAAGAATCCTGATATAAAAAATAAATTAACTTTTGCTAATGTTTTTTCTGCTTGGGTTTGTGATAAAGCTAAGGTTGATAAAAAATTGCATGCCATTACTCCTGCTATGGGTCTGGGCTCAGGACTGCGAGAATTTTCTGAAAAATTTGGTGCACGTTATCATGATGTAGGAATAGCTGAGCAACATGCAGTTACTTTTGCAGCGGGTTTAGCGTGTGCTAATAAGAAGCCGGTAGTAGCTATTTATTCTTCTTTTTTGCAGCGGGCTTATGATCAATTGATTCATGATGTGGCTTTGCAAAATTTAGACGTTTTGTTTGCAGTGGATAGAGCAGGAATTGTGGGTGGCGATGGTGCTACGCACAATGGAAGTTTTGATTTATCTTTTAGCCGTTTAGTGCCTAATTTAGTCATTATGGCTCCTGCTGACGAAACAGAATGTTATCAGATGTTAGAAAGCGGATATAATCACAAAGGTCCCGTTATTGTTAGATATCCTCGGGGTGGAGTTTCTCTTCGATATATCAAGAAAAAAGAAAAAATTGCAATCGGAAAAGCAGATATTTTAAGAAATGGAAAAGGTATTGCTATTTTGGTCTATGGAACGATGCTTGGGAGATGCAAGAATGTGGCTAAGGAATTGGGAGCGACTTTAGTAAATATGCGCTTTGTAAAACCTTTGGATGAAGAATTATTAAAAAAGCTTTCTCAACAGCATAAATATTTCATTACCATTGAAGACAATGCGGTTACTGGTGGGGCAGGTAGTGCGGTGAGCGAGCTTTTTATGAATAATAAAATAGAGGTTTTTGTTAAAAACTTAGGATTGCCGGATGATTTTTTGGCTCACGGCAGCAGGGATGAGATTTTGGCTGAGGTTGGGCTGGATGAAGAGGGGATTAAAAAGTCAATTTTGGATTTTATAAAAGATAAGATTTAATTTTTATTTTTTATTCAGTCCTCTATTGCCTCAATGCCTTGTTTTTTAAGTTTAGCTAGTCCGTCTTTCATTGCTTTGATTTGTTCTGGCGAGTGTCCTTGCCAAATGGTAACCTCGCCAACAACCTTAAACGGATGCTCTGAACGGTATGACTTTGTTGGATTGCCTGGAAATTTTTTGTCGGTTAGGTTTGGATCATCCTCAATTGGACCTGTTGGTTCTACTAAATATATTCTTTCGCGTCCCTTACCTGAAGCAAGTTCAGCTCCCCAAATAGCAGCATCCAGTGTGGCTGTCAGATAGATATATTTCGCTTTTTTCTTTTGTCCATAGTTTGAACTAATACCTGTTTCTATAAAAGCACCAATCCTTAGGTCAGCTTTTGTGCCGTGAAAGAATGTCTGAGAAAAAAGGCTTTGAGCCGGTTTATTCGATTTGTTCTCACTTTTGTTTGTTTTTATTGTCATTACGTTTTTATTTAGGTAATATTTAAAAGTTGTTTGTTGTGCGAACTTTGGGTATAATACAATTATCATTAATTTATGGTATAAATGTAGCATATCCGTTATAAATCTTCAATAACTATCACTCCCGCTGCCCTTTGGGCGGCTTCCCTTATTTGAAGGGGAGCGGATAAAAAATATGAAAAAATTAATTATTGATTTCGATAGTACTTTGGTAAAAATTGAAACTTTGGATAGATTGGCTGAGCGAGCGCTAGAAGAAAATGAGAATCGAGACGAAATAGTAGCTGAGATTAAAAAAATTACCGAGCTGGGAATGAATGGAGAAATTAGTTTTTCAGAGTCGCTTAGTCGAAGAATTAGTTTAATAAAAACTGATAAAATAGTTGTCTCTGATTTAGCTTTGCTTATAAAAGAGGAATTATCAGATTCTGTTTTGGCTAATTTAGAATTTTTTAGAGAAAACCATGAAAATATTTTTATTATTTCTGGAGGATTCAAAGACTTAATTTCCCATACGGTTAATTTTTTGGGAATTAATGAAAATAACATCTTGGCTAATGAATTTATTTTTAATGAAAATGGACTTTTAATTGGAGTAGATAGGGAAAATTTAATGGCGCAGGACAATGGCAAAGTCAATCAAATAAAAATTCTAGGTTTAACTGGAGAATTGATTATGGTGGGGGATGGTTGGACAGATTATCAGACCAAAGAATTTGGCGTAGTGGATAAATTTATCGCTTATACGGAAAATGTTTCACGTGAGAAGGTTTTAAAGGAAGCTGATTTTTATGCAGACAATTTTAAAAAAGTAATCGATTATTTTAAAAAATAATTTCAAGTGAGTTTATCTAACCAAGTAAAAAACTCTGGAAGATTTTCCAGAGTTTTTTATTGAAATGCTGAAGTGTTAACATGATTGCCTATTCTATTTTTATATTTTCCTTTGGAATTATTTCTTCAATTTTTTCTATGATAGAACTGTCGAGTTCGAGACTGTAATTGGTTTGCATAGTAGTTCCATCTAGAAAGAGAAATATTTTAGTTTCTCCAAGTTTGCAAGAATCAAATAATTGAGAAAGTTTTCCAATGGTTGATTTGTCAGCCGTAAGAGGAATTGTAATGGTGATTTTTTGAGCTTTAATTTTTTTAACAGGATGATTATTTTTTTCTTGGGTAACAAGAATCCTTCTAAATTTATTCATCTCTTCATCATTGACTATTTTGGCATCATCGACGATAAGTTTAAAAGATCCGTCTTTGTCAGAAAGCTTTCCGTCTGCCAAAATTATTTTTTCTTCTTGCCAGACTGCCCCCGTGGATTCCAGAACATTAGGAAAAATTAGGAGCTCGATTCTTCCGCGTAAATCTTCGATAGTCACAAAGGCCATATTTTGTTTTCTTTTGGTCATAATCCTTTGCACCTTGGTAATTACTCCGCCAACATGTACTGATTTTCCTACCATAGAATTGTCTAAAGATGAGATGGCGGTAGTCATTTTTTCAAAGAAATATTTATATTCAGAGATGGGGTGATCAGAAACATATAGTCCAAGAAGTTCTTTTTCCCAATGAAGCCTCTGGTTTTTGGTAGCGGCAATAGTGGGGGAAAGTTCAATGGTGGGAGTCTTGATTTCCATGGTACCGAAGAGAGTATCTTGATTAGAATTGTTTATTTTTTGAATATTTTTAGAAAAACTTAAAATAGTTTCAATGTTTTCTATAATTTGATTTCTTTCTCCTAAATCATCTAGGGCACCTACTTTTGCAAGGGCTTCAATGGATTTTTTATTGAGGTCTCGAGTAACAACTCTTTCCAAAAAATCAGCCAAGGTTTTATATTTGCCATTTTTCTTCCTTTCTCTTACGATTTCATCCGCTACGGGGTGGCCTACATTTTTTATAGCTTTCAAACCAAAACGAATGTTAACTTTATCACTAGTTTCATCTTTTATTACGGCGAATTCTCCAAAACTTTCATTGACATTAGGTGGCAAAACAGCGATGCCAATATCTTGGGCTTCTTCTACTTCGATAGCGATTCTTTCGATATTTCCTTGATCAGATGTCATTAGGGCGGCCATAAATTCAGCTGGATAGTGAGCTTTAAGATAGGCGGTTTGGTAACCGATTAAGGCATAGCAAGCAGCATGACTGCGGTTAAATCCATAGCCGGCAAAAGGCTCAATAAAGGCAAATATTTTTTCGGCATCTTTTCTGTTTACGCCATTAGCAGCCGCCCCGTCAATAAATTTAATTTTTTCTTTTTGAATTAGCTCCGGAATTTTTTTACCCATTGCTTTTCTTAGCATATCGGCACCACCCAATGAATACCCAGCTAGGCTTTGGGCCATTTGCATAACCTGTTCTTGATAAACAGCTACTCCGTAGGTTTTGTTTAAAATCGGTTCTAGTTTAGGATGAATATATTCAATTCTTTTTCGTCCATGTTTTCTATCAATAAAATCAGGAATCCAATCCATTGGACCAGGACGATATAGAGCAACCATGGCAATAACATCTTCTAGGTTGGTGGGTTTGAGTTGTTTTAGATATCTTTTCATTCCAGAGGATTCTAACTGGAAGACTCCAGTAGTGTGAGCAGTTTGTAATAGTTTATAAGTATCTTTATCATCTAGTGGAATGTCATCAATATTTATTTTTACGCCTCTGGTTTTTTCAATAATATTGATCGCATTTTGGATGATAGTTAAGTTTTTGAGTCCCAAAAAGTCCATTTTTAGTAGGCCGATTTTTTCTACGTAACTGCTTTTGGTTGAAGAAGAATATTGAGTTACTACACCATCTTCTTTGCCGGTGATCTTTTGGAGAGGGGAGTAGTTAGTAACTGGCTCCTTGGTAATCACTACTCCGCAAGCATGCATTGAGGCATGCCGGCAGACTCCTTCTAAATTCTTAGCACTGTCGATCAATTTCTTAGCGTCCTTATCGGAGTTATAGAAATTACTAAACTCAGGCACATCCTCTAAGGCTTCAGCAATAGTTGAAAACATGGGTATCATTTTGGCTGTTTTGTCACAGTAATCATATGGATAATCCAGGGCGCGTCCAGCATCACGAATAGCTGCACGAGCAGCCATGGTTCCAAAAGTAATAATTTGAGCCACATGATCATCGCCATATTTTTTTCTTACATAATCAAGAACTTCATCGCGTCTGTCGTCAGCAAAATCCATATCAACATCAGGCATGGAGATTCTTTCTGGATTTAAAAATCTTTCGAAAAGTAAGTCGTATTTTATCGGATCAAGATTGGTGATTCCCACTAGATAAGAAACCAAGCTACCAGCCGCACTTCCTCTGCCTGGCCCTACCACGATACCTTGCTGTTTGGCCCAGTTAACAAAATCCTGAACGATTAAAAAGTATGGAGAGTATCCCATTTTTTCAATAATAGAAAGTTCATATTCCATTCTTTTTAGATATTGGTCAGTGGGTTTTTTGCCAAATTTCTCCTCTAAACCTTTTTGTGTGAGATATCTCAAATAGCTTTTGTCATCATAACCGTCCGGAACTTCAAAATAAGGAAGCTGGATTTCTCCCAAAGGAATATTATAATTACACTTGGCTACTATTTCTTGGGTATTGGTAATAGCTTGGGGCGTATCTTTAAAAAATTCTTCCATTTCTTCGGGAGATTTCATATATAAATGAAAATCCATTAGGCTCAATCTGTCTTTCTCATGAACTTTACGATTCATCTGAATACATAGGAGAATATCTTGAGTTTCGGCATCTTCGGCTCGGGTGTAATGAATATCTCCAGTAGCTACAACAGGTATGCCTGTTTCTCTAGAGATTTCAATTATCCCACCATTGGCAAATTTTTGATCATTCTGTCCAGGATGATGTTGAAGCTCCATATAAAAATTTCCCCGACCAAAAACTTTATCATACCAAATGGCAGCATCTCTGGCTTCTTCATAGGTTTTTCGAATGATAGCTTGGGGAATTTCTCCTTGTATGCAGCCACTCATACAAATCAATCCTTCGCAGTATTTTTCTAAAGACTCTTTATCAATGCGAGGCTTATAATAAAATCCTTCAAGGTGAGCGATGGAAACCAATTTCATCAGATTTTTATAACCTTTTTCATTTTTTACCAGTAGCGTTAGATGATAGCGTGTCTTATCTTCCGCAGTATTGTTTTTGCTGGTGCGACTAGCGGCTGTCATATACATTTCACAACCGATAATGGGTTTGATTCCAGCTTCTTTGGCTTTTATGAAAAATTCTACAATTCCATACATTACGCCATGATCAGTTAATGCTAAAGAGTCCATTCCTAATTCCTTGGCTCTTTTGATGAGGTCATCAATTTTAGCTAGGCCATCGAGTAGGGAATAATGACTATGAACATGAAGATGGGTAAATTTATTGGGGGGTGTTACTAATTGAGAATCGTTTTCCATAAAATTTATTTGATTTAATTTTTTCTAAAAACTTTCGGTTTTGGTTGACTATATCCCGCAACAAAACCTAAAAGAGATAATTTTTTATAAAAATATTTTACTTTTATTAAAAATTAAAAACCACAACTTTAAAAGCAGGGTTTGGAATATTAGGATATTTTATTATTAAGTATAAACATTTCTTTATTCTATCTCCATACGCCAGATTGCTCTATGGCTTTTGCAAGTTAGAATTAATCTCTTATTTATGGAATTATAATAGCACAGATTATTTAGTTTGAAAAGGGGACGGTGTCGAGTTTGTAAAGTTTATCCTGTTAAATCCGCTGAGGCGGTGCAGGGCAATTTAATAGGATGAGTAAAGTTTCTAGGGTTTTTAAAGTAAATTAAACTATTTTCTATTAGTGTCATTGCCGCAGAAATTTAGAGTACTGATTTTTTTACAAAGATATGAGAGTAATATAAAAAAAATAGGGGCGAAAGACTTCTTCTTTCACCCCTGTTGGCGTAGTTTTTTTGTTTGCGCTTATGCCTCCAAATGCTTTCGGACGAAAGCCAACTCTTGAGCTGGTTCATCCCGGTTTTCAAAAATACTCTCGATGATTATAGGGGTGGTATGCGGAATCACATGCAGTGACCTCACGATTTCTTCGGCATGGGGAGTTTTAAAAAGCGGTTCGTGAAACCCAGCTCCACTCAGATGGATCCCAGCCAGTCTAACCCCAGACGAGATAAGTATTTGGAGAGTTTTTGAAATGGACGAGATACTGTTGCCGTTTACCACCCAATGATTTACATCAAAAACCAACCCAATCGCCGGATACTTTCTGAAAAATTCCAGTAAGGAGGGTAAGTCCTTAAATGATTTTTTCCTATCATCCATATTTTCGATAGCCAGAGGCAGAGAAAAATTGTGATTAAGCAGGAGATTAAAATTATTCCAGTTGGTTATCAAATCGGGATGAATCACTGCATATCCAAAGGAATAGCACTGAATAAAGAGTCTATAAGCCCTGCTTAGGATACCCGTTGTCGCAAAAATGCCATTGTCGTCAGACATATCAACTGGCAAATGTATAGAAACAAATTTAAAACTCCAATCAATCTTCCTGCCTATATTTTTTTCCGGTCGATCAGCAATGTGGTGCCAATTGAGTTCGACAGTATCAGGGCCCAATTCTTGGACAAAGGCAATAGCCTCTTTGCTGACGGGGTTTAAAAATTTGAAGAATGTTCCAGTTGAAAAGCCGATAGGTCTCTTTGACATAAGTGTTCTCCTTGGAATATGATTTTTAATGAGAGGTACTTTTTAATAACTAGTTTAGTTATCTAAAAAGTGTATAATTAAAATATTAAAAAAGCAATGTATTTGATATAGTTAAACGATATGAATGATTCAACTTTTGAAATTGAAAAAAAACTTTTGAGTGATGGGTACTTTTTTTCTGTAGGAGTAGATGAGGCTGGTCGAGGACCCTTGGCTGGACCGGTGGTAGCAGGAGCAGTAATCTTAGAGGAAAAGAACTGGAATGATGAAGAAAAAAAGCTTTGGGATTTAATTAAAGATTCTAAAAAATTAAGCGAAAAAAGACGTGAGGAAGTTTTTGCATTTATTACGAAAAATTTCTATGTGGGTGTGGGGATTTGTAATCACGAAACGGTCGATAGGGTAAATGTTTTGGAGGCGACCTTTTTGGCGATGAAAAAAGCGATAGGGGAATTAAAAAATCAAATCAAGAGTCAGTCAGGCAAAATAATAATTTTGGTAGATGGAGACAAAATAATTCCCAATTTTTCCTTGGAGCAAAAATCAATCATTAGTGGTGATAAGCTAGTAAAATCAATCTCAGCTGCTTCGATAATTGCTAAGGTGACTCGAGACAGAATGATGAATGAATTTGATAAAAAATATCCTGTTTACCAGTTTTCTAAGCATAAAGGCTATGGGACCAAAATCCACATTGATGCCCTTAAGCAGAATGGACCCTGCGAAATTCATCGTAAAACCTTTGCTCCGGTGCGCAACGCAATTAACGATAGGTGGAAAGCTTAAAAAATTTTCAATGACCAATTTTCAATTTACAAAATAGATTCTTGTAGCTATCTCTCTATAATCAATGATGGAGTGCTAGCGCCAACCAAATTCGGTTTTGCCAGTACAGCGGCGAAGAGGCTGCTTAGGGAAAAAGAGAAAGGTGAATAAGTATGACACTCATGAGTCTGATAGGAAATTTTTGTCAGGCTCAAACTTTCTTTAAAGTCATTTTAAATAGTGTCTAAATCATTAATTATTCATTATTAATTTTTAATTTCAATAAGGGGCTTGCCAAAATCATAAAGTAGTGATAAATTTAAACAGTAAAAGTTTAATCCAAATAGCGATAGAAATATAGTTATTCAAATATATGCCAGTACCAAAACAACGACATAATACAGCCAGAAAAGGCAGAAGACGAGCCGGTCAAATCAGTAAAATAAAGAATATCGTCAAAGTTCAAGCTGTTAAATGCAGCAATTGTGAAGAAAAAATCCTTCCACACAGAGCTTGCCCTAAATGTGGTTTTTACAAAGGACGAGAGGTTATAAAGACAACTAAAAAAGTAGCTAAGAAATAAAAATAAATAAACTATTTCTCAAAGGATTGAAATCCTTTGATTTATAAATAACAATGGCAAATAGGCACCTTCAAAGATCAATAGCGATGCAATCCTTATTTGAATGGGATTTTAATGGTGTAGATAAGGACGGAGTTTTGAGTATTGTTGATAAAAATATTAAAGAGTTAGCGATCGGCATAGAGGAGACAGACCTTGTTTTAACTTTGGTTGAAGGGGTATTAAATAATCAAAATGATGTCGATGAATTGATTGAGCAATGTGCTCCAGAATGGCCACTCTCGCAAATCACTATTGTGGATAGAAATATTTTAAGAATTGGAATCTACGAATTGCTTTACGGAAATTATGAGAATGTTCCTCCAAAGGTGGCTATCAATGAAGCGATTGAGTTAGCTAAGACTTTTGGTGGACCGAATTCAGCTAAATTTGTCAATGGAGTATTGGGGACAATATATAGAGAAATGGGTGAACCCCTAAAGGATGACGATAAGCGAAAAAAAGAAGAAAAGAAGAAAGAGGAGCAGGAATTAGAAGATAATAAAAAAATTATCCAAGAAAATAATTAATTTTTTGAATAATTTCTAATTAAAAGTTTTTAATTCTTCGTCTTGATAGGCGATTTTTTTTAAAAATTTCTAACTAGAAATTCTTAATTAGATGATAGAGGATTTTACCGAAAAAATAGGGATAAAGTTTAAAAATCCCAAATTGATTCAAGAGGCTTTAACCCACCGTTCTTATCTAAATGAAAATAAAAAATATAAAATCAATCACAATGAAAGATTGGAGTTTTTGGGTGATGCGGTTTTGGAATTGGCGGTGACTGACTTTCTGTTTAAAAATTACAATAATCCTGAGGGAGAAATGACCAGTTGGCGAGCTGCTTTAGTAAATGGAGAGATGCTGGCAAAAATTTCTGCTGAGTTGGGAGTAGCTGAGCATGTCTTGATGAGTAAGGGTGAAGCCAACGATACCGGCAGAGCCAGACAGTATTTATTGGCCAATGCTTTGGAGGCGATTATTGGCGCAATTTATCTCGATCAGGGTTATGCAGTGGCAGAGGCATTTATTTTAAAAAATATAGTTTCCAAGATTGATGATGTAATTGCTAATAAATTGTATCTTGACCCTAAGAGTTATTTCCAAGAAAAATCTCAGGAATATTTCAAGATGACTCCATCTTATCGAATTTTAAAGGAAGAAGGCCCTGACCATGATAAAAATTTTACTGTAGGGGTTTATGTGGGGGATGAGTTAGTAGCTCAGGGAAACGGTTCCAGTAAACAAGAAGCTCAGCGCGAAGCAGCGCAAGAAGGCTTAAAGGCAAAAGGTTGGATATAGACCCTGAGTTTATAATGTTCAATTTTTCAATGTGTTAATTTTGAAATAAAATTTTCTCTTATATATAAAGTATCTGCCCCGGGCGGATACTTTTTTAATGTCAAAGTTAAAATTGCAAATGTTTCAAGGTTATGATTTTAGTTGTAAGTTTTGTCTATCCCATTAACTTTAGGAAGCCTAGAAACTTTACAAACCTTGAGGATATTTAGAGCTAGTGTTTTCAACTTTCAATATTTATAGTACAATAAGACTATATGAAATGGAGGATGTGGCATAAAGTGTTTTGCTTTATGTTAATTGTTTTATGTTGTGTATCTTATGTTTAATGAATATTTATGTATCTAAAAAAAATAGAAATAGCTGGCTTTAAGTCTTTTGCCAATAAAACTGTAATTGATTTTATGCCTTCGGATTCAATAGATGAAGTCAAGGGTAATATTGGAAACGGTGAAAAAAAGAAAATGGGAATTACAGCTATTGTGGGTCCCAATGGAAGTGGTAAATCAAATATTGCGGATGCTATTCGATGGGTAATGGGTGAGCAGTCCATGAAAAACCTGCGAGGCAAAAAATCAGAAGATGTTATTTTTGCAGGAAGTGGTAATAAGGGTAAATTGAATTATGCTTCAGTTTCTTTGCATTTGGACAATTCTGATAAAAAAATTCCACTAGATTTTGCGGAAGTAATCATTCGCAGAAAAATTTATAGAAGTGGTGAGAGTGAGTATCTTATCAATGGGTCTAAAGTAAGGTTGGTTGATGTAACAGATTTGCTGGCTAAAGCTGGAGTAGGTAAAGATAGCTATAGTGTGGTTAATCAAGGAATGAGTGACGCTGTGCTTAATGCTTCGGTAAGCGAAAGAAAATCAATATTGGAAGACGCGGCGGGAGTAAAACAATATCAAATCAAGAAAGAGCGCGCACTAAAAAAATTAGAAGCCACCAGTAAAAATCTTTTGCAAGTTAGTGCTCTTTTGGGGGAAATTGAACCTCACTTAAAAATCTTAAAAAGACAAGCTGATAAGGCTCAGAAAGGAGCAGAAATAAGAAATAAATTAAGGGAATTGCAAGAAAAGTATTTTGCTTTTTTGTGGCATTCTTTTCAGGTAGAAAAAGAAGAGTCTTTTAAGCAGAAGGAGGATTTAGGTAGGGAAGTGATTTTGATTCAAAGAGAAATGGATAAGCTCAATGATTTTGTTGAAAGTGAGTCTCAAAAATTAAGACAAAATAAAAGGCAAGATGAGCTAAAATTTGAGAGAGATAAAGTTTATAGGGTTGTTAATGTTGCTGAAAGAGAGATTATGATGACTGAGGGGAAGATGGAAATTCTCAGGGACAAAATAAGACAACAGGGAATTATTAAAGAAATTCTAGTAGATAAGGGATATATTCAAGAAGAGTTAGAAAAGATTCATGAGGCCCAAAGAGAATTGAGTGAGAGAATTGGAAAGATTAAGACCTTGGAGGAATTAAAAGAGTTAAAAGATTTCATTCTGAAAATAGAAAAAAATATTGTAGTTCTTAGAGGAGATATTGACAAGGGAAAGGTAGAGGGCAAAAAAACTCAAGAACAGATAGAGGCAGAGAAAGAGGGCAACAAAGAGCTGATGGAAATGAATAAATCTCTTGAAAAACTTAGAAAAGAGATTCAAGACGCGAGAGGAAAAATAGCTCAGATCAATGCTCAGATTCAAGCAGAAGTGGAAAAGGATGCCAAGGCGCGGGAGGAATTTTTTGTGGCAGAAGAAAAATTAAGAGAAAGTCAAAGAAGGCTGGATATTTCCAAGGATAAATTTAATGATGCTAAAGTTTCTTTGGCAAGAATTGAAGTGCGTGAGGAGGATTTGACTGCGGAGGCTAAAAATAATTTAAATGTAGAAATTAGCAAACTTGTATTTGATGGAGAGAAAATTGATCGATATGATATGGAGCAAAAAATCTCTAGACTAAAGATTCAAATGGAGCAGATTGGCGGAATTGATCCTTTAATCGTAGAGGAGTATGAAGAAACCAATAAGCGTTATGAAACTTTGCAGCAAGAATCAAAAGATTTAGAACAAGCTATTACTTCTCTTTTGGAGATTGCCAAAGAAATGGATAAGAAGATAGATGTTGTTTTTGCTGAGGCTTTTGGCAAGATTAATGATGAGTTCTCTAAATACTTCAAAATAATTTTTGGAGGAGGAAAAGCTAGCTTGGTAAAGACAAAAAAGAAGAAGATAACCAGAGTCAAGAAGGCAGAAAATGATGGCCTGGATGTAGAAACTGAAGATAAATTAGAGGCAGAGATTGAAGAATTAGAGGATGACAATAAGGATGAGATAGGGGTGGATATTTTAGCTTGTCCTCCTGGAAAAAAGATTTCCAATTTATCTATGCTTTCTGGCGGAGAAAGATCTTTAACTTCCTTAGCTTTGCTTTTTGCGATTATTTCTTATAATCCGCCACCTTTTTCGATGTTGGATGAAGTGGAGGCGGCCTTAGATGAAGCTAATTCGATGAGATTTAGTAAGATCTTGAAAACTTTGTCAAATCAGACTCAATTTGTGGCTATTACGCACAATCGAGAAACAATGCGTCAAGCTTCTTATATTTATGGAGCGACTATGGGGGATGATGGAGTATCAAAATTATTGTCTATAAAATTAGAGCAAGATGATAGTGATAATAATTAATATTTAGAATTATTTCTTTTGCATCATTTCGCAAAATCAAGACAAAATAATTTTTTTGTGTTGATTTTTTGCGTTAGCCATTATATTTAATTGTTTTTTGTGATATTATAGTAAATAATTAGATAAAATATTTTTATGGAAAATGAGCTAAAAAATAAGGAGCAGGAGCTAATTGATTATGTAGTCAAATGTATCCAATCCGGAGTTACTCATGACGAAATAAAAAAACAGTTGCATGCGGTAGGCTGGTCTGAGGATGAAGTGGATAGTTCTTATGCTTTAGGTTTGGCAAAATCAGGCGTGCCAGTGCCCAATAAAAATGCTCAAAAAGTTTTTAGCAAAAAATCCACTACAGTGGAAATAGTGGTAAATCTTTTTTCTTTTATTCTTTTGATAATATCAGCTATTTCATTGGGCACATTGCTTTATGGGACAATAAATTATTTTTTCCAAGATAAACTAGTTAATTATTATGGCGTCGGGTCATCCCCAGAGTCTATCCATTATGCCATCGCAGCTTTGATTATCAGTTTTCCTTTATACTATTTCGCTATGCGCTTTTGGTTTAAAAGATTTGAAGAGGATGAAGGAAAAATGGAGGCCAATTTAACTAAATGGATCACGTATCTAGTTTTGCTAGTAGCGGCTATCGCTATATTAGGGGATTTAATCACAGTCATCTTCAATATGCTTCAGGGAGAAATTACTATTAGATTTTTCCTCAAAGCTCTGACAATATTTATGATTGCGGGTGGAGTGTTTGGTTTTTATTTTTTGGAAAGAAAAAAAGTTCAATATAAAAAAGAGGTTACCAAGAAAATTTTTGTAAAGTTTGCTTGGGCAGCAACAGGCATTATTTGTCTGTCAATAATTTTAGGTTTTTTAGCCAGCGGTTCGCCAAAAACGCAACGAATGAGAAGCTTTGATAATACTCGAGCTAATGATTTAGAAAATTTAGCTAACTGCATCAGTTCTTTTGCGAATGAGCACAACGCCTTGCCGGAGTCATTGGATGAATTAGGCAAGGATTCCTCCTATGCTTATTGTAGTAACAGAAAAGATCCTGAAACTGGAAATCTTTATGAATATATAGCTATTAATAAATCACGTAGAAGCGGGCAAATAATAGAGGGGGAATTTGAGCTGTGTGCTAATTTTTCGCTAGATTCCAAGGAAGCTGTGGGTAGCGATGAAAAATATGGTTATCCCAATAAAACAAAATGGAGTCAGCATATAGCTGGAAGAGAATGTGATAAAGAAAGTGTAGTTATCAAAAATGATAGCACAGTTAACAATATGAAAACGTTTCCTCAAAGGTAGTTCTTTATAAAAAAAGGAGGTGAAAGAGAAATGATAGAAAGATTTTTCTCTTGGTTGTATTCTGTGTTAATCCTTATACTATCTCATCTTATTTTGTTCGGATATTTTGTGGTAGCTATTCTAGTATTCACCTGCATCTTTGCAAAATTTATCGTTTTATGGCTGCAATCCTTTTTTAGAAAACAAGGAGGATAAAGAGAGGCTTCGAAATATTTTTTGAAGCCTCTTTAAAATTGTAAAAAAACAACTCATCCTAGAGTTGTTTTTACTGTTTTTTTTTAATGGTGCCCAGAGAACCTAATTGTCAGACTAGGCGAACTCTCATAAATAAATCCACACGACGCAAGGAAAGATTGAATTTCTAATTGTGCCCGGAGAGAGACTCGAACTCTCATGAATAAATCCACACGATTTTGAGTCGTGCGCGTCTACCAATTTCGCCATCCGGGCGATTTTATAAATTTTTTAAGTACTCTTTTCCAAATCCTGATTTTAAATATTTTTCTCTTTTTCTAGCCTCAGCTCTACTATCATACTCTTCTATTAACATAATTTCAAATGGGGCATATGCTCGAGTTGTTCGCTCTCGCTTATTATTGTGCTGATTCACTCTCCGGTTAACGTCATTGGTTAGCCCTACATAGATATAATTTCTTAATGTGCTTTTTAATACATAAATATAAAACATAACAATATTTTCTTAGTATTAATTCATAACAAGGAAATCCTAAGTACAAAAACTCCTATGAATAAAGCCATACGATTTTGCCCACCAGAGGTGGATGAAAGTCGTTGCGCGCCTGCCTGCCGGCAGGCAGGTCTACCAATTTCGCCATCCGGGCGATTTTATAAATTTTTTAAGTACTCTTTTCCAAATCCTGATTTTAAATATTTTTCTCTTTTTCTAGCCTCAGCTCTACTATCATACTCTTCTATTAACATAATTTCAAATGGGGCATATGCTCGAGTTGTTCGCTCTCGCTTATTATTGTGCTGATTCACTCTCCGGTTAACGTCATTGGTTAGCCCTACATAGATATAATTTCTTAATGTGCTTTTTAATACATAAATATAAAACATAACAATATTTTCTTAGTATTAATTCATAACAA
This sequence comes from Candidatus Moraniibacteriota bacterium, assembly GCA_034003925.1. GTDB lineage: Bacteria > Patescibacteriota > Minisyncoccia > Moranbacterales > UBA9337 > UBA9337. The sequence continues at coordinate 23,165 of JAVEXR010000010.1, forward strand.
GGAAATCCTAAGTACAAAAACTCCTATGAATAAAGCCATACGATTTTGCCCACCAGAGGTGGATGAAAGTCGTTGCGCGCCTGCCTGCCGGCAGGCAGGTCTACCAATTTCGCCATCCGGGCGATTTTATAAATTTTTTAAGTACTCTTTTCTAAATCCTGATTTTAAATATCTTGCATTGTCTCTAATCTCAACTTTGCTAGTATACTCTTTTATTAATATAATTTCAAATGTTAAATATGCTCAAATTGCTTATTTTGGGTAATTTTGTATAATCTTTAAATTAGTAGATAAATGCCCTTTTCAAATCTATTAAAAAACGTTATACTATAATTAATTATGGCAAAAATAATTTCATTAGTCAACCAAAAAGGAGGAGTGGGTAAAACTACTTCTGCTGTTAATTTAACTACTTATTTAGCTACAGCTGGTAAGAAGGTTCTTTTAGTTGATCTCGATCCACAGGGAAATGCCTCTTCGGGACTGGGAGTAAACGTTAGAGAGTTAGAAAACAACCTCTACCAGGCAATGATTTTAGGTAAGCACCCAAGAGAAATAATCGTTACCAAGAAGTCTCTGGGTTTTGATATTTTACCTTCATCTCAGGATTTGGCTGGTTCCGAAATAGAGATGATTCACATGGAAAATAGAGAATTTAAATTATATAATGCCCTAAGGCAGATTAGATCAGAATACGATTATATTATTATAGACAGTCCTCCGAGCCTGGGACTCTTGACCATTAATGGTTTGGTTTCTAGTGATGAAATTATTATTCCGGTTCAAACTGAATATTATGCCCTCGAGGGACTTAGTCAGTTATTGGAAACTATCAGTTTAGTTAAGGAAAATATTCAACCAGATTTAAAAATAAAAGGAGTAATGCTAACAATGTATGATAGGAGGAACAGATTATCTCGCCAAGTAGTAAAAGAGGTGAGAGAACATTTTCCTGGACATGTTTTTGAAAATGTTATTCCTCGAAGCGTTCGTTTGGCAGAGGCTCCGAGTTTTGGAAAATCAATACTGAATTTCGATGCATTTTCTAAGGGAGCCAGAGCCTACAAGGGTATAGCTAGGGAAATTATTGAAATGGATGAGCAGTTGAAAGACGTAGATAACCAAAATTAATTTTTTTAAAACAAAAAATAATAAATAAATTATTAATCTAAATTCCAGTTACTTTAGAGTTTTAATTTTAAGACAACTATGAGTCAAAATTATGGTTTGGGAAGAGGACTATCCTCATTGATTCCTCAGAAAAAAATAAATAGAGATGATAATGGGGCAACTGCAATTGATTTGTCCAATAAGAAAGATAGTGGGCAGACCGTGGGAAATATTGGGCGAGGAGTAGATAAGAATTTAAACCAAGGACTCTTAGAGGTAGATATAAATAAAATTGCAGCCAATCCTTATCAACCAAGAATTCATTTTGACGAAGAAAAATTAAAGGAGTTATCTGATTCAATAAAAGAACATGGTGTATTGCAGCCTCTTGTGGTTACCCAAAAAGGGGATGAATATGAGCTTATTGCTGGAGAGAGAAGACTACAGGCTGCTAAGCTTGCTCTTTTGACAAAAATTCCAGTCATTATAAAAGATATAAAAGATAAACAAAAATTAGAGTTAGCCATAGTGGAAAATATCCAAAGGCACAATCTTAATCCGGTTGAAGAGGCTAGATCATTTCAGCAGTTGATGGATGAGTTTCAAATGAGCCAAGAGGAAGTAGCGCAAAAAATGGGAAAAAGTAGGAGTGTGGTGGCTAATAAGATTAGACTCTTAAAATTGCCGATTGAGGCCGTAAAGGCTCTTAAGGACGGAGTTATAACTGAGGGTCATGCTAAGGCTATTTTGGCAATTGAAAATCCAGAAAAGCAAAGAGCCCTTTTGGATTTAATAATTAAAAACCATTGGACGGTTCGTCAGGCAGAAAATAAAACCAAAGAAATCTCTGTAAAACCTTATAAAAGATTGGTTAATGTTGATCCAGAAATCAAAGAGTTGGAAGATAAGCTCAGTATGGTGATGGGGACAAAGGTAAGGGTGACGCGCTCTGGCGGTACGGGTGGACGAGTGATAATAGATTATTATTCTAGTGACGAATTAAATAAAATTATCAATAATTTATCAGTAGAAAAAGAAGATACAAATATACCATTGCCAAAATTAGAAAATCCCGAAGAAGTTGAGGAGCTCATAGCCATGGATAAAGCAGATGAGTCAGCTGAGGAGCCAAAGGCAATAGAGCCGGTGACAGCGGAAAAATTATGGGAAAATTAATCTTTTAAGTATTGGATAACTAAAAACAAAAAACATCTTCTTGCGAGGATGTTTTTAATTATTTAAAATTTTGATGGCTAGTAAATAATAACTAAAATCATTATATTAGCTCATCATTTTTTTTCAGACGTCTTCTTATGTGAGCACGAGCATTGGAGGTTTTTACAAATTCCAGCCATTTTCTATTAGGAATCTTTTTTTCTTTGGCAGTCATTATCTCTATCATCTGGCCATTTTTAATTTTGTAATCCAATGTGACCATTTTTCCATCGGCTTTGGCGCCAGTTAGGGAGTCCCCAACTTCACTATGAATAGCATAGGCGAAATCCACCGGAGTAGCATCCTCAGGTAAATCTATTACATCTCCTCGGGGAGTAATAGCAAAAATTCTATTTTTAAAGAAGTCTATCTTTAACCCTTCCATAAAAGCCTTATTATCTCCAACTACTTCATTTTGCCATTCACGAAGTTGTCTTATCCAGAGAAGTTCAGTTTCAGAGTAGGTTTCTTTTTCTTTGAAATAATTTTTCCAGTCGCGGCGTTTATTTTCACTATAAATCCAATGTGAGGCAATTCCAAATTCCGCTTCATCATGCATTTTTTGAGTTCTAATTTGAACTTCCATAATTCTTCCCTCGGGACCAAAAATGGTAGTGTGAATCGATTGATAGCCATTGGGCTTGGGTAGGGAGATATAGTCTTTAATTCTTCCTACCATAGGACGATAGATCTTGTGAGTGATGCCTAAAACTTCGTAGCAATCCGAAACAGTCGGAACAATAATGCGAATAGCGATAAGATCATAAACTCTTCCGATGTCCATCTCCCTCTTTTTTAGTTTTAGAAACAGACTACGTAGATTTTTTGCTCTCCCATAAATTTTAGCTATTTTAATTTTTCTATTTCGGATTTCTTTTTCAAGTTCTCGGATAGCTTGATTATTAAATTTTTCACCTTCTTTGTAATAATCATCGCGTAGTTTTTTGACGATTTTGTAATTTTCTGGATCGGTAAATTTAAAAGATAGATCCTCTAGCTCAGCTTTAATCTCTCCGATTCCAAGTCTATCAGCTATGGGCACATAAATTTCCATAGTTTCCCTGGCTATTTTAGCTCTTTTTTCTACGGGATTATATTCCAAAGTTCGCATATTATGAAGCCGATCAGCTAGCTTTATAATCACTACACGGATGTCGGCTGCCATAGCTAAAAACATTTTGCGCAAGTTTTCCAAAAGGTATTCTTCCTTGGTTTCTTTGAGTCTGATTTTACCCAATTTCGTTATACCTTCCACTAGATTGTGAATATCTTCACCAAATTCCTTTTTTATTTCTGCCAAGGTGACAGGGGTGTCTTCTGGTACATCATGTAATAATCCTGCTGCAATAGTTTTTGATCCCATTCCAATGCTCGCCAATATTTTTGCAGTTGCGACACAATGACTGAAATAATCTTCTCCAGAGCGGCGTTTTTGGCCTTGGTGAGCTTTTTCAGCAAATTCATAGGCCTTAATTATAAGCTCCTTCCTCTGGAGCGTAAGAGGGACTTTAATACTGTTGAGTAAATTTTTTAATTCAGGTTTTAAAAGTATCATAAATAAAATTAAAAAATATGTTATTTGACCTTTCTTAGTATAAATAATTTAAGGGTAATAAGCAAGAAGGATTTTAATTAAAAATTAAAAATAATTTCAAATCAATTGACCCCGAAATGCTCGGTGTGATATTATTATAGATATAAATTCTAAGGCGAAAGAATGGTTGATTTATTTCGCTACATAATAAAAGTAAAATCAAATAATAAAATAAAAAATAATTATGAATAAAAAAACAATTTTTGCTCTTCCATTATTATTGATAGCCTTGTTTGTGGTGACCTCAGGCGCAGAGGCCAAAAGTAACTGGGATCAATATTTCTCTGTAGATGAGGCTAAGGCCATAAAAAATATGGTCAAAAAAAGCATTATAAATGAATTTGAAAACCCTGATGGCGATTGGAAAGAAATTATTGGTAGTAAATTACTTAAAGATGGAGTGATTGATGCCGATAAAGTGGGTGATGATATTGCCAAGAAGAAAATTTATACCGGAACCTATCCTTCTTCAATAAATGATGCCGATAAGGTTGTGTGTGACGATGTTGATGTTGATGAATGTGACTATTATTTAAAGATTTCTATTCCAGAGATAGATGTAAATGATTCCCCTTTAATCTCATTATATGAAAAGGATGAATATTTAGGCGATAATATTTGGCATGAGGATGATGTTTCTTTTGAAGATGGATATGCTTATTCTAAGTATGCCACAAGTGATGGTGGAGTTTTAGATTCGAGTGAATTTGGTGAAGAATATAAAATTATCATATCTTACTAGGCAAGAAAACTTTTTTGCAAGGTTGCTTTCTTGATGGAGGCGACCTTGCTTTATCTATATGGCATATATCATAGTTAACAAAAAAAAATTCTATACTTTCCTAATTGTGCTTTTTTTTGCGATTTCTGGGTTTATATTTTATTTAATCTGTCAGTTTATTTTAAAAGATGGAGAAAGATATGAGGAAAAACAGGTCAATTATTTTGAGGAACATTTGGAAGGAGAGGTCGGCAATGGAGGTGATAACAATGTCGAGATAGGTAAAAATAAATTGCTAAATGAAAGTGAAAATAAAGATGAACTTAAGGGAAAAACCTTAATTGAATATGAAAATCAAAAATTTTCCTATACGATTAGATTTAGAGAAAAATGGCATATAAACAATGATTCTTCTGAGAGTGATTTTGAAGATGTTGAAATTGATGAGGGTATCAAGATTAAATCCGGAGGTCAAACTTTTTGGTCAAATTATTTAAATATTAACAATTATTCTCCAGAAAATAAGCCCGATGATTTTCACCTACTTAATTTAACTGTTTACCAAAAAGAAAATGCAGATATTGATGATTTGGCTAAACTTTTAGAATTTGATAATGAATCTGAGAAAATGGATTTTGAAGCCAACGGTATAAAAGGCCATCAATATATTGCTCCTGGAATTACAGCGGGAAATCCAAGAGTGGCGGTGATTTTTCAAAAAGATTCATTTTTTTATGTCTTTAGATTAGCATTTATTGGTGGAAATGCTGAAGTTGCCAGAGAAATGGAGGAAATAATTTCTTCTTTTGCTTTAAAATGATTACTTTTGATTGTTTTATAAAAAGCCACATCGCTAGAAGCGCGTGGCTTTTTAAATGTTTTATGCTTGGTACTGTGTGCTTTATGCTTTTTCGAGTTTGTCTGGTCGATGGTTAGGGCAGGTTTTATCAGAGCATCTCTCGGGAATAGTTTTGGTACCCTCCATCATTAGCTCGCCGCATTTTCCTCCCACTCTTTCTGCTCGAGGATAGGAGCAGATTTTTCCTGTAGGTTTGGACTTGATAGCATGGCGACAAGCGGGGTAGTTAGAACAGGCATAAAAAATTCCAAAGCGTCCTTTTTTCTCAGTCATTTCTCCGTCTTTACATTTGGGGCATTTGACGCCAGTTTTTCTTTTGGCACTTTCAGTTGGATCTTCTTTGATATATTTACACTTAGGAAACTGATCGCAGGAAATAAATTTCCCAAACTTTCCTTCACGAGTAACTAGTTTTCCGGTTTCACATTGAGGACATTTTTCTCCTGTCTCTTTGGGTCCCTCAAGAATATTTCCGTCGATAGTGCGTCCCCCCGTGCAGTCAGGAAATTTTTCACAGCTTAAAAACTTTCCAGTCTTACCCAATTTTACAATCATAGCTCCCTTGCAAAGAGGGCATTTAAATTTTGCATCGGCTTTACCCAGATTGGTAATTTTTTCGATATTTTCCTTAGCTTTAATATCCTTAGTGAATGGTCCGTAAAAAGATTTTAAAATTTTAGCGTATTCTTTTTTGCCAGTAGCGATTTCATCCAAATCATCTTCCATCTGAGCAGTAAAGGAATCGCTAATGTATTGATTGAAATAGTCACTTAAAAAATCACTCACTATCTCTCCCGTATCAGTAGGCTTTAGTGTGCGACCTTCTTTATCTACATATTGTCTATCTTTTAGGGTTTTGATGATGGCTGCGTAAGTAGAAGGGCGACCGATGCCTCTTTTTTCTAATTCCTTAATCAATCCAGCCTCAGTGTAGCGAGGTGGTGGCAAAGTTTCTTTTGCTATGGACTCGATATCGATAAATTTTAATTTTTCCCCGATGGAAACTTTGGGTAACTCTACATCTTCTCTGACGGCGTGAGCGTCGGCAGCGTACCATCCTTGATTGAGGACACGAGAACCTTTGGTTACAAAAACTGGAATTTTTTTATTTTCTCCCACTGTTACTGTCAATTTCATACTCAAGAGAAGAGCTGCTTCCATTTGAGAAGCTACAGCCCGCGTCCAAATCAATTCGTAAAGCTTAGCTTGTTCTGGAGAGTCTCCTGCGGAAAGATTATTGAAGTCAGTGGGGCGGATAGCTTCATGTGCTTCTTGAGCTACTTTGCTTTTAGTTTTAAAAACTCGAGGCTCAAGTTTGTCGGCACCAAATTTTTTGGTAATTATTTGCGCAATTTGTTTTTGGGCTAAACTACTTAAAACAGGGCTGTCAGTTCTCATATAAGTGATGTGTCCAGCTTCGTAAAGCCTTTGGGCGAGAAACATCGTTTTTGAAGGAGCCATCCCAAGTCTTGAACTGGCAGCTTGTTGCAAAGTCGAAGTGATAAAAGGCGGGTGAGGCATACGATGGATTTCTTTTCCGGAAATATCAGTTACTATCCAATCGTCTTTTTTACCAGCGGCCAATATTTCATTAACTTTTTTCTCGTGTCGAGGTTCTTCTGAACAAGTTAATTCGAATTTATTTTTAGTTCCACTTTTTACCTGAGAAATAATACTCCAATATTTTTCAGCTTTAAAAGCTTGAATTTCTTTTTCTCTTTCAACTAAAATTCTAAGCGCTGGAGATTGAACTCGACCGGCACTTAGTCCATAACGAAC
>JAVEXR010000056.1:0-6249 GCA_034003925.1 Candidatus Moraniibacteriota bacterium
AGACACCGAGGTATTCCAGGTTACAAGCGAGAGAGATTTTTTTACTGGTTTCTGTATCTCAAAAATTTAAAAAATCGCTGACTATTTATATATATTTACCAACACTATTTGACTATTAAACCTTAAAAAATCAAACATATCCGAATATTGAAATCATTGTGGTTGACGGAAATAGTAAGCTGAATGATGTCCGGATTGCAAAAGAATATACTGATAAGGTTTTTGTTTTTGATAAAGAAGGCGACCATCGTTGTGCACAAAGAAATATGGGAGCTGAAAAAGCTAGTGGAAAATATGTGCTGATTATCGATAGCGATATGGAATTAACTCCGCGAGTTGTCGAAAGTTGTGTTGAAAAAATTGAAAAAAATGAAAATGTAAAAGGGATAATAATCCCGGAATGTTCAATCGGCGAGGGTTTTTGGGCAAAATGTAAAGCGTTGGAAAAGAGCTTTTATGTGGGAGTGGATTGGATGGAGGCAGCAAGATTTTTTTATCGAGAGGATTTTTTGAAAGTAGGTGGTTACAATGTAGAAATGACCAGCGGGGAGGACTGGGATTTGTCGCAAAGGATAGGGGATTTGGGAACAATAGAGCGAACAGATGAATTTTTGGATCATAATGAGGGGCGAATTAATTTGTGGAAAACAATGAAAAAGAAGTACTATTATGCAGGAGAGTTTGCAAAATATGCGAATAGTTCTAAACACCAAGAGAAAGTGGGAAATCAGACAGGGATTTTTTTACGTTATAAATTATTTTTAAGTCAACCAAGGAAACTATTTCGCCATCCGCTTGTGGGTTTGGGTATGATTTTTATGAAGACTTGTGAGTTTGGGTTTGGAGCGCTTGGGTACATAAGAAAATATAAAAAGGTAAGGGAAGATTCATATAAGATTTTATTGATCGGTACTCATGGACAAAATAATATAGGGGATGAGTTACTATTAGAAACTTTTCTCTTTCAATTAAGGAGATTTGTTAATAAGCAGGTTCTTGATTTTTTCGTGAATTCTTATCAACCGGAAGTTACAGAGGCAGTATTTAATGTTAAAAGTTTTCATACTTTGAAAGAAAAATATAAGCTTTTATTTTATATTTTACGCTGCGATTGTATTTTTTTTGCTGGAGGGAGTATTGTCAAAGAATTATACAGTGCTTATGGAAGAAATAAATATTCTGTTTTAAATATTTTAGTATTTTTGGTAGGATTCTCGAAGATAATAATGAGAAAGAAAATAATATTATCTAATATTGGGATAGGACCACTAGAAACAAAAAAAGGATTACGAAAAGCAAAGTTTGTTTTAAGTCATTCTGATTTTGTAAGTGTTCGTGATCTTGAGTCTATAAAATATGGTAGAATGGTAGGTATTGATAAATTAATTTTAGTTCCTGATGCCGTTTTGTCTTTGGATAAAAATTATTTTAAATTAGTTGATATCAATGATAGAAAGATTAATAGTTTAATGGATGTTCATAAAATAGGATTTAATTTATGTAGGAATATTAGTAAACCAGCAGTTTGGAATAACTTTATTATTGAGATGATGAATTTTTTTGAAATTTTATTTAACTATAATCCTGATATTGAAATCATTGGATTGCCTATGCAACAAAATTATTCTTGTGATGATTACAAGACGTTAAATGAATTCCAAATACAACTAAAAAAGCGTCTTCCAAGAATAAAGATTAAAATTTTGAGACCTAAAGAAGCAAAAGAAGTTGCTAAAATAATTAATGATTGCGACTTAATGATAGTTGAAAGATTGCACGGTGCTGTTTTGTCTACAATTATTCATGTTCCATTTATTTCTTTAGAATATGATGTGAAGGTTAAGAGTTATTTGGCTGAAATTGATTTTAAGGATAATGGAGTTGACATTTCAGAATCATTTGATGCACGAGAAGTATTCGGTAAAGTAAAAACAGTAGCAGAAAATTATTCTAAACAAGTTTGCAAACTTAAAAGTGTTTCAAGTGAAAAAAAATTCTTAGCAGATAAATATTTTATTCAGTTGCGGGAGGATCTTTATTCTTAAAATGAACATTTAAAAAGTTGATGTTAAATATTGTTTGTCAAAAAAACTATTGCAAATAAAAGGATCTTCTAAAAATTATAAATTAATTTTAATTAAAGTGATCTCTAGGTGAATATTAAAAATAAAATTCTTATGAAAAAGTTAAAAGTTATGTATTATTTATGAAAAAATTAAACAATAAATTAAAGGGGGTAATCTTTCCATTAGTTGTTCTCAGCGGACTTCCTTTTATATTCTTCACTGATGAATCGATAGTTCAAAGCACTATAAGATATTTTTCTAATGATTTTTTGAATATCTTTGACAATTTTTTTAGCTGGAGCAGTGAAAGTTTTGGACAAAATAATTTAAGCACAATGTGGAGAATATTTCCTTTGGACATATTGTACTTTTTATTGAATGTGTTTTTGAAGATATCCCCGAATATTACTCAATTTTTTATATTGGCAGCATTATTTTTTATTGGGAGTTATTCTTTTTGTCTTTTAATCTTAGAAATATTTGAAACTCAAAAAATAAATAAGTGGGCAATTTTTACAGGAGCTGTATTCTTTCTATATAATCCTTATGTACTTTCATTTTTGTCAAGTTCATATTTTATGGTTATTCCTTATATGTTTTTGCCTCTACAATTGTTTTTGTTTATGAGAGGCATTAAAACAGGGGAACTATTAAGATATTCAATTTATCTAGCCCTTATTAGTTTAGTTACATTTGGAGTAAATTTAATTTTTGATATTATAGCTGTATTTCTTCTTGTTTGTTATGGGTTGTGGGGGGTAGTTGTAACAAAAGAAATAAAATCATCTACTTTTTTTAAATTTGGGATTTTGATCGTTTGTTTTTCCTTTGGTCTTATTATATGGTGGGCACTTCCTTTGGTAGCAGGAAATCTTATGGATAGTACAACGGTTGGTTATAATTTAGGAAGCGAGAAATTTTATAATAATGATACGACAGTAATTAATGTACTCAGAAATTTTGGTGACTGGTCTTTTTTTGGACAATATAAGGGAATGCTATATCGAAATTTTTCAACAATATATAAAGTGAACCCATTGGTCCTTGCCAGTACTTTTGTCTTACCTCTGTTGATATTTTCTTTTCTTTTGTTTTTACCCGGATTTAAAAATACTTTTTTAAGAAAAAAGATATTATTTTTTTATATTTGTTCCCTTTTATTACTTCCTTTTGTTGGCGGAACAAATTCCACTTGGCCGACAAGCGGAGCAATGAATTGGGCATTCGAAAATGTTCCTTTTTTTATGGCATTTAGGAATACTTATAAATGGATGTCTATTATAGTTTTTTTCTACGCTATTTTGTTAGTTGTATTATTGAATTACTTTGTTTCTTTGAGAACTCAAGAAAATAAATGGATAAATTTTCTTGTTAATAGGTATGCATGGAAGGTTGTTTTAGCTATTATTTTCATTGCTTCTTTTCCATTTTGGACTGGAAAACTTTTTGAAGATCGAATTAGATATACTGGTATTCCTGATTATTGGCATCAAATGGGTGAGTATGTAAATAGTAATTTAGATTCAAGTAAAGATAGAATTTTACTCTTGCCGGATCAGTATTTTGATGTTTTTAACTGGAATAACACAATAAAGACGGTACCAGATGGATTAGCGAATGCTATGTTTAATATTCCAGTTGCAAGAAATACTTGTGTAGGTTGCGGTAATTACAATGTTTCTTTATTATATGATTTTGTATACGGGAAACTGAAAAATAAAAATCTAGATAAATTATTAGGTATGTTAAATATTTCTCATGTTCTTCAACGAAATGATTATGATTGGAACTATTATGGTGTTCAAAATCCTGAAGAAATTAAAAAAGTAATAGCGTTTTACCCCAGTTTTTCTTTAGTAAAAAGTTTTGGTATGCTTGATTTATATAAATTGAAGGAAGAATTTGTATATCCTCGCATGTATAGCCCTGGGCAGGTTTCTTTAGCAGAGACATTTGATGAATCATTGGGAGTGATTGATCAGTTTGGCGGTAATGGAGAAAAGATTTCTTTTGTTACAAAAAAAAGTGAAGCTGAGAAAGGAGATTTTTTAAATGATTTAAATTATTATAAAAATCTTTTTAGAGCTGAAAATACCCAACTGGAAAATGGAAAGATGATTGAAAATTTTAGTATTTTTTCTGGGGATGATTATACAATTGCAAAAAATGAAGAAGAAGCTACGAATTCTTATGAATTATCTTATATTTTTACTGCTGAGAAATGTATTCTTAAGTTTAAAAATATAGATGAAAAAATATTCGCAAAAGATGAACGGGTCAATCAGAGTGTGATTGATGATTTTGAAAAAGAAATCTCTTTAGATCTTCAATCTTTGAGAAAAACAGGTGTGGAAATAGAAGGGGAAGTATTTATTATTGAACCAACAGAAGATTGGAAGTATTTAAGCAGTATTCAATTAAGTCAAAAGGACCTTTATCAGATTAATATTTATGATATAGAAGAAAATAGGAGTAATAATTCGCTGCGGAATGGTTCATTTGAAAATGGATTTTGGAGTAACGAAGTGGGAAATTGTAATTATACTATGGATAATGCCAGGATTTATATGGATCTTATAAGAGACGCGAGTGAAGGTGATTTTGCGGTATCTTTAACGGCTGAAGATGATTCTGCTTGTACGTATTCAACTCCGATTAGAGAATTTGAGAAAGATAGAGTTTATTATTTGTCTTTTGATTATAAGAATATTGAAGGGGCGGCACCATCATTTTGTATTTGGGATGGTAAGGGATGTGGATTGTATAAAGATATTTCTTCTTCTAAAGAATGGAGTCGATATGAAACATTGGTAAAAACAAACGTTGAAGCAAGTCAATTCATGATATATTTTTATGCTCATAAAGATAATTTTTCTAAAACATCAAATGCTTATGATAATGTATTGGTAAATAAACTTGGGAATCCTTATAAAGTCGTTAATTTTAGTTTGCCTTATGTTGCAGGCTTTTCAAAGGATCTTTATTTAAATGAAGGAACTAATCAAGTTACTGCGGAAGTTCATATAGGAAAAGAAAATTTGTTAAAAGATGCTTCTTTTGAAGATGGATTATGGGAAAGTCAAGTGAAAAATTGTAGGATGTATCATCGGGAAGCTCCTTTGGCAATGAATATTGTGTCAAATGATGCGACAGAAGGAAATAATTCTTTAGAGCTTTCTGCTAAGCAAGATGTTGCATGTACTACTTCATCAGCAACAAAAATGTTTAGTAAATATTCAAGTTATGTTGTTTCTTTTGATTATAAAATAATAGAAGGGGATATTGCAAGGTTTTGTGTTTGGGATGGCAATGAATGTATCAAACTGGAAGATATAAAGAAGAATGAAGATGGATGGCAGCATTATGAAGGAGTATTTGAACCAAAAATGGATTCTAGAGAATTGAGAGTTTACTTTTACGCCTCAGCTGAGAAAGGAAATAATTCTGTAGTTCGTTATGATAATGTAAGAATAAATGAAATCGAGAACAAAGTACTAAGTGTTTATTATGTAAAAACAAAAAATAAAAAGGATATTGCATCTGCTGAAGTTTCTTTTGATAAAATTAACTCAACGCAGTATAATTTAAAGATAAAACAACAGGGTAGTTCATTAATTGTTTTTCAAGAGTCATTTCATCCCGGGTGGAGGCTTTTTTTACAAAAGAAAGGCTTTCCTAGTGGAGTATTAGATCAATTAAAAAGAGCAATTGGTTTGTGGGAGGAAAAAGAGATAGCAACAGATACTCATATAATGGTAAATGGTTTTGCAAATGCCTGGTGGGTTGAGAAAGGAGATCTTTATAATAACGAGGGAGAGTATGAAGTGATTTTGGAATTTATTCCGCAACGTTGGTTCTATCTTGGATTATTGATTTCAGGAACCACGTTTGTTGGATGCATTGGTTATCTGGGTTATGCTCTGTTAAATAAAAGAAAAATTAAACAGAGTAAAATTTTATCAGACGAAGAAAGGGGAGAGGGAAAAAATTTTTAATTTTTAATTTTTAAACAAATCTTAATTTTTTAATTTTTAAAAATTTAAACGAAGGTTTAAGTTAAAAGTCAAAGGGCAAAGGGTAAAAGTGCAATTCAAAATTAAAAAGTAGTTTAATGTTATTATCAGGTATTATTAAACCAAGTTTTGATTTTTTACTTTCAATTTTGACTTTTGGTTTTTGAGTT
>JAVEXR010000057.1:0-4380 GCA_034003925.1 Candidatus Moraniibacteriota bacterium
CATGGAGAAAAAAATAAAAAAACGCCAAAATAAAATTACGAATTGCTAAGGTCCAAAAAATGGACGGTTCCACTTAGCTTCCCGTTTTTATTAGGGCGACTCTTGAGATTTATCTTGCCAAATCTCCAAAACACAAGCTCCATGGTTGGTGAGGTCACTTCAGCGCTTGATTAAATTTTCTTCTTATAGTATTATATAGTGCTTGGTAAAAATAGGCAAGGGGATTGATTTTTCATAATTTTTCAAATTACAAGAGGTTAATTATGAGGATTGAAAATGTCAATGGCACTCTTCCGTTGGAAATCAACGCTCCGTATCAAATTTGGTCTGAGACACAAGAAGATTTTTTTAAGGTGTCCTCTGCGGAATCAGGGATGTCAAAGGGGGTTCAATCAAGATGGAAAATTGAATTATGGGGCGAAAAGAAGCGCCCTTTTGAGGGTGCGGTAAAGCAGAGTGAATTTTTGGCAATCAGCAATGTTCCCTTTTGGGTTCATGATAAAAAATATCAGATATATTATAAGGAGGAGATGAGGCAGTATGTTATTGAAAGATTAGCTTGATTTACGTTTCTAAATTAGGTAAAAGAGGGCGATGTTCAGTTGAACAAAGCCCTTTTAAAATTTTCAAAAACGCGCTATTTACAAAAGTGAAATTTTGTTGTATGATTTAACGTTATGGATAATAATCGATAGTGGCTTAACAACTCAATTATAAGGGGAATTTTGCTATGAAAACCGCAAAAATGTTGGTTTTGGCTATTATGGTAGTGTTTTTGGCCGATTTTTCTCAGGCCGAGATTATTAGCCGGGAATATGATACAAGTTTGGACAAAACATTAATTGAATATCGATTGGAAAAGGGAGATAACCCGTGGAAAATTTACGAAAATAATTATCCCGGAAGGGCAACTGATAAAGTTGTCGAAGCTGAAATAATGAAACCCAATGGCATTATTAATCCACGAAAAGTTCGTGTCGGTACCGTAATAAAATTTCAGATAAAGGGTGATGTCCCAAAATCTGACGTGGGAGATGTTTTAGCTACTGAAATACCGAAAGCTGAAATGGGTGGTCAAGGCGCGAGTGCTGGAAATATGTGGAGTAATTCAGTTTCAGTAAGCTATAGCTCGTATATTCCCCCAGACTCAGCACATAGTGATAATATCGACTATAAACTCGCTTCTGCCAATAATGGCGGGCAACATGTTGAAAATGATGCAAATGTCCGAATTCGAGAGCTAGAAGAACAACTCAGGATTAGCATAAGTAAGATTGAAAAACTTGAATCTGAGATTGACAAATTGGAGAAGTTGACAAAAGAAAAAGATGAACAGATTTTGTCTCTAAAAGAGACTGGGGATGATAAATTGAAAATGAAGCCAGAGATAGCAAATTTGAAAAAAGAAGAAACTCAGGGAAATCTTGCGCTCAATACAATTGTTTTAGAAAGAGCAAAAAATTATAGAATCAAATGGGCTAGCATTACAGGTATTTGTGTGCTTATGGTATTTGGTTTTATCGGATATAGTTTTCTGAAAGAACGAAAGTACGATTACCCAAAGAAAAGAAAAAAGAAGTTCTATTTTTAGATAGCTTAAAGCTATTTTTAGCAGCTCCATTCGCATCAAATATGCCGAATGGAGCCTTTTATTTTTTAAATATAGTTTTTTTGAAATCTAAAAAATACGGCAGAGTCCTTGATTAATTGTAAAATTATGATAATATTAGAAAATCACATGGAGGGTGTGATGTAGTTATTTTTTAATCTTAAAAGTGGAAAAAAGGAGATTTGATACATATTTTAAGCTTTTGCTGGTACTGTTTTGAGGATTGCTATAATCAGGTTAATATTTCTTTTAAGTAATGGAGAGAAGAATGAGATTTGGAGAAAGAAGAGAAAACAGGATAAAAATTACCAGCGTTACCTATTTTGATGTAAGAACTCAAACTATTTTTTTTGATGTTTTGACTGAAAAAAATGGTGAAGAGAAGTTCTTCAAGGATCTTTTTATTAATTTGAGTCAGCCTAAAAGTGGTAGGGCAGTTTCACCAGATAGAAAATTTAGTCTCAGAGTAAACAATTATATTACTGACTTGAGACTACTGGAAGTAAAAATTTTTTCTATTAGATCTCCAAAAAAAATAGATCAGGAGGGAATTTATTGGGTGTCTCTTGATTTCTAGTTCGCATCAAGGAGGAGGGTTTCGCTTAGGACAGCGAAACCCTTTTAAAATTTTATTCCAGATGAATGTTTTGGTTCATTTTTTCCAAGGCTGCGCTTAACAGTGGATATTTCTTTAGAACGATATCTTTTTCAATTATATTTTGAGCTTCCTCTAGTGCAAATTTTATCATCTTAATATTTGTGATGTTAGCCATTGTGCTGTCAGCTAGTCCTGATTGGCGCGTGCCGAGGAAATCTCCTGGGCCACGAATAGCTAAATCTTTTTGAGCTACTTTAAATCCATCTGTGTGTTTTTCTAAAACCTTTAATCTTTCTGTGGAGTTTTTGCCAAATAAGAAGCAATAAGATTGATGTTCTCCTCGTCCTACGCGTCCACGAAATTGATGTAATTGAGAAAGTCCAAAGCGGTAAGCTTCTTCGATTATCATTACTGTGGCGTTGGGAATATCAATACCTACTTCAATTACTGAAGTGGAGACAAGAATATCAGTTTCTTTATTTTTGAAAGCCAACATTATATCTTCCTTTTCTTTGCTTTTCATTCGTCCATGAAGAAGTCCTAGATTGAATTCAGGAAAAACATCGCGAGACAATCTTTCATGTTCAGTGACAGCAGCCTTGAGCTCTGTTAGTTTTTCAGACTCTTCTACCAGTGGCAGAATGACGAAAGCTTGATGACCCTTCTTTATTTCTTCGCGAATAAAGCTGTAGACCTCATTTTGTTTACTGGGCAAAACTATTTGAGTGATAATCGGTTTTCTATTTTTGGGCATCTCGCTGATAATAGAGACATCCAGACTTCCCAAGAGAGTCATAGAAATAGTGCGGGGAATAGGGGTAGCAGTCATGGTTAAAAAATGAGGGATTTTATCAGCCAAACCGTCATTTATTTCGGCAACTTTTTGTTGAAGATAACTTCTTTGAGCAACTCCAAAACGATGTTGCTCATCTATTATGATTAAGGCTAAATTTTTAAAGCGAATATCTTTTTGAATAATAGCATGCGTACCTATGACGATGTTTATTTTTCCAGTTTTAATTTCTTCCAATATTGTTTCACGTGAAATCTTTTTGATTTCATTGGAATAATTTTGAATTTCTAATTTTGAATTTTTTAATGATGTTTTTTCTTTACTGTGAACTGTCGACTGTGAACCGTGAGCCGTTTCCATTTCTTCACTCTGAACCGTTGACTGTGAACTGTTGACTAACTTGTAAGAATTAGTGAGAAGCCCCACAGAGATATTAAAATCAGCCAGCGATTTGCTAAAATTTTCGAAATGTTGATAGGCCAAAACTTCAGTGGGAGCCATGATAGCAACCTGAAAACCATTAGCTGATGTCTGAAGAGCTGAGAGTAGGGCAACGATAGTTTTTCCTGAACCAACGTCGCCATTCAAAAGGCGATTCATCGGATGAGATTTGGTTAAATCTTTTCTGATTTCTTCAAAAGCTTTCTTTTGATCATTAGTTAATTCAAAAGGCAAGGAGGTTAGAAACTTTTTTATTTTCAAATCTGGGAATTTTAATTCTTGAGCACTTTCTTTTTTAAGTTGTTTTTTGATTTGTAAGGAGCGCAATTGGATTAAGAACATATCAAAAAATGCAAATCTTTTTTGGGCCACTAAATATGAATTTTCCGATTTGGGAAAATGAATATCATAAAGAGCTTTTTTAAGGGAGGGAAGATTATATTTTTTTAATATTTCTTCGGGAAGTGGATCTTCTATTTCAAAATCACTCTTAAAAATAGTTTCAATCTGCCATCTTAGCCACTTGGAGGTTATTCCCTTGGTTTCAGGATAAATTGGCACAATTCTACCAGTATGATTGGGGCTTTTGTCTGCTACTTCCCAAATCGGATTAGAAAAATAAAATCCATTTTTATCCAGTTTGGCTTTACCACTTAAGCGAATATATCTATTTTTACTAAAAACGTCAATCAAATATTTTTGATTAAACCAAGTGGCGCGAATAGCTCCAGTTTCATCTTGGAGGTGAATTTCAATGATATTGATTCTTTTTTTCCAACTTTTTTTAATCTTAAAATCAATAATCTCTCCGCTTACTGTAGCGCTTTGCTCGGGTATAATTTCAGCAATGTCGACCAGCTTAGAGAGATCGTCATAGCGAGCTGGAAAGTGAAACAAAAAATCACCCACCGTGGTGATGCCTAATTTTTCCAGCTTTTG
>JAVEXR010000057.1:4480-6217 GCA_034003925.1 Candidatus Moraniibacteriota bacterium
CAGACGCACGTGCGTCTGGATGACCAATAGATTTTATGTTATCATTTAGATAATTTAAAGATTTAAATGTGACTAGATATGGCTTGATATGTTTTTCAATCTATAATTATAATATTTAAATAAATGAAAAATAAAAAAGAAAAAGAGAAAAGTCTAATGGAAAATTTTGAAAATTTTATTCACTCTGATTCTGCCGCAGCTGTGGCAACTAAATTGATTTTAGCGACAGTTGCATTGGGTGGCGTAGCTATCGGCGGAGCTATAATTCCAGGAATAATAAAATCTATAAAAGCTTTTGATTCTAAGGGAGATTTTTCTAATAAAAAAATACAAAATTCTTTTTATGCTCTAAAGAGGAGGAAATTTATTAAGATAATAAAACGCAAAGATGGAAAAATAATAGTGAGTCTTACTAATAAGGGAAAAAGAAAAATGCTTGAGTTTGCAATAGAGGGTTTAAAAATAGATAAGCCCAAAAAATGGGATAGAAAATGGCGAGTCCTTATTTTTGATATCCCAGTTAAAATGAATAGCGCCAGGGAAGCTCTTCGAAAGAAAATAAAAGAGTTGGGGTTTTATCAATTTCAGGGAAGCGTCTGGTTTTATCCATATCCTTGTGAGGATGAGATTTTGGCGATGGCGGAGTTCTTTAAAACAAGTGAATATATTGAAATAATGACGGTGGAGAGAGTTTTGCATGAAAAAGAACTTAAGAAATACTTTAAATTAAAATAGACAAATTGAGATAACTATTGGTCACTCAGACGCACGTGCGTCTGAGTGACCAATGTTTTTATTGAGTGAGTTGATTGGGAGATGTTTAATCAAAGGGAGGAGCTTGATTATGCGGGCCCTTGCTTTTTGAATTAAAAGAGATATATACTGTATATCAATAAAGTAACAATCTTAAGTAATTCTGTCGGGGGTGAATTGTGATAAAAATTATTTTAAATAATATTTTTAATCATTAATAAGGCATAATCTTATGAAAAGAACGATAAAAAGAACATTAGTTTCTTTTTTGATTTTTGTTTTTTCTCTGGCCCCAGTTTCTCCTCAAGCTCTTTTAAATATCGATATCTCTCATGCTAAAGCAATTAGTCCAGAAGATGCGACTCTGTCAAATATAACTGAAGATATATTAATTCCCGTTGGAAAAAAATTTGTAATTGAGGCGGGATCCTTGCTTAATTTTAATGAATATCACGTAAAAATAATTGTAGAAGGAGAGTTGCAAATAAATGGAACAAAAGAAGACCCTGTAATTATTAAAAGAATTAATAGAGGTAGTTTTTCCATAGAAACTAAACCAGGTTCAAAATTATCTATAAATAATGCCCACATATCTGGAGGGGGATATATTCCTTCATCCGTAAGGGGTTTTACTCAAAAGGCTCTAGCTTCTGAGTTTTATGCCGGAGCCATTCAAAATGGTGGAGGGGACATAGTTATAAAAAATACTACTTTTGAAAATAATCAAATAGCTTTTGTGTCAGAAGATAATTACGTTGGAAGTCTAAACGTTAATGGCTGTAAATTTATTGGTAATATTTATACAGATGTTAGCGATTATAACAGTAAATCTAATTTTCAATTTAACTATTGGAAAGTTTATAGCAATACTACCGCTTGCATAAATAATCCTTCCGTAGAAAATTGTCTTCCTCTATCGTCAGGAAACTTTGATTTTAGTAATCGGCAGACAAATATAAACTTTGTTTACATAGAGGGCGCTTC
>JAVEXR010000011.1:0-29764 GCA_034003925.1 Candidatus Moraniibacteriota bacterium
CCCATTTCTCGAAGCATCCAACCGGTGGCCTAATGAATCAAATCTTCCTTATCCAGCAATAAAATTTCTGCTATTTTCAAAGTATCTTTAAAAACTTTATTTTTCAAAAAATAAAAAGTAGCCAAAATTGCAATCCTTCTTTTCCAAAGATTTTTTGATTTAACTAATTCATACAACAATCCCCTATCCTGTCCACTTTCCCAAAGGTATCTACCTAAAATATTAGGCACAGTTAAATCCACTAAATCCCAGTTATTGACGGCTTTTAAATTTTTGAGATAAAATTGGTATATTTTTTTTCGCAACCCCATATCTGCTTTTTCATATTTGTAAGTCAAAATCAAAAGACCAACCATTCTAAAATCATGGTATTCACTTCTTAATAGCTTTTTAATTTCAACAAAATCAAGCGCTATAAATTTTTTGGCAATTTCTCTTTGAATCGGCATCATCAACCCCAAAAATTTGTCTCCTTCTCCATATTGACCTTTTCCAGTTTTAAAAAAACTAGCAGAAACCAGCGCCTTCTCTTTGCTCCTATTTTTATTTATCTCCTCAGCAATATCTTCAAACCTCATAATTATTTTATTTTTTAATTTTGATGATTTATAAATCCCTGGCTTATACGGCTTTAATTTAATAATTTTTGTTTTTTCTAAATCAATCTTTTTTAGTTCTTCTCTCAAATTATCAATAAAAAACTTCTGATCATACCCCAGGCAAATAACATCTGGCTGATATTTTTTTATGGCTGAATATTTATTTGTCTGACTGCCCAAGACGACCTCGCTTGCTAAACTACTATCTTTAATTGTCTGTAGCCTATTGTCTTCTTTGTTTTGCGACCATGCCCCCTTTACAGCTCTCACTGTTTTATCTCTAGCTACCACCACAATCAAATAATCTCCATAAACTATGGCTTGCTTTAAAAAACTAATATGACCCTTGTGAAAAATATCAAAAGTGCCGAAAACCATTACTTTTTTCATATTTTTCCGATAGATTTTAAAAATTCATCCACCCCCAAACCTCGGTGACTGAGTTGCATCTTTTCATCTTCGCTCAGCTGGGCATAATTTTTACCAAAGTGAATTGAATGAAAAATCTGATCATAGCCAAAGATAGCTTCACCCCTAAAATCATCTGTTATATAGCCTTCTACTGAGCTCTGATGCTCAAAAAACTTGGCGCTAATAGGATCATAAACAGCTATAGCCCCAATATAGCGGCAAGTTCTTTCTTTTTCGGCAATATCTCTTAATTTCTCTATTAATTTCAAACATCTGTCCCTGTCTGTACCTGTGTGCCATCTCTTAGCGTTTATCCCTGGTGCTCCGCCTAGTGCATCCACAAACAATCCTGTATCGTCAGAAAGCGTTATGAACCCAGATTTCTGAGCGAAAAATTTAGCTTTCTTTTTGGCATTTTCCAATAAGGTTTCTCCGTCCTCCCTCACATCATCATCGATATCTAAATCTAAAAGAGACAGCAACTCAACCTCCTGAGTAAGTCTTCTGAATATATGACTAAACTGATCAAATTTATTTTCATTAGTCGTGCCGATCAATATTTTCATAAAATTATAGCTATTTTCTTATTAATTTTATATTCTTTATGTCTGAGATATCAACTATCTTTGACGCCTTAGCTTTCTCTATTTTTCCAGCATCTACAATAAAATCAATCTGTCTTATGCTTATTTTTTCATCCAAATTTTTCACATCCAAAATTACCTTTTCCCCAGAAAGATTTAAACTAGTGGAAACTATCGGTTCATTAATTTTTTTTAGCAACTTCATTAAAAATAAATTTCCTTGTGGAATTCTGACTGATAGACCACCGTTTTGATTAGTCAAATATTTCAACTCCTCGCTTTTATTTTTTAAAATAACCGTTATGGGCCTCCTGGTGCTAAGTTCTTTTTTTACATATTCATATTGCTTTGCGCTTAAATAACAATATTCTCTAATCATGCAAAAGCTTTTCATTAAAAGTATCAGGGGCTTATTTTTGTCTCTTTTCTTGATTTTATAAATCCTAGTAACAGATTTTTTATTTTTAGCCAAAGCACTTAATCCATAAATTGTATCTGTCGGAATAACCCCTATTTTTCCAGCTTTAAAACTATCTGCAGCAATCTCAACCTCATTGCTAGAAAAATTATCAACATTTAAATCAATTCTTTTCATAAAATTAAAAAGGTAGCATCTGAGTAATCTACCTTAATTAACTATTTATCTTATCATATAAATAAACCAAAATTATTTCAAGCAGAAGCTCGCTCAATAGGCAGCTCTATGATAAAAGTTGAGCCCTTCTCTACCCCTGCAGATTCTGCCCAAATTTTTCCCTGATGAGCCTCAATTATCTTTCTTCCCACATAAATACCTAGTCCTATTCCCCCAGCTGCCAATTGATCAGCATTGCTCCCTCGAGAAAATTTCTTAAACAAGCTCCCGATTTCATTTTTTGAAATACCCATGCCCGTATCACTCACCTCTATCCTGATCATATTTTGATCAGTTTTAAATAATCTCAAAGTAATCGAACCTTCTGTGGTATATTTAATGGAGTTATCAATAAGATTAGAAATAACTTCTCTAATTTTATTTGAATCCATGGTAATTTTCGGAAGTTTTTCTTTTGAGACTTCTACTTTCAATTTCAAACCTTTATCTTTTGCCCTGACTTCAAAATTATTTCTTAAATCCTTTATTATCTCTTCACAAGACTGATCTGATTGAAAGTCATACTGCATCTTACCTGACTCTATTCGAGAAATATTCAAAATATCTTCCACTAATTCTATTAACCGCTCATTGGAAGCAAAAGCTCGTGTAAGCGAATCTCTTGTTTCTAAATCCAAATTATTATTAGGATCTTCCTTGGCTAATGCCAAATAACCTTTAATAACTGTAGGCGGGGTTCTTAACTGATGAGCTGCAATTGAAATAAACTCATTTTTAGCATCATCCAGATCTTTGAGTTTTTTATTGCTATTTTCTAATTTTTTACCCATTTTTAATAGCTCTTCTTTTTGAAAAATATCCTGGCGATAGTTTCTAATCAAAAGATTTGAGAGCAACAAAAGAAAAATCAACATCACAAAACGATAAGTTGCCTCAACGATTGTTTCTGAAAAAAATATCTCCATTATGTTTACAGAGAGTATCAAACTGATTAAGAATTGAGCAAAAAATGCCTTGATGTTCATCAGCTTGCCTTGTAGTGCCACATAAGCCAATAAAAATTCCATCAGAAATATAGCTGCTGCCCCACTATAAAAAAGATATTTCATCCCATAAAAAGCAGGCAAATTCAAGATGCTTAATATTATGACCAAAACTGAAATCAAAAGAATGTTTCTATTTACTAATTTTAAGCTCTTATCGCGGCTTTTTATTATTGCATTTATAAGATCCACTACTCCTAAAACATAGAAACCAATATAAATAAAAATAAAATAAAAAAGAAAAATCAAGCCATTGGGAGAAAATAGCTTAAAGACATCGAGATTATTATAAAGGCTATAAATATAAAATGTAGCGAAGGCGCCAGATGATAGATAGCCTAAAAGAATCAATGCTCTTCTAGACTTTTTTAAAAAGACACTAATCCAAAAATAATATGTAACCGGAATCAATATAAATCCTAAATTAAAAATGCCCACCCGATAGTCAGCATGCACATAGTCGCCTATCTTTAGCCAAAAATAATAACTAAAACTCCACCAACCTAGAAAAAATAATATTAATGCTGAAATAAAGTTAATTTTTTTCGCTTCCTCAAACATGAAAGCAACCATCAAAATCAAAGCTAGGATTCCTCCTAAAAAATAAACCATTGATAACAAATCAGTTAACTCCATAAAATATATTTAATATAATTACATTAATTATAACAAAAAAAATAGCAAACCCAAAATCTCCCGAAGCTATCCTACTTTAATCCGCTTGCAATTTTTATAACCTCATCGAAATTATCCCCATCGCCAACTCCGTTAAATCTTTCAAATCCACATTTTTCACATCGGTGCAAAATAAAATACCTCCCAGCCTTTCTCAATTGAGCGCTGACTGGCCTCATTAAACCCTGACACACCTCCATTCTATCGCCTGGATTTTTATCTACATGCTTGCTCCAAAGACATCGTTGACAATGATTAGTATAACCATTGCCTTCAACAAAAAATCCACAATTCTCGCAGATAAAATCCTCTTTTTTCTTTTGAAATTTTTTAGTTAACATTTTTTAATCCTTTAATTTATCGCCAATTTCTATTTCACAACGAGTAACAGCATTAGCATTCAACTCCAAGACTTTATCAACCTTTTCTTTGGAGGAATGGGAGTTCTTGGATTTATGGCTGATGTCCTGACTTATGTCCACCACTTTATTATCTCTTAACCAAATTATATCTATAGGAAAACGCATGTCTTTCATCCAAAAAAAATGATGTTCCTCTTCGCCAAAAACAAACAGCATTCCGCAATTTTCGCAAAGCGAATCCCTATCGGATAATCCTTTTTTCATCAGCTCCTCCGTAGATACAGCTTCAATATTTATATCGCAGCTTCCCAAAGAAACAATATTATCTTCGATATTTTTATCTTTTTCTATTTCAAAAAAATAAAAGACACCACCCAATATTAGGATAATTGATATAAATAATAAAGCTAAAACAATTTTATATTTTTTCATAAATTTTGTGGCAAAACTAATTTTTCTTTTTTATTGATAAACCAATAGAATAATAGCATAGCTAAAACCAAAAAAGCTAGCATTAGAATTTTTCCTAAACCACGAATATTTAGCGCTATTGAAGCTACCAAAATAGTGACACAATAAAAAAACATATTTATTTTAAATTGTGACCAACCAATGTTCATCAGTTTGTGGTGCAGATGTTCTCGATCAGCAAAAAATATTGATTTTCCATCTTTCATTCTTTTAAAAATTACCCAGAAAAAATCAATCAAGGGAATAAATAAAATCAATAAAGTGGTGGCTATTTTTGTCCCGGCAAAAATAGATAAACCAGCTAATATAAATCCCACAAAGAAAATCCCATTACTCCCTAGCATTATTTTGGCAGGAGGGAAATTAAACAGTAAGAACCCCAAAATTGAGCCTGCTAACGCCATGGTTATTATACCCACTGGAGGCTGGTTAACTTCTGGCTTTAGGGATAATAGAAATATGGAAACAATTCCAATCAAATAGATGCCCATACTTAATCCATCCATTCCATCCAACCAATTCATAGCATTCATAAGAATCATAGCCCAAATTCCCGCCAATAAAATTCCCAATAAAATCTCTCCGAAATTATCCAATAAAATCACATCACCCAAAGGATTTGAAATGTAATTAAGTCTCACTCCAAAAATAAAAATTACACCTATGGCTAAAATTTGAAAAAATAATTGCTTTTTCCAGCTAATTTCCAAAAAATCATCCCAAAGTCCCACTCCAAAAATCACTAAAGCCCCTAATAAAATTCCCCCTATATCCTTAGTTAAAACCAAATTTTCATCCAATAAAATAACTCCTAAAAAAGAAACGACAATAGCAATTCCTCCCCATCGGGACACGCCCATATCATGAAGATGTCTACCTCCTTCTCTCTTTTTTTCACCCTTTAGAACTATTTTATTATAAAAAAATCTAATAATAAAAATCAAAACAACACTACTGACAAAAGATAATAAAAATGGTTTTAAATATAAATCTAGATTTAACATACTATCACTCTAACACGTTAACATTTTAGCACTTTAGCATCAAAACAAATCAATAACATTAATGCATAATCAATTTCTATTTATAAAATTATCGTACTCCTTTTTTATATATTCTTTTATTTTATTCTTAAAAATTTCTTTATTAAATTTTAGAGCTTTTGATCTTATATAATTTCCATCAAAATCTAACTTTAAAAAACTATTTACTGCCGCTATGACATCCTTGGCTGTCTGTTTTTCAATAAAAACACCCACCTTCCCTTCTTCCATGTTTTCGACAATATCTCCCCCACGATAAGCGATTAGGGGCTTGCCTGCAGCCATTGCCTCAATAGCCACAATTCCAAAATCTTCTTCTTGAGGAAAAATAAAAGCTTTACATTGGGCGTAATATCTAGGTAAATGCTCATCGTCTATCCTTCCTAAAAATTCAATATTATCCTTGGCAAGTTTTTTTAATTTTTTTAACTCTGGGCCTCTTCCAATTATTTTGAGCGGCAAGCCTAACTCGTTAAAAGCTTCTATTACGATATCATGTCTCTTATAAGTTATTAGCCTTCCCACAATCAAAAAATAATCTTCTTGCTTATCTTTATTTTTTTCCAAATAAAAATTATCCACCGATACAGGAGGGTTAATTACTATAGAGTCTTTTTTATAATATTTTTTAATTCTTCTAGCTACAAAATTAGAGTTAGCGATAAACTTATCTACTCGAGAAGCGCTCACGGAATCCCAAATCCTGATATAATTCATAAAAAATGGCACTAGCTTCTTAACAAGAGATGGCAAGCCAAAATCATCGGTATACTTTTGACAGTCATCCCAAGCATAACGCATCGGGGTATGCATATAGCAAATATGCAACGTATCTGGCGAAGTAATAATGCCCTTGGCATAGCTAGATGAATCAGACAAAACTATATCATAAGAAGAAAAATCAAATTGTTCAATAGCACTCGTCATCAAAAGCGGAAAAATCCTATGCTTTTTTCGAGCCAAGGGAAATCCCTGCAAGAAAGAAGTGTGAATTTTTTTATTTTTAAAGACACCATGCATCAAATCTTTGTCATACATAATGGTATAGATATGGGCCTCGGGAAAAATTTCCGTAAAACATTCCAGCACCCTCTCAGCACCGCCATATTGCACCAAATAATCGTGAACTAAAGCTATTTTCATAGAGTTCATTTTAGCTCCGCCAGCTGGCGGATTAGCATATTAACATTAAAACATTCAGGGTTAGTAATTATAAGAGTAGAGATTTATGATTTAAGATTTATGAAAATTTATTAGATATTTCCTTCTTAAATCCTAAATCATACATCTTAAATCTAACTATCCAAAAATTCATTAACTCGTTTACTAAATAATAATTAATTTCCAAATTTAATTCTTCCAATTCCTTAACTTCCTAAATTCCCAGATTCCTGATACGCCTGAAAAGTATTTTCCAAGAGGCAAGCTACTGTTACCGGCCCAACTCCGCCAGGCACAGGAGAAAGCAAGCATTCAGTTTTTTTGAAAGTTTCAAAATCAACATCTCCAGAAACTTTTCCACCCTCCTTAACTATGCCTCCATCGATAATAATAGCTCCATCTTTAACCATCTCAAAATTTATCAAATCCCTTTTTCCACAAGCCGTTACGATAATATCCGCCTGTCTTATCAAATTTTTTTTGTTATCCAAATCGTCACAAAAAACATATTGCGCTTCAATGTCTATCTTTTCAAAATATTTTCGCATTATTTTTCCAAAATCATCTGACTTGCAAATAACCACTGCTTTTATGAGAGCTAAGAAGGAGGTTTCTTCTTTAACTTTCAAATCCGCCAAAACACTTTCTACCATTTTTATGATTGCTTTAGGAAATACTGGATAAAGCACGTCTTGATTTTGAAAAAATAACTCTTGATTAACTTCACAAAAACCGTCCACATCTTTTTGCGGATCAATAGCATTGATAATCTTATGCTTATCTAATTTTTCTGGCAGTGGCAACTGCACAATTAGTCCATTGATATCTTCAGTTTCATTAATCTCTTTTATTTTCCCTAAAATCACCTCTTCTGTCACATCAGCATTATATTTATAGAGTTTGAAACCAATGCCAATCTTCTGTGCTGCTTTCTCCTTGAGACCCACGTAAATTTCTGAAGCCTTATCTTCACCAACTAAAATAACCGCCAAGGTCGGCTTGGTTTCCATTTTTTCTATTCTGAGCCTAATATTATCTAAAATATTATCCGCTATCTCTCTCCCTTTTATTAACTGCATAATTTTAACTTTAAAAGGCGCCCCAAATCGGCACCTTTTAAGTATATAACATCTTGTATTTAAAACAAATATTTTATTATTTATCTTATTCCTTAGCGGCCATAGCAGCCTTCATTACATCTTTAGATATCTTATCAAATAGTTTTTGATTTTCCTTTAGATAAGCCTTGGCTTTTTCCCTGCCAGTACCCAATTTTTCTTCGCCATATGTATAAGAATTGCCAGACTTCTTGATTACCTCAAATTTAACTCCGGTATCCAGTAAATCCCCAGAACGAGAGATTCCCTCATTATACATAATGTCAAACTCAGCTGTTTGAAAAGGTGGAGCTACTTTATTTTTTACTACCTTAACTTTTACTCTGTTGCCCACTACTTGCTCGCCTGATTTGATTTGAGCGCTCCTGCGAACCTCCACTCTTACAGAAGCATAAAACTTCAAAGCTTGCCCGCCACTAGTAGTTTCTGGACTACCAAACATTACTCCAATTTTCATTCTTATCTGATTGATAAAAATAACCACAGTATTAGATTTAGAAACAATAGGAGTTAATTTTCTAAGCGCTTGAGACATCAGCCTAGCTTGACGACCCACATGCTGATCTCCCATTTCCCCCTCAATTTCAGCTCGCGGCACCAAAGCTGCTACCGAATCCACCACGATCAAATCTACAGCATTACTCCTTACTAGAGTTTCCACGATATCTAGAGCCTGCTCCCCAGAATCCGGTTGAGAAATCAAAAGTTCGTTAATATTTACTCCAATTTTTTTAGCATAAGCGGGATCCATGGCATGTTCAGCATCCACAAAAGCCACTGCCCCACCGGCCTTTTGAGCATTGGCAGCCATATGTAAGGAAAGAGTGGTTTTACCTGATGATTCTGGTCCATAAATTTCAATCACTCGACCTCGTGGTACGCCTCCAATTCCCAAAGCCAAATCCAAAGAAACTGATCCTGTCGGGATAGAAGCCACATCCACATTTTTAACATCTCCTAATTTCATTATCATCCCGTCTCCAAATTTTTGTCTAATTTCATCCACTACGCTATCAAGCTTCTTCTCCATAGAGGAAAAATTACCATCTCCCATTTCTTTTGGTTTCTTCTTAATTTTTGCTCCCATTGCCATATTTTTGATTAGCTCTTTAGCTCAGTAGCTTTTTAGGTTGGTAGAAAAAAATAATTATTTTTAATCCCCTAAACCAATAGCTACTCATCTATAAGCTATTTAATTATATTTTCTTATCTTTAATATTTTAACATTATTATTTCTTTTTTTTCTTGTCTGTTTTTTCCTCTTCAACTGGCACAACGCTATCAGCCCCAAGCACCTCACTATCGGTCACAACTGGCTCTTCTGTTTTAACCTCTTCTGGCGCATCTGTTCCTGGATTATTTTCTTCTACCTTTTGCTCTTCTTGAGGGACAGGATTTTCGAAGGGAGCTGGTTCTTGAGTACTATAATGCGCTTCTACTGAAATCGACTGCACCACTTCCTTGTTGAATTGATTTACACTCTTAACAATTATTACGTTCTTCCCCTCCCGCAAAACGACATTCTCACTAAAAACCCCATCATCATCCACCAATACGAGCTGATTATTTATGAATAAATCGTTTCCTATATCAGTCTTTCCTTTTACTAAAACCTTAGTATCATTGATGATTGAATCGGCGGCTGGATTCATAATTATCAACTCTGGGTTAGATACAAAATTATTTAAATTTTTGTATAAATAAAACATTAAAGCCAAAAAGAATAGGGAAATAAAAAAAATAGAAATTATTTTGGGGGTTATAGCAAATCTAGATAAATTTATCTTGTTAGGTTTTATTTTTTCTTTGCTTCCACCTTCAATATTTTTTTGGATACTTTTTTCTTTATTAAATGACTTTATTAAATATTCCTCATTTACTCCCAAATAATCAGCAAAACTTTTAAGAAAACCCTTCACGTAAACATCAGCTGGCAATTTATTATAATCTCCATTTTCCAAATATTCCAAATATTCCAATTGAATTTTTGTATTTTTTGCAATCTCTGGCAAAATTACTCTTTTCTCATTTCTAATTCTCCTCATTTTTTCTCCCAGAGTTAAAGATCTAACTTTTTTAACTTTAAATCCATTCATAAATGATAGAAGTTATTATTCTCGCTTTTTAGCTTAAATAAAACGATTCTTTTAATTAAACTTGCCATTTATCCCTCTGTTCTTGAGTGATTTCTTCATCAGCTCCTTTTAGTTCTTCATTCTCATCCTTTTTAATATTTGCACCACTTATCAAAACTTCTCTCGGTTTAGAGCCATCCGCCGCACCCACTACGCCATCTCTCTCCAAAGTATCAATCAATCGAGCAGCTCTATTATAACCGATTCTGAACCTTCTTTGCAAAAGTGAAGCAGAAGCTTTGCCAGCGCTAAATACAAAATTTTTCGCTTCATCATAAATAGGATCTTCATCCTCATCGCCATCTTGAGAAATAGAGAAATCTATTTGATCAACACTCCCATTAGGTTCTCCGTTTTTAGAATCCAATTCACTCTCTAATTCATCCTCGATGTCATCGTCATCTTCTTTATTTAACTTTTCAGCCTGATCTATGATAAATTCAACCACTCTTCGTACCTCATTTTCTGAAACAAATGAATTTTGCAATCTCCTTGGCTTAGGCGATTGAGCTGAAAGAAATAATAAATCCCCCTTACCCAAAAGATTTTCAGCACCACGCATATCTAAAATTGTTCTCGAATCTATCTGACTAGCTACCTGCAAGGCAATTCTGGTTGTAATATTGGCTTTAATAATACCGGTCAAAACTTCTACGCTTGGTCTTTGGGTGGAAATAATCAAATGGATTCCAACTGCTCTCGCCATCTGAGCTAAACGCATTATAGCCCCTTCCACTTCTTTTCCGTGAGAAATCATCAGATCCGCTAATTCATCAATAACAATTACAATATATGGCAACTTTTTCAGTTTCTCCTTAACTACTTCGCCATTATCCGGATCGACTACATTTCTAGTCATTCCCTTTTTAAACTTTTGTAAATATGAATCCAAATCCCTTGAACCCACTGATTCTAAAATTTTATAGCGCTCTTCCATTTCTCGCACTGCCCATTTCAGAGAATTAACTACTTTTTTATTATCAGTAATAACTGGAGCCAACAGATGGGGAATTTTATTATATAAAGAAAGTTCCACTCGCTTAGGGTCAACTAAAATCATTTTTAATTCATTGGGAGTATTTTGAAAAAGCAAAGATAAAATGATTGAATTTATACAGACACTTTTTCCTGTTCCAGTCGCTCCAGCAATCAAAAGATGAGGCATTTTACCCAAATCAGCTACGACAAAATTTCCTTCTACATTTTTTCCCAAAGCTAAAGTTAAAGAAGACTTTTCCTCTTTAAACTCCGGACTCTCCAGAGCATTTTTTAATCTAACCATTATTGGCTTTTTATTGGGCACTTCTATCCCAATTAATGATTTCCCTGGAATAGGAGCCTCTATTCTTATCGGATGAGCTGCCAAAGCTAAAGCCAAATCATCCCCCAAAGCTACAATTTTACTTAATTTAACCCCCACTGCCGGACGGAAACTGTACTGCGTAACGGCTGGGCCTATTTTCACCCCGCCATCTTCTAATGCAATACCAAAATTACCAAAAGTATCCTTAATAATGTCAATATTTTCATCAATATTTCCACTATAAGCCTCGCCATTAAATTCATCCAACAATGTAAGCGGCGGCAACTCCCAGGCACTCATAGATTCATCCTCCATGTTATTTGTCTGGATATTTCTAACTCTACTATTTGAGGAAGTTTTTACTTTCTTAGCTTCCACTAGCTCAAATGGCTCTTCTTCTATATCATTAGCACTTGGACCTTCTACAAATTTTATTTCCTTAATATTGCAAGCTAAATCTTTTTCATCAATCACTTCTTTCTCTTCCTCAAGCAATTCTTCTTCATCAGCCTCTTCTTCAGCTTCGGATTCATTGACACTTTCTATATTCTGATTATCAATAGCCTCCTCAGCTTCTTTTTTCTTTAATAAATTAAGAAAAAATTCAACTATGGAGAAATTAAAGGCAATCATCACACCAATAAAAAAGAATGCCACCAAAAAGATAACTCCTACAATTTTTCCAGTCAATTTTATCAAAGCTAAAGCTATAAAATAACCCAAATAACCTCCACCTTGACCATCTTTTGCTACAGCAAGAAATGAATCAACATCATAAAAGATATGAAAAAATCCCAACAAACTCATGAAAGCGATAGATAGCCCGACTATCTTAACTACATAAAAGACAGTTTTCTTTTTATAAAGCAAAACAATCATAGCTAAAAGCAAGGTCATTGGAAACAACCATTTTCCCCAGCCAAAAACTACTCCACCTGCTTTATCTAAAAATTCTCCAAAAGATCCGCCCGCACCAAAAAATCCAAATGAAAAAATAATAGTCATTAAAAACAAAAGAACTATTGTAATTCCTCTTTTAACGCTATTTTTTAAATTTAAATCAAATTCAATTTTTTTTTCTTGATCTTCTTGGCTATTTTTTTCTTTTGATTTTTTTTTCATAATATATTTTTGAACTTTTCTCTTGTTTTTAAATCACCTTGGACTGCTCCTGGTAATATTAACACAAAAACCTCTCAAATAGAATAAGGTTTTTTAAGATGAAATTAAAATTCTATTGTTATTTCCATCTCTTTTCCCTCCCTCAAAACGTTCAACGTCGCTGAATTTCCTTTTTCATATTGATTAATAAAGTTAGACAATGGATGTGCCGGGTTGATTTCATTTCCATCAATAGATAAAATTATATCATTAATTTTTAAACCGGCTTTTTCAGCGGGGCTTCCAGCTAAAATCGCTAGTCCCTGCTTTCCAGTACTAGAATAAATCAAAGCCCCCTTATCCACAGAGAGTTCTTTCAAATTTTTGTAATATGGGCTCAGAGAAATATAGTAAGCTCCCAATTTGGCTGTCTGATCAATCCTATTTTCAACTATTTTCTGCATAGAATCTTTTACAATCTGAGCCGGTATTTGAAAATATTTTTTACCACCATCTATTGTGACCTCAGCGCTAATGGCCAAAAGTTCTCCACTATAATTGATAACTGGTCCACCTACATACTTATCACCCTCGCTAATATCAATATTTAAAACTCCTTCTAATTTTTCCGATGAAGACACTTCTCCTCCCGCCAAATTAAAACTTTCATCAAAACCACCCAAAATTCCTTCTGTCAAATAAGTTTTTTGTAGCCCAGATAACTTACCGATAAGAATCACTTTCTTACCGGAACTCACTTCGCTTCCTGCAATAAAAGGTATAGTAGTCAAATTAAAACCCTCCACCTTTAAATAAGCCAGATTAGCAAAATCATCCACTCCAAGAAGCTTAGCATCCAAAACATTTCCCCCCAAAGTAACCACCTTATAATCAGCGTTTGTCTCTATGATACTATCTCTGGTAGTAACGATGATTCCATCATTAGTAAGAATTGTTCCTGTACCCTGAGCTCCTCCAATATATTTTTCTTTAGTCTCCAGAGAAGTTACTTTTTTTGCGACCTCTTCACCCTTTTGAAAAGAGAGCACGTTGACCACAGCATAAACAGCACTCGAAGCTATTTCCCCAATTGAATCATCTTCCCGTACAATAACTTTTTCAGTCTTATTTATAATCGTGGTATTTTTATTGTCATTGCTGAAAATTTCCAACCGAGAAAAAACTTTTGACTTAATCAATGTCGGCGTAAGATATCTGCCGAAAAACAGATTGCCTATCCAACCAAAAAACATAATTAACGCAAACAATACAAAAATCTTTATTATTTTTTTATTCATTTTTTTTACTAGCTTTAATAATTTTAATTAAGCGCTTATTGAATTATAGATTGAATTTTATTAAATATTTGGCAACCATATCGAGCTATACAAAACCATACTGCTCATAATTATAAAAAATATCAAATTTAGCACAACTTTCTTAACCGATAAAATATTTTGGAAATAATTTTTGGAGAGATCCCATATTATATAATAAAACATCAACAATATTGTCCCGGTAGTCAAATACCCGAAAGGCCAAAAATTTATCACCCAACCCATTTCCAAAACACAAAATCCCAAAACTAAACTATACACTAAAACCTTCTTACTATTCTCTTCTCCGGTCAATAAAAAATATTGATAACTAATAACAACAATGTTGAAAAAGTAAAAAGTCATTAGAAACCAAGAAGGAAGATTAAAATTCAAATAAACTCCATAAGTAGAAGAAAAAAACAGAAAGATGACTGCCATTACAGACATTGATACGACACTTTTAGCAGTCTCACTATCTGGCTTTGCGGATATTCTGTAAATCCCAAACAACAAAAAATAATTTACCAAACCGCTAATAACGATAAAGATATGTCTTTCAATATTATAATCTATCAAATGCAAAATTGTCCAAATAGAACAGTAAAATACCATCGCAATAAACCAACCTGACCAAACCTTAGAAAAAATCTTAAACGAAATCAAAAAGAAAACCAAAAAAACTACAAATGAAAACCAAAAAAATCCTCTATAAAAAAGAACTGCTTCTAATGCAAGAGTAAAAATTATTGATTGAAATATGGCAGGAAAGTATAAAAACACAGTAAAATAGAAAAAAATTAAAACCCTTAATACAATCTAAAATTTCTGTCCTAAAAATAAAAAATATATTTCAAATCTTAGTCAAAAACAATCCACCAGTTCTATGAAGGTAAACTATTTGAAAATATTTTATTTTTATTAACAAAAATTATTCTTCAATAGAAATAGCATTTACTGGACAGCTATCTACAGTTTCTTGGCAATTGCAATCTCCACACTCCTCAGCTATAACTTTTGATTTTCCACTTTCTGCATCGATTTTAAAAACATTAGGACAAATCGCCTCACATGTTCCACAACCAATACACAAATCTTCATTAACTTTAACTTTTGTCATAAATCTTCTATTTTTTAATGATACTCTTATGTATAATTAAAAAATTAATTTAAAAAATTATCCATTTATATAATAGCAGATTATCCATAATTAAGCTAGAAAGTCAACAGGGAAGCATCTTTTTGAGCTTTATTGAGTGATTCTACTTCAAATCGCTCCATTTCTTCATCCTTGAACTCTACTGCGCCAGTTTTCTCATTCCACTTATAATCTACTAATAAAATCCATACATTCATAGCCTTTATTTGAGTATCTAACCATGTAGCAAAAGATGTTTTTGGAAAGAATATCTGATTAACATCATAAATCTTAGCTCCATCAACCTCCTTGGTGTCATCTATTCTGATTATGTGATAACCCAATTTACTTTCCAAGACATCACTTATTTCATCTTTCTTTAAAGCAATCACATCTTTTCTTATCTCTTCTGATATTTGATCCGCCTTAAACCAGCCTAGCTTTCCGCCAGTTTCAGAAGTGCCTCCCTCTGAAATAGCTTTTGCAACTTCATCAAAATTTTCCCCTTTTTCAAGTCTTTTTTTGGCATCATTGGCATTTTGTTGAGATTTTTCATTTTTTCCCTTGCCATCATTTTCCATCAACCATTTTTCTAACTCATCTTTATACAAGCTAGGCTTTACTATCTTTTCTTCAAAATCACCGATTGTCCAACCATATAAATTTTTTAAATTTTCTCCAATAGTATCTCGATTGCCATATTCATCCATCTTTCTGTCAACATTATCAGACACTGTTTTTTTTGATACCTTGATTCCCCTTTCTTTAGCAAGAATCTCAATAGCCCTATCTTCAATCATTTTATTAATCAACTCTTTTTCTCTAATTTTTAATCTACGTTTGCCATCATCTGTTGTAAAATCAAATCTAAGCCCTAAGGAAGAAAAATCTTGACTCTCATAGAATTTCTTTATTGACAGCAAGTTTTGATTTACTGAGCCTATTGATATAAATTCAGTTCCATCCATTATAACTGCAGGGTAAAAAATATGATTATAAATATAACCTGGAATCTTATTGGGACTATTGAGCCTATAAACAAAAATGGCACTAAACAAAAAAGCTAACAAAATAAAAATAGCTGTACCGTAAAACAAAGTACTTATTTTTATTTTTTTCTCTGCCTCACTCTCATTTTTCTTATTTTTTGTCATATTTTTTAGTCAATCTTCTTTATTATTTATCCCCTTTGACAACGTTCCACCATTTCATATAATTAGGCAAAGATTCTTGATATTCATTATCATTAACTTTTTTATCACTAGAAATATCTTGTTTTTTACTTTCAGAATTATCTGAATTTGTTGAATTGGGCTGGACAACCACTATTTTTTCACCCATATTCCTCAAGCTTAACCTGTCTTTAGCTACGCTTTCCTTATAATAATCCGACTTTAGATAATCTATTTTTTCCCTCAAAAAATTATTTTCTGCACTTAATTTTTCAGCCTCTGACTGAAGGCTGCTAATCTCACTTTCGATAACTTTAGATCTTTTCATCTCCTTCAAAGTGGGAATAGAAAAAAATGCCAAAACTCCTAACAATATTAAAAAAAATGATACAATGTAAAATATTCTCATTTTATAAAATTATAAAGACATTATTTAAAAAAATAACCCAGCCATTCTAATAACCGGTAAAGGCTGGGGCAATTAGAAAGCCCACCATTGAAACAACCGCTAAGATGGAGATTATTATCCAAACTATTCTTATTTTTTTTCTTAGTTTTCTCATATTCTTAATTTTAACTAATTATTAACAAAAAAACAACTTTCTGCAAGAATATCTAAACAGATAAACGATTTCTCAAATATTCATAATATTCCTCACTTTGGCCATTTTGAGTGGTATAATTTTGCAGGGCTTTCTCCTTAGCTTTCTCTCCCATAGCTACTCTTAAATTCCTGTTAATGATCAATTTTTCTAATTTTTCAATCCATTCATCGTTATCCCTAGCCACAAATCCGTCTACTCCGTCTTCAATAGCCTCTTGGAAGGTTTGTGTAGCTGTGGCCACAGTAGGCACGCCCAAAATTCCAGCCTCAAAAAATTTCAATTCAGATTTAGCCTCGCAAAAAGGATTGCCGATTTCCAAAGGCGCAATCACAATATCTACTCCGGCCATATTTCTATAATTGTCTGCTCGCGGGACATAAGTCATCTTTTTAATCCGACTCTCATATTTTTTAAATTTATCACTTATTTCCAATGGTCCCCCTAAAAATAACCTTAAATCTTCATATTTATCCATTAATTTAATCAAAACATCTTCGATGGTTGAAAAATCTTTATCATGACCATGTGCTCCACTGAAATAGCCCACCACGATTCTCTCTAACGGAAAATATTTCTCTGCTAGTTTTTTTTCGCTTATCTCTTTGACGATCTCCAAATCATTTTTTGGAATCTTATTCTTTACCAAAATCACCCTCTTGCCCTCTTCTCTTAATTTTTCTGCCAAATAATTTGTACTTGTCGTGCATACTTTAACATATTCATCTCTGATAATTTCTCCCCCCACTCCGTTTTCATACAATTTTTTTTCAAAAATATTCATCTTTTTAAAAAAATCCATATGTTCCAGATACTTCTTATCAAAAACCAGATCATCCGTATCAAAGATAATTTCTTTATTTTGAACCTTAATTTTTTCAATCATTTTCTTTATGCGAGAAGCATACAGGGTACGGTGAAAAATAAAAACCTTAAAATCATTCACATAGCTACTAAGAAAAGGATTGTCTTGTACAGTAGTTGCACATTTGAAGCCATGTTGCGCCAATTCTTCTGCTACATATTTAGTTCGATAATTAGCGCTATCTCCTACTCCACCAGTGATAAAGAGAATATCACCTTTACCTACTCGACCAAACATAGCAAAAAATGCCCCTATAACTCTTTTGCCACCCCCAATAATCCCATCTCTTTTAATAGTGTGAATAGCTTTACCAATCTTTATAAGCAATAAATTCATAAGTCTTATAATGTTATTTTTAACGTCTTTGCGAATAAATACTATACTCAATATCTGCAAATAAATTTCAAAATTTTAATATTTATCCAAGAAGATTACCGCGGTGGGACACTACCTTGCAATGGCACAAGCAGATAGAAAAAGAGTATTAAACATTGATTATTGGGAATTGAAATTTTTATTTATTCTCCACTCCCACCTCAAATTTTAAGTCCTTTTTCAAAATCTCTTCCTTAATAAATTCTCCATCTTTGGTCTTTACTTTTACCTTAACGGGGACATCTCCTGTTCCAGATTGTTTTTGAATAAGCAACTTATAATTTCCCTCCCTAACACTTTCAGGAAGCTCATACTTTAATCTCACATTGGTGCCTCTATTTATAAGCACATGTAAAGTGAAGCCAAAATAACTTTTTCCAAATTCTTCAGCCTCAAGCGGATAACTTACCATCTCTCGTTCTAATAATTTTGCACCTTTGGGAGCATATACTCTCAAATAAGAATGATAATCGCTAGTTCTCCAATCTCCATAAGTAGCCGTGTGCTTATAGGGTAAAAATACTTCAGCAATTGGCTTTTCTCCAGTCAAATCAACATTATATTCAATACTACGTTTAATATAATAATCTGACTTTAAAGCTCCCATATTAGCATCCACCATCATAAAATAATCTCCACCCCAATCAGTATTCACCGCCCCATCCCAATGCACCTCTTTAACCATTTTTTGCAAATTTTCATCTACAAAATTAAGCATCACATCCTTATTACGAAGTTCACCCAAGACAAAAGAAGATAACTTGGAAACATTGTTTAAACTGGTTAATTTTTCCATCATCTGACCTGCCAAGGTTTTCATTATGTCTTTACGATGCTGGGTATCAATATTTTCATTTAACAAATATTTCTTTTCTACAATTTCTTCTAGTTTTAAAACTGCATTCTCACTATTTAATTCCACCCCATTTACAGTAATCGGACCAGTTAGCTCAAAAGCTTTTTCGAAAGTTGTAGCATTAACAGCGACTACTCCATCAAAATTACTATTGCCTCCAGCTAAACGATAGAAATATTTAGCCTTCTCCACATTGGTCGGATAATCAGGGGAAAAGTTAGAATCTCTAAACTTCCATTTTTTTAGACTCATCAACTTTTCAAAAGGATAAGGAGTTGGAATTTTAGCTTGGATTCTCTGGTCGAGAAGGTTAGCATCTTCAAAAGTTAGCCCAGTTACTTCTCCATCCTTCATCTTCATTACGGCGTATTGTCCCAAAAATCCCCCCCCTGGACGAAGTTCCATATTATTTTGCAGCAACAATAAAAATCTTCTTTCTACTCCATCCTTCTTAGTGAATTCCCCCACCAACGCATCAATCGTTTGTACTTCTTTTTTAGTATCTTCTTTTATAGGTAAGAGATTTATAACATTTTTTGCTATAGAGAGAGAATTAGCAACCATTGAAATCTTATCGCCTTTTTTAAATAAAAAAAATCCTCCTACTCCGATAATAAGGATGACACTTAGCACAACTAAAATTATCTTATTTCTTTTGCTCATTTGTTTTTATTTTATTATAAATATTTAATATCTTCTCTGCTGAGGCATCCCAAGTAAATTTTTTAATCGCTTCCTGAGACATCTTCGACAGCTCTTCTATTTTATCTCTATTTTCAAAAAAATACAAAATACCAGTTGCTATTCCGTCTGCGCTAAAATCTCTCGCATAATAACCAGCTTCTCCTAAATATTTACGGTTATTTTCCCTATCAAAACAAACCACAGGGAGTCCCGCTGCCATATACTGCAAAATTTTTCCACTCGCCTGGCCAAAAGCTGAAGTCTTTGGATCAACCGCTATATCTCCCCGTTTATTTACCTGAGGCAGATCAAAATAGTTTAACGGACTGATTATTTCTACAAAATTTTCTAAACCATTATCTTTTATAAAACCTTCGATATTTTCCCGTGGACCCCCGGCTAAAATAAATTTCATTCCCATCAAATTCATCTTAGAAATTTTCAAAATTGCTTCCAAGAGAACATCTATACCCTTATTGGTCACAAAGGCCCCTGAGTAAATAACTGTTAATTCGTCAGTCTTCTTTTTATCCAAAAAAACTCTTTCATATTTTTCTATATTAACGCCATCCAAAACAACTTCCAGGTCTTCATTTTTACCCAAACTTTTTACTCGCTCCATCAACTCATTTGAACTAACTAAAGTAAAATCCCCTAATTTAAAAATATTTTTCTCCAAAAAATTAAAAATATTTTTAACCAGACCATTATTTAAATATCCGTGTGACTCCATTTCACTCACTAACCCCCCGTGAAAATCAGCGACTAATTTAATTTTTCTCCAAAAAAACATCTTTTTGACAATCCATCCAATCAAAACTCCTTCATGTAAATGAGCATGAATAATTTCTGGTTTTTTCAAAAAAACTATCTTAGAAGTTTTCCAAATAAGCAGAGCATCCAATATTATTTTTTGCCAATCCGCTCCAGCCTCTTTTTTATTATACCAAAAAAGAAGTCTCGCTATTCGATAAACTTTTATCTTAGAATTTTCATTTATCTCGCTTACATTACGCCCTAGATGATAAGTTACGATATCCACATCTATACCTCTTTTTTCCAACGCCAAAGATTCCTCCAAAATTCTCATTGGAGTCCCTCTATCAACAAAAAATGGCACCGGCGCAACCATTAATATTCGCATAGCTTATAAATTTCCAAATTCCAATAAACAATTTCCAAACAATATCCAATTATCAATTTTAAAAACAAAAAAACTCTTACGGCTTGATTATTTTAATTTGAAATTTATTTGTACCTTGTCTCTTGGAATCTGTTTCTTAAAAATTCAAACAATACCTGAGATATATTATTATCTTTCTATATTATACGTATTTGAAACAAATTATTATTCACTAATAACTATCTTTCCACTACTACCAAACATATCCATCTTATTTTTTACCACCTCAGACATAGCCACCCTAGCTAATCCCAAATGTTCCCTTACATCAAAAGATAAAGATTTCTTGCTATCGATAGTTTTTCCCAAACTGGCCACAAAGGCTACTCGAGAAGCCGTATCAACATTGAAACAATTAATCCCTCTTTTTACTGCTTCTCTAGTTTTTTCCTCTTCCCAATCAGAAGCTCCGTGCATTATCAGTGGCATATTTAATCGCTTATTTATCTCCTCTAATCTATCATAGTCAGGTATCGTTCGTTCTCTGGCAAAATCATGAGCATTTCCCACCGCTACCGCTAGTGCATCTACACCGGTTTCCCTGACAAATTCCTCTGCCTGAGCCGGATCTGTCATATATTCATCCCAGTTAATTTCCCCTACTCCCACCTCTTTTAAATAAGGGACATTTCCTAATTCTCCCTGAATATTTACCCCTCGCTCATGACAAAATTGAGCAATCTTTTTAGTAGTCATCATATTGTCTGAGTATTTTTTTCGAGAGCCATCATACATTACTGAAGTAAATCCTATTTCTATCGCTCTTTGAACAACCTCAAAATCCTTACCGTGATCCAAGTGAATACCTACTGGAATTTGAGGGTAGTAAAATTCCACTAAATTTTTAATTAATCCATAGATTACTCTTCCTCCAGCATAATCCATAGTCTTTTCTGTTATCTGAACTATCACTGGAGATTTTTTTTCTTTAGCAGCCTCCAAAACAGCTTGAGTAAATTCCAAATTTATCACATTAAAAGCCCCCACTGCATAATTGCCACTATTGGCGTCATCTAAAATCTTTTTTACTTCTGTTATCATTGTTTTAATATTACTAATTATTTTCTAAAATCTCCCCTATCTTAATAAAATCATTAGGATGCAAAGATTCCCCACCTACCAACACGCCCTGCATTCCAGCTTCAATACAAATTTCTTTTATTTTTTTAAAATTAACTGACCCACCATAAATAAACCGAGGCATCTTTTCTAAGCTTAACCCAAATTTATCACTTAATATTTTTTGCATCAAAATTCGCACTTCCATAATTTCATCACTAGTAGGAGTTTGCCCGCTACCGATAGCCCAAATGGGTTCATAAGCTATCACTATTTGAGAGATTTTTGTTCTAGGAATGTCCTTCAGACCCTCTGCGAGTTGCGCCGAAATAATATATTTTATCTCATTAGCCGCTCTCTCCTCCATAGTTTCTCCGACACAAACCACAGGAACCAGATTGTTTTTTAGAGCTATTTTTATTTTTTTATTCACCATTTCATCATCTTCGAAATAATATCTCCTTCGCTCACTATGCCCAATTATTGCATACTCTGCACCGAAATCTTTTACCATTGGAGCAGAAATCTCTCCCGTAAACCTCCCACTCGCTTCCTCATGAATATTTTGTGCACCCAAAGAAATACCCAAACCGCTTGTCTTTTTGGAAAAAACTCCCAAGTGAATGACGGGTGGGCAGATAACAAAACTCACATTTTTAAAACCTTTCCCCTCCAGGCTTCTTGAAAGACTTTCTAAATATTTATCTCTCTCCATTTTTGAGAGCAGATTCATCTTTAAATTTCCAATTACTAATTTCATAAATTTATTTTTATTTTATAATTTAAGTCCCATTATCGCTGCCAGTACAATTCCTCCAGCTAAAAAATTTCCACAAACAAGATAAATCATCATTCTATTAATTTTAGTTTGCAAAAGGCTAGCTACTATCGCTCCTAAAAAACTACCAAATCCAGGCAAAGGAACTGCTATAAGAAATATAATAAGCATTCCCTCTCCTATTTTATATTTCTTACCATATCTATTTTCCTGAGCTTTGTTTATAAATTTCATCTTATTCAGTAATGTCTTAAACAAGAACCTAAATAAAACAAAAATTAAAACTCCCATCAATAAACTTCCTAAAACTGAGCACATAAAAGCCACCTGAGGAGATAAATTAAATCTTAAAATAGCGATTGGAATTGAGGCCTTTAATTCAATAGCTGGAATCATAGCTAAGAAAAAAGTAACCACTTCCTTGGACGTACCTGAAAATAAAGAAGCGATCATAGCTTGCATAATGTTTTTAAAAAATTATTTTTTTATTTTACCCAACAACTCTTCAATTTTAATAATCTCACTTTCTGTACTATTTCTTTTTTTAAATTCTACTCCGCCCGCTTCAATAGATCTATCACTGATCACTACTCGATACGGAATACCAATCAAATCACTATCGGCAAATTTTTCTCCTGCCCGCACATCTCTATCATCAAATAGAACTTCTATATTATTTTCAGTCAAAGTGTCGTAAATTTTTTGAGCCTCTTCATCCTTGTTTAAACTTATCAAATGAACAGCAAACGGCGCTACGCTCTCAGGCCATACGATCCCTTTTTCATCCGACAATAGCTCTACTATGGTGCCCATCAATCGGCTAGGTCCAATTCCATAGGAGCCCATATAAACTAATTCTGATTTCCCTTCTTCATTTTTGTAAGTCAGCTCCAGAGCCTCGGAAAATTTATAGCCCAAAGAAAAAATATTTCCCACTTCTATTGATTTTTCTTGTATTAAATTTTCTCTCTTAACTCCCAAATCAGCTAAGACTTCATCATTAAAAACTTCTTCGTTGATGGCAATATTTTTTTCTTTATCAATATAGACAATATCCTCTCCTGCCTCTGAAACAGTCTGAAATTCATGGGAATATTTGGAAAAAGTTCCTCCCGAGGCAAAAGTCAGATAAGTCTTTTCACCAATCCCAGCTCGATTAAAAACATTTAAATAAGCCTGAGTAATTTCTTCATAAAACTTATCATGCTCCTCCTTACTTCTCGAAAAAGAATACAAATCTTTCATCAAAAATTCTCTCCCTCGCATAATACCACTCTTAGCCCGCGCCTCATTTCTAAATTTCTCTTGAATCTGATAAGCATAAAAAGGCAAATCCTTATAAGAAGAAATGAATCTTTGCATATAATTAGTAATAGCCTCTTCGTGCGTAAAAGCCATTCCCACCTCAGAGCCATTTTTGAGCTTGGTCTTAAACCAATTATCAACGACCTCGTCATTCCACCGGCCAGTCTTTTCCCAACGCTCCTGGGGCTGCAAAACAGTCATAAAAACTTCCTGACCCCCCACTTTATCCATCTCATCTCTTATAATGTCATTTACTTTATTTAAAACTCGAAGTCCTAAAGGTAAAAAAGTATACACTCCAGCCATTTCCTTATGAATAAAACCAGCCTTGATTAAAAGCTGCGCATTTTTTGATACTTCATCTTTGGGAAAATCTTTGGATGTTTTAGTAAATAATTTTGATTGTTTCATATAGCTTAATATTATTCTAAATACAGTTTATGGTCAAACAATTATTAGGCAAACAAAGTAACAAGGGACAAGAAACAAGGATACAAACAAATTAAAAGTTTTAATATTCAAACAACTCAAATCGCAGTATTTCTTTTTTAATTTTAAATTTGAT
Organism: Candidatus Moraniibacteriota bacterium; assembly: GCA_034003925.1. Classification (GTDB taxonomy): domain Bacteria; phylum Patescibacteriota; class Minisyncoccia; order Moranbacterales; family UBA9337; genus UBA9337. The sequence goes on from JAVEXR010000011.1 coordinate 24,500, forward strand.
ATTTGAAATTTATTTGGAAATTGTCTCTTGTAATTTGTATCTTATTTTAATTTTTAGAAAAATTAAAATATATTCTTTATTTTATCTATTAACTCAAATTGGATAAAATCATGAAAAGTTACCACCACCATCAACAATAACAACAGCAAAAACCCCACTGAATTAGCGATATTCTCAAATTTCTGATTAACTGGCGAACCTTTTAATTTTTCAATTAAGATAAAAAATATTCTACCCCCATCCAAAGCCGGAAAAGGTAATATATTAATTATAGCCAAGTTAATACTAAGTACCGCGGTAAATTGCAACAAATATGTCCAACCCAAAGCGGTCACTTGTTTGGTCATAATAGCAATGCCGATTGGTCCTGCTACATCCATTGCCGGTTTGTTACCCATGATGAGTTGCCCTAGCAAAGAAAACAAAGTTGTCACGATTAAAATAGTCATATCAAACACTGCTTCCAGCCCTCTGCCTATAGCCTCATACCAGGGATATTTGATCAAAGCTGTTCGAGCGAGTCCTACTCCCAAGGCGCCTTGGTCAGATGGAAATTCCACTCGCGGAGTACCTTTTAATTCCAAAGTGTCTGCCCCTCTTTTTACAGTCAAAACTATTTCTCTTCCTTTGCTTTTGTTTATATAACTTTTTAATTCCTCAACCTTGCTTACGTATTGGCAAGCACTCTTGTTAGCACAAATTTTTATCACTTGATCTCCGACAGCTAGACCCATTTCTTTTGCGGGTGTCCCATCCACTACTTGAGAAATTTGCACTTTAGCATCTTTTACCTTTTGTGTGTCCTCAATAGCTTCTGGCGCTCCTTGGAAAAAAACAATTGCCAATAGAAACCAAGCTAAGATGAAATTCATTGTTACCCCAGCAGCTAAAACTTTTACCCTTGTCCAAGCTGATTTTGTCACAAAACTATCCTTATCATTGTTGGCTCCATTTTCTCCTTTAATATTTACGAAACCTCCTAAAGGAATCCAGTTCAGAGAAAAAATTGTATTTCTTGATTTGACTTTCTTTTCACCCCAAATTATTTCATATTTTTTAGTTTTGTCATTTTTAACTACGCCCACAATCCTCGGCGGAAAACCAAAGCCAAATTCATCCGCCTTGATACCATTACGAATTGCTACTAAAAAATGTCCCAACTCATGAACGAAAATCAAAACTCCCAAAATCAAAATAAAAATAATTGCTGTTGTCATAAAAATAAACAAAATTAAAAATTACCTCACAAAGTTAAGTACCTTAATAATACCGCAAATTCAGCAACTCGCCAATCATTGACTTTTTGCTGTTTTTGGTGTATAATTAAAAATCGTGCCAAAAAATTATTTCCCCAATTACTAAACTATTTACAAAGACATAGTTTAGTAAAAATCATTAATTCCCTTTTTTTAATTTTTATGATAGGAACGCGCCGCGATGCTTTCTTACCGCAAATTAATTACAACGATTATTATAATCGCCAAAGCTAATCGATACCAAAAGAAAACTTTATAACTATAATTTTCAACAAACTTAATCAGATATTTTATAGCCAAATAACCACTCACTGCCGAAATAATCACTCCCAAAATTATCCCCCTGCTAATCCCTCCCTCTATTAAATCAGGAAGTTGGCTCAAAGTAGCGCCCAGGATTATCGGCGTAGAGAGTAAAAAAGAAAATCTGGCTGCACTCACTCTATTAAGGCCTAGCGCCAATCCTGCCGAAATTGTCGCTCCTGAACGCGATACTCCCGGGACGATGGCTACAGCCTGAGCTAACCCAATAATCAAAACGTCTTTTAAACTAATCTTATCTAGTTCCCTTTCGTGCGTAGCGTATTTATCTAATAAAAACAAAATCAAACCAAAAACAGCTAGCGTAGTAGCAATCAAATAAGGATTTCTAAAAACACCATCTACAAAGTCTTCTAAAAAAAATCCAATTAATGCCCCAGGAACTGTCCCGATAATTAAGAGCCATAAAATATTTTGGTTATATTTTTGACTTTTAAATTTATCACCCCCAAAAGCACTTTGCAAAATCTCCACCCAATCCCGCCAGAAATAAAGCACCACTGCTAAAAGCGTCCCGGCATGCATCGCCACATCAAAAGCCAAGCCAGGATCTCTCCAGCCAGTAAAAAATGGCACTAAGATTAAATGGGCCGTCGATGAAATTGGTAAAAATTCTCCTAACCCCTGCACAATCCCTAGTGTGATTGATTGAATTATTTCCATAGTATTAGTTCTTTGTTATTAGTTATTAGTTGTTGGATTTCTGAATTATTAACTTCTCAGATTCCTAAATTCTTAAATTTACAACCTCTTACTTGAATCCTTTGGCATAATCTCCAAATTCTATTCCATAATTTTTAGCCCAAATGTCCATATTGATAAATTTATTCTCAGCAACTTTAACTTTCAGATATTGATGCGGTGAAATGTGCCAAATCAAAGTCCATCTTAGAGTTATATCTTTTTCTTCAAAAAAGTTACTTTCTACCAATAAAATTCTAGCCACATAATTAATATTCGTGCAATGCAGAAATCCCTTCTGACTCCAAATAAGATTGATATCTTTTTTAAAAATAGTTGGAAATTTTAAATAAGTTTGCACTCGAGCGCCTTGATATTTGCCACTCAATAAATCATAGACTTTTTTCAAACATTCTTCTTTACTGGTGGATTTTTTTAAATCACCAATAATCTCACTCATTTCAACAGGTAATTTTTCAGGCAATCTTGTTTTAGAAAAAAAATCTAACGGCATAATACTTAATTCTTTATTATTGGTTATTAGTTATTAGATTATTAAAAAATTCTAATTCACTTTATAAACCTTATAACTTTACAAACTTTAAAAACTATTTTAATACACAATTACTTTTGTTCCAATTTCTGCCCAGCCATAAACTGTTTCTGCTGGCTCTACCCCCAATCGCATACAGCCATGTGAGACAGGAATGCCCAAATGATTCTGTCCTTCTTTGTATCCTCCCGGCCATTCAGGAAGTTCATGAATGCCAAATTTTCCATCTGAAGTAATGGCCATCCAAAAAGGCATAAAGAGTCCATATTTTTTTGACCAAGGGCGCGGATGTTTATTATAAATCTGATGCTCTCCCTTGGGAGTATCCATTCCGCGTTTACCCGAAGAAATCAAAAAAGAATTTATCACTTTGCCATTTTCAAAAATTGTCATAATTTGAGTAGATAAATTTACATCAATATATTTCCCTTCTTTGATTTTAACGGCCGTAAATCTTTTGGCCTGCTCTACCCTTTGAGCTAAATCCTGGGCCCAAGAAATGGGTTTGGGTGGCAAAGTCGTAAAAGATATACGATGAATCCGATAATAATCTTCATCTTTAGCATTTTTAGCCTTGGCAAAAATTGTCAAAGTATACAAAGTATCATCTGCTAAATTTTCCTGAGGAAGGATTTCAAATTGGTTTTTTTCCTCATTATTTTTATATTTGACTTCTGCCTCCGGACTAAGCCTGAAATCAATAAAAAAATCCTTAGTAGATTTATCAAATTTTACCACAATTGGATCTTCGATATCTAACTGCACATCCACTGCTCCATTTGCCGGAGTAACCTCAGTAACTTTTGGATAACCGACTGTTTCAAAATTAAACTCACCTGATTTTATTTGCATAAAATTTTTAGCTCGACCATCAGGAAGATTTATCTGGTAAGCCGTACCCACTTTCCAAGCTGTTTTAGGAGTAATGATTATCCTCGTCCTTGAATCATCCATCACTGCTTTCATTGGAGTTTCCGGCACTAGCTTGATATTATCCTTATAATATTTAGCATCAATCGGTTTGGAAAAATTGATAACCACATTATCACTAGGCAATAATTCTGAAAAATTATTATTTTCCAATTGAGGAACCAATGTAAAATATGACGAAAATGCATAAGTATAGACGCCTGAGGAAATCGCTATTAAAACTAGCAACAAAAAAATTATTAATTTGTATATTTTTTCCATAAAAACAAAAAGACAACCAACTCCCCTATTATATTATCTAAAACAAAAAAAGACAAAGATTTAAATAATTCTCGATTATTAAGACAATCAATTGAAGCTTATTGACTCCCAAATTTACAAACTCATACTTTACAAACCTTATAAACTTTAGAAACTTTACAAACTATCGTAATGGATCATAACCTCCATCATTCCAAGGATGACATCTTACGATTCTCTTTAGCCCCAGCCAAATTCCCTTAAAAATTCCATACTTATCAATAGCTTGATAGGTGTATTCTGAGCAAGTAGGATGAAAACGACAAAATCTTTCTGAAAAAAAATAACTCAAAAAACCTTGATCAGGTGAAAGTACTTTTTGATAGAATCTAATCAGTAATAAGGCTATTTTTTTCATTGCCAATAAGATAAATAGGTTATATAATGATGATATATGCTTTTTAAAAAAATAACAATTTTTAAAACACACATAATATAAAATAAAAATGAAAAAAACTTCCTTTAATAATATAACCTGGATTGATTTTGAAAATCCGGACTCTTCTAGCACGCGCTATTTGCAAGAGCATTTCAATATTCACCCTTTAGCCATAGAAGAATTTATCACTCCAACCATTCGTCCCAAGGCCACTGTTTACCCTGATTGTATCTTTTTAACCTTGCACATTCCTCTTTTTGATGCGGTAGAAAGGACAACCTATCCAGGAGAATTAGATATTGTCATCACCAAAGATCATCTAATTACTGGACATGATCACAAAATCTTTCAATTGACAGACTTTTTTGAAAAGCTAAATAGTAGCGAAGGCAAAAAGAGGATTTATATGAATGCTACCCCGGCCCATCTGTTGTATTACCTCATAGAAACCTTGATAGAATCTTGTTTTCCAAGATTGGATCACATCCATAAAAATATTGATATCATAGAAAATCATGTTTTCAACGGAGAGGAAAAAGAAATGGTTAGAGAAATTTCTATCGCCAAAAGAGATGTATTAAATTTCAGAAGAGCCCTCAAACCTCAACGATCTATCCTGGAGTCCCTAGCACAAATGGATACCAAATTTATAAGCAGTGACCTAAGGGCATATTACCAAGATTTAGTAGGCACCAATATCAGGCTCTGGAGCTCACTAGAAAGCGCCAAAGAAACTATCGAGTCATTGGAGGAAACCAACAACTCCCTCCTTTCCAACAAGTTGAATTTGACCATGAAAGTTCTGACTGTTTTCAATGCAATTTTCTTACCCATAACGGTTTATT
>JAVEXR010000058.1:0-6084 GCA_034003925.1 Candidatus Moraniibacteriota bacterium
CTGCTCCTGAGATAATTGAGTATTAGCTTCAATAGCCATAGCGGTCATTTCAGCGTCCTCTTGGGAATTGATAATTTCTCCATTTTCTCGCATTTCTACTTCAATAGAGTCTAGGCGATTAATGAAAAACATTATTTTTTCCAGCTCAGATTGTCTTTTTCCCAAGGAGGCCATTTGAGACGGATTATTGATCATTTCTGGAGAATTTAGCTGATTTTGTAATTCCAAATATTCCTTCTTTATATTTTTAATTTGATTTATCATAGTGTGTTTTTATACCATTAAAGCTCATGTAAATTCTATCTCTATCGAGGACTTAAGTCAAACCCCGGGAAATTATTGATTTAAAAAGTTTTCTTAGTAGTTGAGATTTTAAATCGAGTGTTTCTGTGGCTAGATATGTTTATTGACTTGTGTTTGAAATATAAAAATGGTATAATATGGGAAAGTAAATAATTAAAATAAAAAAAGAATTCCAGTTGAATGATGCGAGCTAGTATGATTTAACCGGATTAGAAAATATGAAAAAAAATGCTTATTTTTGGATTTTTATCGGAGTGGCAGTTATAGTGTGTACGGTATTTTTAATGATGGCAATTAACCAATCTAATGATGATAAAACTGGGAATATAATTATGGATAGATATGATAATAGTCTAGAAAGTGACAATATTGAGCCAGCTGAAGAAACAAGAGTTGATTTAACTCAAGAAGATATCGATTTTGAAGAAGATGCAGATGATTTGTCTGATGATTTTGTAGATGATGCTCAGTTTGATGAAGTGGACAGTTTGGATTCAGTTGAAGAAGAGGTTTACTAGTCAGATTTTTTTGTTTCAATAAATTAATTGGTTTTTAACAATCTTAGTTGAATAATGCAAATCAGCATAATTTAACGGGATGAAAAAAATGAAAAATAATATAAAATTTTTAAGCTTAGCTACAGTAGCCGTATTATCAGGAATTTCTATTAGTAGCGTTCAGGCAGTCGGTCCAAATAAAAGTGATACCATGGATGAGAGAAAGGCTGCAGTAGAGGATAAAAAGGTTGAAAAAATGTGTACTCGATTGGATAATGCGATATCAAGACTAGAGGAGAAGATTGAAAATGAAGGTACTAAATTAAGAGAACGCTCAGAAAATAGAGTAAGGGAAATGAAAGAACTGGGTACTACTAAAAATGATGAATTGGAACAAAGAAGAACGATAAGGGATGAGAATAGAGAAAGGTTTTTTATGGAGCTAGAAGATCAAACTGGAGATAATCAGGAAAAGAAGGCGGCTGTTGAAAAGTTTAGAAACACAGTTGAATCAGCAATAAGAACAAGAAGAGAAGCGATTGATGCGGCTAAAGATGATATGAATAAAGGTATTGAATTAGCTATTCAAGCCAGAACATCTACTATGACAGCTCTTAGAAATGAATTTGAAAAAAATATAAGTTCAGCTATCGCTAAAGCAAAAAACTCTTGTGGTGATGATGCTAGTGCTGAAGATTTGAATAATGTAATGACTCAATTAAAAGATGATATAAAATCAGCTAGGGAAACTCATAGAGTAAAAGTTAATGAAGCAAAAAAAGTTCAAGCAACAATTCAAACTCTAAGAGAAACTAGAAAAAATGAAGTTAAATTAGCCATAGAAAATTTTAAGTCCACCATGAAATTAGCACAAGAAGAACTAAGAAAGACAATGGTCTCACAAGAAGTTGTTGAATAAATAAAAGATGATTGATTTGAATAAAAAAGTAGAAGAATTAAAAAGTAAGCTCCCGTCTTTGCGGGAATGTCTTTGACGCAGAAAAAAAAGAAAATAGGATTAGGGAGATAGGCTTTGAAATGAATGAGGATGATTTTTGGAATGATCACGAAAAAGCTAATTTGATAATGCAAGAATTAGAAGAGCTCAAAAAGACTTTGGGAAAAATAGAGGATATAAGTGATAAATTAGATTATTTTGAGGAATTTTTGACAGGAGTTTCTAATGATAGTGAATTGATTGAATTGGAAAAACAAATCATAGAAACAGAAAGAGATCTTGGGGAATTGGAAATCGATACGTTACTAGGTGGTGAATATGATAAAAATAGTGCAATAGTTTCCATTCATTCTGGAGCAGGGGGAGTAGATGCTCAGGATTGGTCAGAAATGCTTTTTAGGATGTATCTTCGTTATGCTCAAATAAAAAAATTCAAAACAAAGATAATTGATGAGGCTCGAGGCCAAGAGGCGGGAATAAAAAGTGTTACTTTTGAAATAGAAGGCAAGTATGCTTACGGATTGTTAAAAGGAGAGGCTGGAACCCATCGTTTAGTTAGGTTGTCACCTTTTAATTCGGATAATTTAAGACAAACCTCATTTGCCTTGGTTGAAGTTTTACCAATAATTAAAAATATTAAAGAGGTGGTAATTAAGGATGAGGATTTGAGGATTGATACATTTAGATCCTCTGGTGCAGGTGGACAAAGTGTAAATACTACAGATAGTGCAGTGCGCATTACGCATCTGCCAACTAATATCGTAGCGGCTTGTCAGACAGAGAGATCACAATTGCAAAATAAAGAGCGAGCCATGAAGCTTTTGCTAGCCAAATTACACAGAAATTTTTTAGAGCAGCAGGAGCTGGAGAAAAAGAAATTGAAAGGAGAACATCAAGGTGCTCAGTGGGGGAGTCAAATTCGTTCTTACGTGGTGCATCCATATAAACTAGTTAAAGATCATCGAAGTGAATTTGAAAGCACTGATCCAGAAAGTGTTTTAAATGGTAATATTGATGAATTTATTGAAGCTTTTTTAAGGAAAAATAAATAGTTGTAAATTTATTTTTAGCTCAAGCAAGTTGTTCTATTTTTTTAAGGAGGTGTGTTGGCATAAATTTATAAAAAGTAGTATAATTTAGTTGAGTTAATGTATATTTTTTTATTTTTAAATTTTAATAAAGAACAACGAAATGGAAAATAATAACCCATATGTATCAGTAGTGATACCAACATACAATGAAGAAGTAAGAAAGGATAAAATGAAAAAGCACTTAGAATCAATTGTTGAATATTTTAAAAATAAATCGCTTACATATGAAATATTAATTGCTTTAGATGGGCCAACAGATAATACTGCCACCCTAGCTAAAGAATACGCAGCTAGTTTGGAAAATGTAGTGGTTTTGGATAGAAAAGAAAATAAAGGAAAGGGTTTTACTGTCAGAGAAGGTATGATGAAAGCTAATGGAGATATAATTGTTTTTACCGATATGGATGGAGCTACTCCAATAGGGATGTTGGATAGATTTTTGCCAAAATTTAAAGATGAGAATTTTGATATAGTAATCGGATCAAGAGATATGGCAGAATCTGAGGTTAAAGTTCATCAACCAGTTTGGAAAGAATGGCTGGGGAATGGTGGAAATCTTTTAATTCAAATAGTGGGAGGGCTCTGGGGAATGAAGGACACCCAGTGTGGATTTAAAGCTTTCACTAAAGAAGCGACTCATGACATAATTCCTCGCACCACTGTAAATAGGTGGGGTCTTGATTTTGAACTGCTGATGATTGGCAAAAAGTTGGGCTATAAAATTGTGGAAGTTCCAGTAGAATGGATTGATAGTGGTGATAGTACGGTTGGAATTAGCGGATACATCAGTACTTTTAAGGATTTATTTAGCGTGAAATGGAATATGATAAGAGGTGTATATCAACTGGAAAAAAAAGTAAGTGAAATGAAGAAATAAATTTTGTTTGATAAAAAAATCAGTTAAATAAAAATAAAAATTTAACAGGGTAAATAAAAATAAAAATGCAAATAAATATTTCTCTGGAGGGAGAAAAAATAAAAAAAGAAGCTGAAGTTATTTCTAGTCAAGAAAAAAAAATAATACCTGAATCTGAATTGAGGCAGGATATCATAACGGGAGACTGGGTAGTTATTGCCACTGGGCGAGCTAAGCGGCCGGAGGATTTTTCTAAGGCTGAATATAGTACTCATAAGTTAAGTGATGATAAAGACAATGATGATTGTTTGTTTTGTGATCCCGTTAAAAGTGGTCAAGAAAAAGATATTTTGATTTATTCTAAGAATGACAGTGAATGGACATTGCGTGTTTTTCCAAACAAATATCCAGCTTTTTCTCGAGGAAGGGTGCCAAAACCCTTGGAAGAGGGTCCATACTTCGCTATGACCGGTACGGGTTATCATGAAATAATAGTGACTCGAGATCATGAAAAGCATTTACCTGACTTGGAAACTATTGAAATAGCTGAGGTTTTTGACGCTTTTCAGGATAGGTATTTGGATTTAATGAAAAAGAAAAGTGTTAACTATATAACGATATTTCATAATTTCGGAAAAGAAGCTGGAGCGTCAATTGCTCATCCTCATTCACAACTGATTGCTATTCCAGTTGTGTCGCCATACATAAAACAAGAATTAGATGGAGCTGAATTGTATTTTAAAAGTTTAAGAAAATGTGTTTATTGTGAAATGGTTGAATATGAAGCCAAACATAGAATAAGAGTCATTTCTGAAAATGATGGATTTATCGCTTTCTGTCCGTTTGCGAGTCGAAGTGCTTTTGAGATTTGGGTTATGCCCAAGAAACATAGTCCGTATTTTGAAAGAATTACCGATGAGGAAAAAATTCAATTGGCGGAAGTTTTTAAGAATGCTCTGTTGTCAATAAAAAGAACTGCCAATAATCCTCCTTATAATTTTTATATTCACACATCGCCTTGCGATGGGAAGGATTACCGTCATTATCATTGGCACATAGAAATTTTGCCACATACTTCTACTTGGGCTGGGTTTGAATTGGAGACAGGCATTGAAATTTCCATGATTCAGCCTGAAGTAGCTGCCAAAGCATTACAGGATAGTTTAAAATAATAACTTAATTTACTCTGTCTTTTTGGCAGATGATAAAAAATATGAAAATACACAATGTGAGAGTAGATTTAGAAAGTAAAACTCAGGTTGAATTTATGGATATCACCAGCAAGGTTCAGGAGGTTATAGATAATTCTGGTATTCGAGAGGGGCAGGTGACTATTTTTTGTCCCCATACTACTATGGGAATAGCCATAAACCATAATGAGTCAATGTTGATGCAGGATTTTATGAGAGTTCTTTATAGGCTAGTTCCGGTAGAGGATCATTATTCTCATGATTTATTTGAGTTGCGTAATAATGCGGTTAGGTCAGATGGTAGAAGTAATGGACACTCTCATGCAAAATCAATTTTACTGGGAGTCAGCGAAACGATTCCTGTATCTAAAGGGAAAATAATGACAGGAGATAGGCAAAATATTTTTATTGTTGAATTTGACGGAGGAAGAAAAAGGGATGTATTGGTGCAGGTAATTGGTGAATAATTTGAATTAAAAAAACTTTTATGAATAGATTAACTAATGACCTGATGAAAAAAGGTTATCTAAGAACAACTTCTATCATAGAGGCTTTTGGCAATGTGGAAAGAGTTGATTTTGTGCTGCCAGAACTCGAACTGAGTGCAAATGCAGACGTTCCTTTGCCGATAGGTTATGGTCAGACAATTTCTCAGCCAACTACTGTGGCAATAATGATGGAGTTGTTAGATCCCCGCGAAGGTCAAAAAATTTTAGATATTGGTAGTGGTTCAGGTTGGACAACGGCTCTTTTAGCCTACATAGTGGGAGAAAAAGGTAAAGTTATATCATTAGAGAGAATAAAGGAATTGTGTGATTTTGGAAGAAAAAATGTTAAAAAAATAAGAAAAATAGGAAAAGAAGTAGCGGAATTTTATAACATAAATGGAAGTTTGGGATATCCACAAAGAGCTCCCTATGATAGGATTTTAGTTTCAGCCTCAGCTAAGAAAGTTCCTCAAGAGCTGAAAGATCAATTAAAAATCGGAGGCAAGTTGGTTATTCCCGTGCATAATTATCTGCATTATTTAGAGAAGAGAGGAGAGAATGAATTTTATGAAGAAGAATATCCGGGTTTTACTTTTGTGCCGCTTATAGATAAAGGTAGTTTTTAAAGTTCGGTTTTATAAAAGATTATTTTTTTAGCACTCATTCACGGTGATTGCTAATTTTTTTATTTTGTGTTAAAT
>JAVEXR010000012.1:0-10117 GCA_034003925.1 Candidatus Moraniibacteriota bacterium
GGAAGTTTGGGATATCCACAAAGAGCTCCCTATGATAGGATATTAGTTTCAGCCTCAGCTAAGAAAGTTCCTCAAGAGCTGAAAGATCAATTAAAAATCGGAGGCAAATTGGTTATTCCCGTGCATAATTATCTGCATTATTTAGAGAAGAGAGGAGAGAATGAATTTTATGAAGAAGAATATCCGGGTTTTACTTTTGTGCCGCTTATAGATAAAGGTAGTTTTTAAAGTGCGGTTTTATAAAGGATTATTTTTTTAGCACTCATTCACGGTGATTGCTAATTTTTTTATTTTGTGTTAAATTATTATAGAAATTAAGAATATTAAAATATTTAACATATGGCAGATTATTATAAAATATTGGGAGTGGAAAAAGGAGCTTCCGAAGAAGAAATAAAAAAAGCTTATCGAAAATTAGCTCATAAATATCATCCTGACAAAGAAGGTGGGGATGAAAATAAATTTAAAGAAATCAATGAGGCATATCAAGTCTTATCTGATAAATCTAAGCGTGCTCAATATGATCAGTTTGGGCAAACTTTCAATGGAGCTGGAGGGAATGGTGGATTTTCTGGTTTTGAAGGTTTTGGGCAAGGTGGTTTTGGGGGTTTTTCCGGAGCTGGAGGATGGGAAGATGTTTTTTCAGATATTTTTGGTGGAGGTAGAAGTAGTCGTCATCAGGAAACTGGCAGAGATATTCAAACTGATATTGAAATAACATTTGCTGAGATGGTTAATGGTACAAAAAAAGAGATTAAATTATATAAAAATGTAACTTGTGATGTTTGTGGTGGGAGCGGGGGAGCACCTGGTTCAAAAGAAGAGACTTGTCCCGATTGCCAAGGAGCAGGAAAGATAAGAAAATCAATCAGAACTATCTTGGGAACAATTGCTCAGGAGGTAGTATGTGACAGATGTAAGGGAAAGGGAAAGGTTTATGCTGAAAAATGTAAAAAGTGTCATGGTGAAGGAATTCATAAAGAGGAGAAGATTATCCCTATAGAAATTCCTGCCGGAATAAATAGCGGACAGACGATTTCAGTGCGAGGTGAGGGTGAAGCTGGAAAATTTGGTGCACCTAGTGGAGATTTATTTATCAATGTGCATGTACTCAGACATGAAAAATTCATCAGAGATGAAGAAGATAATATAAATTCGGAAGAAAAAATTTCATTTGCTCAAGCAGCACTGGGGGATAAGATAGATGTGGAAACTATTGAGGGAAAGGTTTCTATGAAAATTCCTGCAGGAACTCAAAATGGGGAAATATTTAGAATTCGAAATATGGGAGTTCCATTTTTGCGTGGTGGTGGTAGGGGTCATCACCATGTAAAAATAAGAGTAGTGGTGCCCAAAAAACTAAGCCGAAGAGAAAAGGAATTAATCGGTGAATTGAGAGAGTTGGAAAGATAAATACAAGAGTTTATAAGGTTTTTAAAGTTCGTAAAGTTCTTAAAGACTAACTCTTTTTTAATGTTGCTATGTTGATATGTTAAAATGCTAACGTGTTAATGTGCTAACATGCTAATATGTTTTGGAATAAAAACAAAGAAAAAAATATTGGAGGCATGGGTGAAAAGGTGGCAGGAAAATATCTAAAGAAAAAAGGGTTTAAAATTATTGAATTTAATTATCAAAATAAAACAGGTAAAAGATTGGGAGAGATTGATATTGTCACCAAAAAAGACAAGCAGATTGTTTTCGTGGAAGTTAAAAGTAGAATTTCTGACGGAATAACAGTGGTTTTACCTGAAGAAAATATTACCCGAGATAAGCTCGATAAATTGCAAAAAATTATCAATGCTTACGTCCGTGAAAAAAATCTTTGGGAGTGTGATTATCGATTAGATGCGGTGAGTATTTTATTTGGTCAAAACGGTAAAGATATTCTGGAAATTAGGCATTTAGAGAGCATTTTTTATTAAAAAGCAAAAAACATTCGCCCGAGAGCGAATGTTTTTTAAAGTTTCTAAAATAAATCAAGTCGCTCGCGAGACCCGTCGTTCGCAAACAACAGGTCGAGCAACATGATAAATTAGAATCTGTTTCCTCCTCTGAAACCACCGCGATCTTCTCGTGGTTGCATTGGACGAGCTTCATTGACTGTTAGTTTTCTTCCTTCAAGCTCTTGAGCATCAAACATTTCGATAGCTTTTTGAGCGTCCTCATCTGAAGTCATTTCAACAAATCCAAAACCTTTGCTTCGACCAGTCGCTTTATCATTGATGATAACTGCTGATTCTACTGCTCCAGCTTGAGTGAAAAGTTGATTTAAATCTGCATCCTTTAGAGTGTATGGAAGATTTCCAACATATAATTTCTTTGCCATATTTGCATTTAACTAAATATAAAATTAATTATAAGTAGTTAAGTTGTTGTATTTTACTATCTTGTTTCGACCGCGTACTAAACTTATTTAATTATTTGAACGAAAAGATGCACGAACAAGTTGCTATTATTGTAGCAGAGTGGGGAGAATTATGCAATGAAATTAATGAATTAAGAATGAAGAATGGGGAGTTGGTAATAAGATATGGGTTTGTAAAGTTCTTAAGGTTTATAAAGTTTATAATTTACTGTCATTGCGAGCAAGTATTGTACTCAATGTTTGCGTGGCAATCTTTAGTGATTTTGAGATTTGGATATTCAAAATTCCTGCCTGCCGGCAGGCAGGGAATCAAAATTCAAAATTTTCTAATAAACCCCTTTAAACACGCCATAAATTGGGAGTTTTAAGTTAAGAAGGGATAATAGTGCCCTTGGGGTATTGACAAGATTTCAATAGTATGCTATACAAGAATGTTGACAACGAGAGCGAATATTGTGCTGTCAATTTAAGTACCTTTAAATTTTGGAGAAAAGATGTTTTGGGAAAAATGAATTTTTCCATCCGCCTTCGTTAAAACTATGGCGAGACAAGAAAAAATTTATTTTTCCCGGAGCATCCAGTCTGAGAGTCAACTCGGAGGATGAAGGGACAAAAACCTTCCAACCAGAACGATCTCTGGAAAGGGGAATATCATGCATAGTCGATCACCGCCCAAAAAGGGTACGTTGTCGAAGGGAAAAACCCCCGCCATTGTCGCCACCTGACCCGGCCCTTGTCTCTTCTTTTCAGCACCGTACGCTGCCCTAATTTCAATCGGGCGATAATGTGGCGGTGGTCTCCGTCGTTATCGTTAGGTGCTGAGCCTGCCCAAATTCCTCGAAAAAAGGAGAAAAAATGAAACAGGCGTTTTAGGGGAAATATCATTGAGAGCAACCTATTGCAAAAGGGTTGTCGAGATTCGGAATGTCTCGCAATGGTCCAAAGCCCCGTAAAATAATTCCACCTAACTCAAGAAAATGAAACGCGAGCGATTCGAATGAATCCTCGCGTTTTTTAAATTTGTTTCTATTTATTTTATAAATCCAAAATAATCCAAGGTCGGCATAATATTGGGAGCGAGATTTTCATTTTCCAGTTCATCAATAGATATCCATTTCCACTCTCTAATATCTTCGCCGGAAGTTATTTCTCCAATTCTTTTAGCGAGATAGTGGACCAAGATGACATTACTATTTCCCTCGGGAGTTTCTTTGGTGGTGTGAAGAAGGAATGGATTTTCATCTAAAATTTCAATTTCAATTCCCAGTTCTTCGCGTGCTCTTCTAGCTGCAGTTTCTTGAAGTGATTCTGTTTCTTTTGTTTTTCCGCCACAAAATTTCCAGAAATTATCATCTCCGGATATATCTAGCAAGACTTTGTTATCTTCGATGATGACCGGCCCGGAGACTATGAATATTTTTGACATAATATTATTTTAAAAATTATTTAACTCTATAAACCTTAAAACTTTATTTACCCTGTTAAATTGCTCTGCACCGCCCTGGCGGATTTAATAGGGTAAACTTTAAAAACTTACAAGGCTTTCACCATATAAGTATCTCTGAGTTTATACCCATTTTTCCGATAATAATTTCTTACGCCGACGCCAGAGATGACGGCGATTTTTTTTAGCCCAAATTCATCGCGAGTGATACGCTCGGCTTCAAGAATAAGTTTCTTGCCTAGGCCGATGTGCTGAGGGCCCGCCTGCAAAGCTATAGCATTTGCGGGCAGGGAATTTTTGTCATACTTGGTTATGTCGGTGAGTTTGCCGTAAGTATGAATTTCACGGATGAGGGCAGAATTTTTTAACGCATTTATAAAATGGTTATTATGGTTTGAAATTCGTAAGCGTAAAAGAGAATACAATTTTTTCTTATCGGGGGAGACGAATTGCAAAAATATCTCTTTTTTACCTGAAGCCTCATAATCAACTCTGTCGAGAATTATTTTTTCATTAATTTTATATTCTCCTTTAATTTCTCGGCAACGGATACACTGGCAATGAGTTTGTTTTTCGATAACCTGACGAAGATTGGAGACAGTGGGTCCAGCTTCAATAGAGGAAAGAGGAACATCACGAATAAGTCTTTGAATACGAGTGTAGGGGGGGATTGCTTCATTTTTGATTTTGATGATTAATTTTTCAAATTGTTTGTCAGTCAGAGGTTTGTAATTTCCGCTTTTCCAAATTTCATAAAGCTCTGAATTTTTAGTTACTACCGTGGGATAAATCTTAAGCATATCGGGTTTAAAATCTGAGTTAGTAAAAAGTTCTTTAAACATTTTAAAATCCTTAGAAATGCTAGAGCCCAATAATCCAGGCATCATATGATAATTAATCTTAAAACCAGCGTCTTTAAGAAGTTGAGTAGCGACAATTGTTTGCGCCACTAAATGTCCACGATTATTTTTTATTAAGACATCATTAAAAATTGATTGCACGCCCAGTTCTACTCGCGTACAGCCTAGGTTTCTGAAATTTATGATTTCTTTTTCATCAATATAATCTGGTCGAGTTTCTAGAGTTAATCCCACGATGCGATGTTTGGCAGTTTCATTTTTCTTTTGTTCTGTCTTAAGATTTTTATCTGATAACTTTATAGACTTTACAACTTTTTGAACTTTTAACTTTCCCTTGTATTCATTGGCTGCGCGAAAACAATCGGTAATAAATTTTTTCTGGTAAGTTTTAGGAAAATAAGAAAAGGTCCCGCCCATTACGATTAATTCAATTTTTTCGGTGGAGTGTCCGTTTAATTCTAATGCCAGCAAGCGACTTTGCACTTGATTGTAAGCATCAAATTTATTCATGATAGCGCGCATCACTGCCGGTTCATTGGAGAGATAGCTTTTGGGCATATTCTTTTCAGTCGGGCAAAAAATACATTTACCTGGGCAAGTGGACGGCTTGGTGAGTACTGCGACGACTGCCACGCCAGATTGGGTGCGAATAGCTCGAGAAAGCATGGCTTTTTCTAGATAAATATTGGGTTGAATTTTTTTTTGGGCAACGAGTTTGTTATATAATTCACGTAGATCAGCTGTGGTTGGTTGAGGAATTTTATTTTGTCCGTAAAACTGTTTTTTAAAGCTTAAGAATTTTTCAGGATTTTTAAACTTAATTTTAGAAGCTTCTAGAATTAAGTTTATATGATGAAGATTGGTAATTTTTTTCATTAATTTAGTAGGCATTACATTGATTATCTTATTTAATAGTAGTATGATAATGGACAAGAGTCCAGAGCGTTCTAAGTGTTGAAATTGTTGTATATGTTGTAATTGTATCATTTTTATTTTTTATATTAGATATTGGCTGGGTTAGGACTTGAAGCTAATTACAGATAAATATAAGTCGAAGAAAAACATTTAGAACATTTTCAACATTAGAACAGCTACAACATTCAGAACATCTAAAACTATGAAACAGGAATTAGTTAAAAAAATTTTAAAAGATACTGAAATTGGCTATGAGTTAATTTCAGAAAAATTTTCTCAGACCCGAAATAGATTCTGGGGAGAGTTGGAATTTATTAAAAAATTTACCCCAGCAAATGGGCAGGTGCTTGATTTTGGTTGTGGTAATGGGAGGTTGGTGGAGATTTTGTTGGATAAAGATATTAATTATGTAGGAGTGGATGTGTGCGAAAACTTGATTAATGCTGCTAAAAAAAATGTAGAAGGTTTAAGGGAGTCTCGAAAAATACAGTTTCTGAAAATAGATAGTGATTTTAAAAAACTGCCATTTCCCTCAGAGTACTTTGATTCTATTTATAGCATCGCAGTTTTCCATCATTTGCCTAGTGCTACATTGAGATTGGAAGTAATGAGAGAACTTTATCGGCTGTTAAAAAAAGATGGCTTTATCATTGTAACGGTTTGGAATTTGTGGCAACCTCGATATCGCAAAAATATTTTAAAAAATTGGAAAGAAAAAATTTTTAAAAAAAGCGCCCTTGATTTCAATGATTGCTATGTATCATTTACAAATAATCAAGGACAGCGATTTGATCGATTTCATCATGCTTTTACGACATATGATTTGGCTAATCTTTTAAAGAAAAGTGGCTTTAACATAATTGAGTGCAGGAAAATAAAGGGTAATATTTTGGTAGTAGCAAAAAAGTAACAGAGCTTTGATTTGAGGAATCTGATATGGCAAAGGTGTGAGCAAGGGGCTAAAATGCCTCTTTAATTTTATTGGGTGAAAACTATTTTAGTTAAATACGTATTAATTGGATAACGGATAAATCAATTGATAAATTATGGAAGAAAAAACAAGCCTAAATGATGCGCAGTTAATAGATTTGGCTAAGAAAAATCCAGAATTTTTTGGTGTCTTAATGGAGCGTTATCAGGGTCCACTTTTTCATTATATCCGAAGATTGACTCAGTTTTCTGCTGATGACATTGAGGATTTATTACAGGAAATATTTATTAAAACTTATCAAAATTTAAATGCCTACGATGAAAAGATGAAATTTTCTAGTTGGATTTATCGTATCGCGCACAATCATATAGTGGATCATTTCCGTAAGATAAATGTTCGTCCGCAGACCAATACATTAGAAGATTATGAATGGGAAAAAATTATCCAGACTAGTTTGTCAGTAGAAAAAGAAATTGCTGACAAAGATTGCGTTAAGAAAATAAAAAAATGCATAAAGGCTTTGCCTATAAAATATAAGGAAGTATTGATTTTGAGATTTGTTGAAGAAAAAGATTATGAAGAAATTATGGATATTTTAAAAAAACCGAAAGGGTCAGTGGCTACGCTTATTTCTAGAGGAAGAGAGGTATTAAAAAGAGAAATGAAGAAAAATAATATCAATTGTCATTAAACTATATGAATGATTTAATTCAAAAAACTTTAAACAAGATAAACAAGGAGCATATTGCCCCAGAGCCGCGATGGAAATTTTTAGTAAGAAAATCTTTCTATTGGTCTTTGGTAGGCGTGTTTGTTTTTCTGGGTGCTTTGGCCTTTTCTGTGAGTTATTATTTGATTTCTCAGTTGGATTGGGATTTACATCAAGCCATGCAGCGTAATTTCTTTTTTTATTCGGTTTCTATTTTGCCTTATTTTTGGTTAATATTCTTATTGTCATTTTTAGTGGTGGCTTTTTTCAGTTTGCGTAATACCGAAAGGGGTTACCGCTTCCATTGGTTGGGAGTGCTGAGCGTCATCATTTTAAGCCTCCTGCTAGTTGCTATATTTTTTTACAAATTTAATTTAGGCGGAAAGATTAATAATTGGATAGTTGAGCATGTTCCTTATGCCATGGAGCACACGGTGACCAAGGAAGTTCAGTGGATGCAGCCAGCAGAAGGACTTTTGGCTGGAACGATTTCAAAGATTGAAAAAGACAAATTTCAGCTAGAAGATTTAGGCGGTGAGTCATGGGTTATTAATCTTAGTAAAGAAACCAGAATTCGTCCGGCAGTAAATTTTTCTGTGGGACAAATGGTGAAAATTATAGGTAATAAGAAAGACGATAAAACTTTTGAGGCTCTAGAATTGCGCCCTTGGGTGGGTCGAGGAGGTATGGGCTCAGGTAAGGGGCAACGAATGTTGCAAAATAATTTGGATAAATGAAAACTTTTTCATTAGGTTACGTTATATAGGGTGCTAGCAAAATTAAGTATAATTAATCTAAAAAAGTCTTTGCTAAATATTGAATAAAAATATTTAACATTAAGGCACAAAGTACAATGAAAAATAGAAATATAATTTTAGGTAGTTTAGCTCTAGCGGCTATGGGGTTGGCTATAATGGGTGCCAGCGCTTATGCTTATCAAGGGGATCCGACTAAGCAGGGTCCAAATTATACTCCCGAAAGACACGAGATAATGACTAGAGCTTTTGAAAACAAGGACTATAATGCTTGGAAAGAGCAAATGGGCGATAGAGGTGTAACTCGTCGAGTAACTGAACAAAACTTTGCTCGTTTTGCAGAAATGCGTCAGTTGATGCTTGAAGGCAAAACAACCCAAGCTAATGCAATCCGCGCAGAGCTTGGTCTAGGACAAGGAAATGGACAGGGTAAAGGAAACTCAGATGGTCAGCGCGGACAGAATAGGGGAGGAAATTTTGTTGATGCTAATGGCGATGGAAAATGTGATCGCTTATAGTAGTAAATGGAATATTTTAAAAAAGGAGCCTAGGCTCCTTTTTTGATATGAAATTATAAATTGTAATATTGTTGTTATATAAAAAAGAAAATGATGATAGGGATGAGTTTAGGAGGTAGCAGTGGGAATAATGCCTAGATTGATGAAAAAAATAAGAGGTATATTGACTAATATTAAATAAAAGTGTATTCTCATATAAGACTTATTTAACAGATAATTTATGAAATTAAGAGTCGAGGAGTAGATCTTCGGTTTTTGGTTTGTTATTATAAAGAAATGAATAAAACATTGACAGAGTTCAACTTAAATCAAAGAAAAGCAAAGAATTATCCTGAATTTAAAACAGGTGATATTGTTAAGGTTCACCGAAGAATTAAAGAGGGAGAAAAAGAAAGAGTTCAGATTTTTGAAGGAATAATTATTGCTAAAAAAGGAGGACAAAGTAGCTCTCCAACGATAACTGTAAGAAAGGTTTCCAATGGTGTGGGGGTGGAACTGGTTTTGCCTGTGTATTCTCCTTCCATTGATACAATTGAGGTAGTTAAGAAAGCTAAAGTTAAAAGAGCTAAATTATATTATATTAGAGACAAATCAGCCAAATCTTTAAGATTGAAATATAAAGATATGGCTAAATTTGGAGCAGTTGAAGAAGAAAAAGAAGTTGCTGAAGAAGAAGTAGAAAAAGAGGTTCCTGAAGCTACTGTTGAAAACAGTTCTGAAGAGAAAAAAGAAGAAACTAAAGAAGATGTTGCGAAAAAATAAACTATTTTACTTTTTTGTTTTTTGCGTTATAATATTTAGGTGATTTTACGCAAGAGGTTCATTTTTTACTTTTCAAAATATATAACACAAAAAGTTAGCCGCGGTGCTGAAATTGGTATACAGGCCAGCTTGAGGTGCTGGTGCTCGTAAAGGGCGTGTGGGTTCAAGTCCCACTCGCGGCACAGGTGGCGACAATAATAAAGAATGTGAAATATTTTTAGATTTATGTTTCAAATTTAATAATGGACGATTAGCTCAGTTGGTTAGAGCACTTCTCTTACAAAGAAGGGGTCACTGGTTCGAGTCCAGTATCGTCCACATTGTTTAGAAGAGATGGGTAGGTGATGAGGTTTCATGATATCCTGATAAGGGCGTATAGCTCAGTTGGTTACCTGCCTGCCGGCAGGCAGGGAGCGCGCTCGCCGCGGCGAGTAATGATGAGGTCGCTGAATTTTGGAAAGATTAATGTAGTTTACAGTTATGGGCGTATAGCTCAGTTGGTTAGAGCGCGTCACTGATAATGACGAGGTCCCAAGTTCGAATCTTGGTATGCCCACATGTATAAAGTTTATGTTTTGGAAAATTTAGACAAAATGATTTATACAGGAAGTACAAATGATTTGAGTGAGAGATTGCGAATGCATAATGATACTTCCTTGAGTAAATCAAAATTCCATAGGACGACATATAAAAAGGGTCCATGGAAAATTGTTTTCCAGAAAGAATTTTATACGAGAAAAGATGCATTGAAATTTGAAAGGTATTTAAAGACTGGTGTGGGTAGGGAATGGCTAGAGCGTGCTCGCCGCGGCGAGTAATGACGAGGTCCCAAGTTCGAATCTTGGTATGCCCACA
>JAVEXR010000012.1:10127-29135 GCA_034003925.1 Candidatus Moraniibacteriota bacterium
TATACGAGAAAAGATGCATTGAAATTTGAAAGGTATTTAAAGACTGGTGTGGGTAGGGAATGGCTAGAGCGTGCTCGCCGCGGCGAGTAATGACGAGGTCCCAAGTTCGAATCTTGGTATGCCCACATGTATAAAGTTTATGTTTTGGAAAATTTAGACAAAATGATTTATACAGGAAGTACAAATGATTTGAGTGAGAGATTGCGAATGCATAATGATACTTCCTTGAGTAAATCAAAATTCCATAGGACGACATATAAAAAGGGTCCATGGAAAATTGTTTTCCAGAAAGAATTTTATACGAGAAAAGATGCATTGAAATTTGAAAGGTATTTAAAGACTGGTGTGGGTAGGGAATGGCTAGAGCGTGCTCGCCGCGGCGAGTAATGACGAGGTCCCAAGTTCGAATCTTGGTATGCCCACAGGAACAATTAAAAATTAAAAATGAAAAATTAAAAATTTGAAAAATCTCGGTTTGCTGTATTATTTGGTTTTTTCGTTTAAAAATGCCTGGGTAGCTCAGTGGTAGAGCAAAGGACTGAAAATCCTTGTGTCGTGAGTTCAATTCTCACCCTAGGCACAGATTACAATTTAAAATTTTAAATTGGCCCAGACGCCCTTGGGACCATAGCTCAGTGGTAGAGCAGGCGACTCATAATCGCTTGGTCGGGGGTTCGAATCCCTCTGGTCCCACATGAATTAAAGTTATTTTTATAATTTTAGTTTAAGTGATATAATTATTTATGTACGTAAATATTTACTTAAATAAATACTTATATAATTTATAGTCTGCAATTTGTTAAAAAGCAGACTTTGCCTCAAAGAAGTATGGTGTAAGCGGGCCTTACTTGGTCGAAGTATATTGCAAGCGGGCTTTGCCTCGCCGAAGCTTTAGCGGAGGCGGGTGTCGTATAGTGGTTATTACACATCCTTGCCAAGGATGAGATGGCGGTTCGATTCCGCTCACTCGCTCAGATTAATTGACAAAATGATAAAAATGTTATATTATGAAATTTACAAATGTATTGCAAATTATAGTATCTGTTTTGCTAATAGTCTCAATTTTGATGCAAAATAAAGGATCTGGATTGAGTGCTGTTTTTGGTGGCGATACTGGCGGATATTATGCTAAAAGAGGATTTGAGAAGTTCTTGCTTTATTTTTCTGCCGTATTGGCGATTATCTTTATTGCATTGGCAATAGTGAATATTTTTAATAATTAAAAAAAGTCTTATTAGTATCAAAATTTTTTCAGGAAAAAGTTGGTTTTACATATTAAGAGTCTTGAGTTTTAAAGAAAAGTTTTTTATTTTTCTATTGTTTTTAGTTTCTGTGGCGGCTCTTATCTTTTGGATAGGTAAAATATTTTTTTCTTTGACCAAAGAGGTACCTGATTTCGGAGGAGTCTATTCTGAGGGAATAATCGGTCAGCCTGCTTATATTAATCCTATTTTGTCTCAAAATAATGAAGTTGACGCAGCTGTTACGGGTATTATCTATAGTAGTTTATTGAAAAATGATAAGAGTGGACAATTGGTAAATAATTTAACGGAAAGATACGAAGTATCCGAGGATAGTAAGACATATACATTTTTTATCAAGAAAGGTGTAAAATGGCATGATGGATTAGATTTAACAGCTAATGATGTGATTTTTACCATAAATGTTTTAACTAATCCATTATTCAAGAGTTCATTGCGTCAAGATTGGCAAGGTGTAAAAGTAGAGAAAATTGATGATTATACGGTTAAATTTATCCTAGAAAATCCATACTTTGGATTTTTAGAAAATTTGACCCTGGGAATTTTACCAGAACATATTTGGAAAAATATTGATCACGATAAATTTCATCTGGCTAAATATAATTTAGAACCAATCGGAAGTGGTCCTTATAAATATGTCAGTTATCACAAAGATTCTGATGGAAATATTTTGGATTATAAGGTGGAGTTTTTTAATGAGTATTTTCAAGGACGGCCATATATAGGAGAGATCAATTTTAACTTTTATTCTAATGAGCAGGGCTTAATAGATTCATATAATCGTAAAAAAATTAGCGGAATAAGCAGTATTTCTTCTCAAAATGGAAATTTGAGTGTGTTTCGAAAAAATACTTCATTGTATGAATTAAAAATCCCGTGGTCTTTTTCTGTATTTTTTAATAGAAACAAGAATGTTTCTTTGGCCAATAAAGAAGTTCGTTTGGCGCTTGATTTGGCTACAGATAAAAATCAAATAATCAATGATGCGCTTTTGGGAAAGGCGGTTGCTTTGGATGCTCCATTTTTTGCTGGGACTGATGAATATAATGCTGGTTTGGAAAGAAATAAATTTGATATAGATAGAGCTAATAAAGTTTTAGAAGAGGCGGCTTGGAAAAAGGGAGATAATGGAATAAGGGTTAAAGATGGAGATAAGATAGAGTTTAAATTGTTAACCATTGATTCTCCTGATTTAATAAAGACAGCTGAGATTTTAAAAGAACAATGGAGTAAAATAGGTGCTGATGTCTCTATTGAAACGCTAGCATTTTCAGATATTCAGCAAAATTATATCAGACCAAGGGAGTACGATGCTATTTTAGTAGGGCAGGATTCAAGCTTTAATGTGGATCCATATTCATTTTGGCATTCCACCCAGAAAAAAGATCCTGGATTAAATTTGGCTTTGTTTGATGATTCTGAGGCGGATAAATTAATCGAAGAAGCTCGTGCAGAAATAAACAGAAGTGAAAGAATAAATAAATATCATAAATTTCAAGAAATTATAAAAGAGCAAGTGCCGGCAGTCTTCTTATTTTCTCCATATTATTTGTATGTGGTAGATAGTAAGATTAAAGGGATTGAGATGGAAAAAATAAATTCATCTCAATATCGTTTTTCCGGTATAAATAATTGGTACATAAAAACTAAGCGAGTTAAAAAATAAGAATTGTTTTTAACTAAAAAATGTTTTATAATTGTACTAAATTATTTTCTTGTAAAAATAAAATTTAAATTTTAAAATTAAGAAGCATATAAATATTACCAAATATTTATGTTTGCAGTTATTTCTAAATATGGAGATAGACAAATACAATCTAAAAAAAGTTATAAGAGAAGAATATACTCAGATTATGGACGGACTTGCTTTGGCGGGTAATATAAAATTTGATAAAAAATTTAAATCAATCACTATTTCCGGAATGGGCGGCTCGGCTTTGCCAGGAAATGTTTTAAGAATTTTTATAAATAACACTTTTAAAAATTCAGATGAGGCTAGATTGCAAGTTTTTCAAAATAGATTTTATAGTTTGCCGGTAGAAGCTTATGATGATTCATTGAACATAATTTGTTCTTATTCTGGTAATACTGAAGAGACAATTTCTTCTTTTCAGGAGTGTTTGGATAATAATTTGCATTGCATCGGCATCTCCAATGGAGGAAAGATAAAAGAGATGTGCTTGGCAAATAATATTGCTCACATAGAGATTCCCTATCCATTTGAAAATTTTCAGCCGAGAATGGCAACGGGATATTTCGTTTTTTCTATTTTTCAATTATTGATTAATTCTGATTTAATCAAATTTGATGTAACTCAATTGGCCGATGTTTCTGAAAGGCTGAGATTGATTACAGATGAATTGGAACAAGAAGGAAAAGCTCTGGCTAAAAAATTAGTAGGTAAAACTCCAGTTATTTATTCTGGAACTCATTTTAAAGCCGTGGCTAATATTTGGAAAATAAAGATTAACGAAAATGCTAAAACTCCCGCTTTTTGGAATTATTTCCCAGAGTTGAATCATAATGAAATGGTGGGATTTACCAATCCGCAAGCTAATTTTTTCTTCGTTATGCTAAATGATGCAGAAGATCATCCTCAAAACAGAAAACGCTTTGAAGTAATGGGTCGTCTGATGGAAAAAAAGGGGATGGGTGTGGAGATTATTGAAATGCGAGGAGATAATGTTTTTGAGAAAGTTTTTTCATCCTTATGTTTGGGAGATTGGACTTCTTATTATTTAGCTCTTGAGTATGGCACAGATCCAACGCCAGTAGATATGGTAGAAGAGTTTAAAGAATTGATAAAATAATCTTATTTTAATTTTTTGATAAGTTATTCTTTCGTTAAGCAAAGCTTTGCTTTATTTGATTTGTTAATTAAATTGAGCAAGACTTTTAATCTTTAAAATTAATAAAACTTGTTTGCGCTTTGAGCGTGAACGTAATAACAAAAACCTATGATAGTGAATTTTTTTACTGCATATGATTTTTAAATAGTGAAGTATGAACAATAAAGAGGTAAGTAAGACTTTGGCCATAAAATTATTGGGCCAAAAAATAAAGGAGAACAGGGAGAAGCAATTTAGTTCCAAAGGAGGTCATCGGAATCATAAGATTAAAAATGATGTTCCTAAAATTGTATCAAAAATAAAAGGATTAAGAATTATTCCTTTGGGAGGACAAGAGGAGGTCGGTAGAAACATGACCGTCTTTGAATATGGTTCAGATATTGTAATTTTGGATATGGGAATTCAATTTCCCGAAGAAGATATGCCGGGTGTAGACTACATCGTTCCTGATGTGTCCTATCTAAAGGGTAAGGAAGATAGGATCAGGGGGGTTATTTTTAGCCATGGACATCTTGATCATATTGGAGCTGCTCCAATCTTATTAAAGCAACTGAATTATCCTTCAATTGTAGGTAGGGATTTTACTTTGGCTTTGATAAAAAAGAAAATGGAGGATTATGAAAAAGATTCCGTAAGTAGATTAAAGATAATAAATATCAAAGATGTAGAGCAAAAAATCACTCTAGGTAGTTTTAAAGTTAGTTTTTTTAAGGTGGAGCATTCAGTAATGGATGCGGTGGGTGTGGTTTTGGAAACTCCAGATGGAACAGTGATTCATCCGGGGGATTGGACTATCGGCAGAGATGACAAGGGACAAAGAACGGTTTCTTATGAATATCTTTCAAAATTGCCTAGGCCAACTGTGTTGATGTTGGAAAGTTTGGGGGCTACAGACAGGAGTGAAAATGGGGCTCCGGAGAGTAAGATGTATGAAAATTTAGAAAAAATAATCAGTACCCCTCAAGGAAAAGTTATCATTGCTACCTTTTCTTCTCAAGTAGAACGAATTGGAAAAATTTTGGATATTTGTCATAAGCTAGGAAAAAAAGTAGCACTTGATGGATATAGTATGAAAACCAATATTGAAATTGCCAGACAATTGGGGTATATAAAGCCAGCTAAAGATGTCTTGATTGATATGAAAGATGTAAATAAATATCCAGAAAACAAGTTGGTGATAATCTGTACCGGTGCTCAAGGAGAAGGCAATGCTGTGTTGTCGAGAATTGTAAATGGAAATCATCGCCATATCAAAATAAACAAACATGATAGTATAGTTTTTTCTTCTTCGGTTATTCCTGGTAATGAGAGAACTATCCAGAGATTAAAAGATAATCTTTATCGAAAATGTGATAATGTGATTCATACTAATATTATGGATGTACACATTAGTGGGCATTGTAATGCTTCTGACATTCAAACTGTAATTAAGCAAATTAAGCCGGATTATTATTTACCAGTCTATGCTAATCATTATTTCTTAAAAGAAGCTGAAAAATTAGCAATAGAAATAGGTTTCAAAAAAGATAATATTTTTGTTTTGGATAATGGTAATATTTTGCAGTTACATAAAGGAAAAGCTGAAATTATCAAAGAAAAAGCTAGAACGGATTATATCTTTATCGATGGACTTGGGGTAGGAGATATTGGTCAGGTAGTGCTTCGAGATAGGCAGGTTTTGGCTCAGGACGGGATGTTTGTTATCACAGTTATTATTGATAGTAAAACCAAGAAGATTTCAGGCAGTATCCAAATAACTTCTCGAGGATTTATTTACGTTAAAGAAAACTTTGACTTAGTAAACGCGACCAAGGAGGTAGTTAAAAAAGTAGTAGCCAAAAATACCAATAAGGATGACAAATCTAAGATTAACTGGGTGATGATAAACAACGAAATAAGAGAAGAAGTCGGGAAATATCTTTTTAAGAAAACAGAAAGAAGGCCGATGGTCTTGCCTAATGTAATTGAAATTTGATGCCTTTGCTTTTTTGTTGTAAAATATAGAAGAAGAGATATCGATATCATAGTGCATCTTTAATTCTAATAGTGTATCTAAACAATTCATACAAAATTTTATTTTTTAAATATTATTTTGTGATGTGTAAGTTTTAATATATATTTTTATGCAAAACAATGAAGAGCAGGCAGAGATTAAAAATGGTTCCCCGAAAGAAGAAAAACTTGCCTTTGTCGATCCTAAAAAAATAATAGAAATGGCAGAAATTAAAAAAGGGGAACGAGTAGCCGATTTTGGTTGCGGTCCTGGGTATTTTTCTTTACCTGCTGCAGAGGCTGTCGGCGAGGAAGGGACCGTTTATGCTTTTGATGTTTTGCCTTCTGCCATCGAGGCTTTGGAAAGTCATCTTAAGATGAATAATATTGATAACATTGTTTCAAGGAGGGCTAATCTTGAAAAAGAAAGAGGGACAGGCTTGGAGGATGAAACATTGGACTGGGTTATTGTTAAAGATGTTTTATTTCAAAATAAAAATAAGCAAAAAATTCTTGAGGAGGCTAAACGAGTTTTGAAGGTAGGGGGAAAAATTCTTACTATGGAATGGAATGAAAATGTTTTTATTGGACCAAATAAAGATTCGAGGATATCGAAAGATGAGTTGTCTAAAATAATATTTGATGCTGGATTTATTTTTAAGAAAGAAGCTGACGCTGGAGACTATCATTATATTATTATTGCATCAAAATAGAAATAAACTATTAAAACTTAAATTTTTTCTTATGTTTCAAAACAAAAAAAGATATAAAATAAAAATATTTTCCCTGGCTTTAATAATTTTTATTGTGGTGCCATTTTTATCTGGTTGTGCCGAGAAATCATCTCAGAAATATTTGGTAAAGCTTGAAATCTGGGGAAGCTTTGATGATACCGAAGATTTTGAACAAATGCTGGGAGAGATTCAAAAGGCAAATCCTTTTATAGAAGATGTGATCTATAAAAAAATTCCAATAGATAGTTATGAGACAGAGCTTATTAACGCTATGGCTTCTGGCAATGGTCCGGATATATTTTTAGTCAATAATGCTTGGATGCCGCGTTTTGAAGATAAAGTTGCAGTAGCTCCTGCATATATAGTTAATGAAAACGATTTTAGAGCCAACTTTATAGATGTTGTGGCTAATGATTTTATAGGAAAAAATGGAGAAATATATGGAGCGCCACTTAGTGTGGATTCATTAGCTTTATATTATAATAAAGAATTATTTAATGCAGCTGGAATAACTTCACCACCTACTACTTGGAGCGAATTATTGGATGATAGCAAAAAAATAACAAAGATGGATGAGGTGAGTGAGATAAAAAAATCTGGAATAGCGATGGGGACAATTGAAAATATAAACAGATCAACAGATCTTATTGACTTATTGTTGCTTCAAAATGGAGCGCAGTTGCCAACTAAAGATCAGACACGTTTTGAGCCAGATTACAATATCGGTAAAAATGTTTTAGAATTTTATACGCAGTTTTCTAAATTCAGTTCTCCTGCTTACACTTGGAATAAAAGGATGCATTATTCAATCGATGCTTTTTATGAAGGTGATTTGGGGATGATGATTAATTATTCTTGGCATATCAACACAATAAAGAATAAGAACGCTAAATTAGATTTTGGTGTAGCTCCTATTCCACAAATAGCCAGTGATAGGCCGGTAAATTATGCAAATTATTGGTCTTTTGTGGTTAATAAGAATAAACAAATCAAGCAGGAAGAAGGTAAAACACCTATCACAAATGAAATACGCGTGCATGAGTCTTGGCAACTTTTGAAATATATGACATTTAAAAATGACGGAAAATTTAAAGCTATAAATTACAAGACTAAAAATGAAAAAGAGTATCTGGTAGCAATAGATCCGGCTAGTCTATATATAGAAAGAACTAAAAAACCTGCAGCCAGAAGGGACTTAATTGAGAAGCAAAAAACTGATCCGTTATTGAGTCCGTTTGCTTATGGTAATCTAATATCTAAATCATGGTATAAAAAGAATTCCAATTTAGTGGAAAATATCTGGGCGGAGGTTATTGAAGATGTTAATAGGGGAGATATTACCAGTGATCAAGCTTTTCGTTTGGCGGATTATCGAATAAAAGCTGTAAATAGTAATTAGAAATTATTTATTAAATATTGCCTAATTTCTTCACGTTTATTTTTTGTAGATAAAGTATTTTATTTGTGATTTTAAACTTGAAATAAAAAATAAAAACCAATTTTAATCTAAAATATGAAATTTGCTAAATTTTTTTGTATAACCTTTCTTCTCTCAATCTCTCTTTTTTGTTTTACGCAAATTGTTTTTGCTGCTAAAGATACAGGGGGATTAGTTCCCTGTGGTGGAGATTCTGTTTTTGCAAATAGATGCACCCTGTGTGATTTAATTGTGGGCATTAGAGATATTATAGAATGGGGTAGAAGCATCTTAATAGTAGTTGCTCTAGTAGCCATTGTGGCAGGAGGAATTATGTATATCATCAGCGCCGGAAATAGTGGTATGATGGAGTCTGCTAAAAATGTTATCAAGCAAGCTCTTTGGGGGGTAGTTATAGTTTTAGGTGCATGGGTAATTGTTAATACAGTTTTATGGTTAATGGCAACCAATCTTAGTAATGTGGGTATTAGTAGTTGGAGTGATTTTGATTGTGAGGGGGGAGCGGGATCTGGTACTAGTACAGGTGGGACAACTACGTGTACGAGTTTTATTTATTCCACTTGGGGTGAATGTCAATCAGATAGTACCCAGTCTAGAAATGTGATAAATTCTTCCCCGACTGGTTGCTCTGGTGGATCTCCAGTACTGACTCAGTCCTGTACCTATACAGGAAGTGGAGAGTGTACCAGTTTTACTTATTCAGATTGGACATTGTGTACATCAGCTCTCACTACACAGTCAAGAATAGTAACGGGTAGATTTCCAGCTAACTGCACAGGGGGTAACCCGATAACATCTCAGCCATGTCCCGGGGCGACAACTCCTCCTACTACACTTTCAGAAGAAGAGGCGAGAGCTAATTTATCAACTCTGAGCAACGGTAATATTAGCGTTTGGGAATCATCACCAGGAGCCACCAATATAAAAGATCTAAGGCAAACAAGTATTGATGGTGTGGTTAATTTTCAA
Source organism: Candidatus Moraniibacteriota bacterium (assembly GCA_034003925.1). Classification (GTDB taxonomy): domain Bacteria; phylum Patescibacteriota; class Minisyncoccia; order Moranbacterales; family UBA9337; genus UBA9337. Next base: position 19,372 of record JAVEXR010000012.1, read on the forward strand.
AAAGAAGTCGGTGTACCTATTACTGTTACTGGTGGTGCAGAAGCTGACGGTCCTCATAGCACTGGAGGAACTTATTCGCATGCCAATGGCTATAAGGTTGATATTGATGATTCTCCAGCGGTGGATAGTTATATACAAAGTAAATACGAGAGAATCCCTGAAGTGAGAGATGATGGAGCTATTGGCTATAAGGATGATAATGGAAATACTTATTACAGAGAAACAAATCCACCTCATTGGGATGTGACTTACAAATAAAAAATATGCAATTTAGCTTAATAAAAAAAATATCCTAAGGATGTTTTATTTGGATAACTTTTGCAATAGCAGTTATAAAAAAGATTTATGGGGAAAAGCAGATTAAAAGTACAAAAAAAAGAAGGAATTAGATATGAAGAAAGTTGTAAAAATATTTTTCATCATCGTAAGTTTATTTTGAGATTGTCTTTATTCGCCTCACTAAGTATTATCCTCTCTTTGTACTTTGGATTTTTTTTTAATAGTGTGTACGCTGAGCAGAAGAGTGAAGGAGATGATAAAACTAGGGTGGCTATCATTAACACAAATTTTCAAGGAATTGGTGATCTTGATTTAAAACCAAAAGTTATAGATGCAAAAGATTTTTCTAAAAAATCAAGCGAATATATTGATGAGCCATTTCCGGGCTCTGCTAATAATTTAGATGTCGCAATACAATCTCTACATGGTACGCTCGTGACTCAAAAGTGGCAGGAAGCTGCAAAAAAATGCGGAGTAGATTTAGACGATACCGAGTTACTTCTCTATAAGACAGTGTCTGAAGAGGAGCAAGTATTTGATGATGTTGCAGAGAATATGATAAAAGCAATTAGGACAGCCCGAGATAAAGGTGCAGATGTCATAAATATAAGTATGGGTGATAATGCAGGCTTTAGAATCTCACCAGACATGAAAAATAAATTGGATAATGAATTGGAAGCGGCTAAAAATGAAGGAATTGTTATTGTTTCTGCAAGCGGTAATGATGGGGATGGCAAGAAATACGGAGAGGCGGGCAAGCAGATGGGATTTCCAGCTAGAAGTGATCATACAATAGCTGTGGGTTCACATGATAATTCTGGAAAATTACAGACATATACTAGTGGAGCGGGTGATGATCATTTGGATTTTTCGACTAAGGAGGATTCTGGAACATCATTTTCTTCTCCTGTAGTTGCTGCTGTTACTACAAAATTAAAACAAGATGGAATAGAGGAAAAATATGATGTGAATAAAAATGGAGAATGGGACAAAGATGAGATAAGGGCTAAAATGGAAGATATGGCGAAGAATGGTGAAACAGATATGTTTAAAAGTGTAAAACATGAACGTTCAGAAGAATTAAAAAGTGATGGCTATAAGGATAAGGGAGTTGTTCAAGGAGAGGGTGGTCTAAATCCTGCGTTATATTACAAGGCAGATGACCCCGATATATTTATTGAGGAAAATTATTTGAATACCGGTAGGTACGATGAATTCATTGAGGTTCTTGATACATGGGAATCAGGAACGGGTGGTGACGGTGAGTATTGTTATCTATCACATGCATATCAGACATGCGGTTTTGAAACACAGGAGTCTTGTGAAGCATCATTGCTACCGCAAGATGTAGGTAGTTGCGGAAAAGTTGGTGATGTGGTTGATACGCAAGATGGACAAAAGCAAATTGCGTTAGCATCTGCTTTGCCATCAAGTACTAGCGGGAGCGGATCTAGCAGTGGTACATCTGGTACAAATACTGGCAGTAGTAGTACTTCTGGTTCAACTACAGGCACCGGTGCAAGTGGTAATTCAAGTGCGACAACTTCATCTTCTGTCGGGCTTATGGATGGTATTGTCTCTTGCGGTCTTGATTCTGATTATAACAATAGATGTACCTTATGTGATTTAATTGTGGGCATTAGAGATATTATAGAATGGGGTAGAAGCATCTTAATAGTAGTTGCTCTAGTAGCCATTGTGGCAGGAGCCATTATGTACATCATTAGTGCTGGAAACAGTGGCATGATGGAGTCTGCTAAAAATGTTATCAAGCAAGCTCTTTGGGGGGTAGTTATAGTTTTAGGTGCATGGGTAATTGTTAATACAGTTTTATGGTTAATGGCAACTAATCTTAGTAATGTGGGTATTAGTAGTTGGAGTGATTTTGATTGTGAAGGGGGAGCGGGAGGATCTACACCAACCCCGACACCAACTCCAACGCCAACTCCGACACCCACACCCACACCTACCCCAACGCCGACGCCTACACCACCTACGGGAGAAGCCATATTGCCTGCACCATGTCAGGCATATGAAGCTGCTTTTGACACAGCTTCAGGTGGTGATATAAATAAAAAATGTTTATTGGTGGGAATTGCTATGGGGGAAAGCACGTGTAATCCTACGGCTGTCAATGGTGAAGGATGTGGAATTATGCAAATTGAAGATGGCGATTGTGATTATCTAATAAATCATCCTGCAGAAAGCATCACAAAAGCTGCACAAATTATTGAAGCCAATAAGATTGCTTTGGAAAAGTATGATGCAACTTTTGATATTGGAAATAATATCGAGGGAAGCGGCAAAACGATAACCTACGGAAGTAATACCTATGATACGGGTAATGATGATTTGATTGCTTCTTATAATGCAGGGACAGGAGATAGACCAGTTAATGGTAAAGGGAAGAAAGATCCTTTTGTTATTTCAACTGATTGTCCTAGTCCACCAACTCCCGCTTGGCAATGTCCTATAAATCCAGGAACTTTTGGGACAGCTACTCAGCCATATGTGCAGAATGTTCAAAATGAGCAAAATAAATGTTTAGGAAAATAAATCAAGTATTAAATAACATATAATAAGTATCACGTATAAGATAATCCCGCGAAGCGTTTTTGATAAATAAAGTTTTATATATTAAATTTAATATTTTTTTGTATCAAATGTTTATTTACATTTTTACTAAATATAATATAATAAACACATAATACATTTTAAATATGAAAATAATAGAAATTGCGCAAGCTCAAGTTATTGCTAACGCTCCAACCTTTACTGAGATTGGTGGAGGTATCGTAAATTTTATGTTGCGAGTTTTGGGGTTTGTTGCTATAATAGGCTTAGCGATTACAGCTATACTTTATTTTACTGCAGGCGGAAGTGAAGACCGAATTCAATTAGCTAAAAAATCTTTTTTTTATTCAATAGTGGGCTTGATAGTAGCAGTGGGGGCGATGGTTATTTTTTCTCAAATAAGAAGTTTTTTTTAGAAGAACAATAAAAAATAAAACAAAATAAAAATTAAATTGAAAGGAGGTGAGCTTATGAAGACAAAAATAAAAAAAGTAGTTTATTCTATTACTTCTTTAGGTTTATTGACTCCAGCTACATTATTGGCTTATAGTGCACCAGCCGGGACAACTTTACCTACAGGAACTGTAAAGGGAATAGTATCACAATTCATGACTTGGATTTTAGGGATGGTAGGATTTTTGGGAGTGATTGGATTTGCAATTGCTGGAATTCTTTATCTTACCTCAGCTGGTGATGAAGATAGGATTGGGACAGCTAAGAAGGCAATGACTTGGTCAATAGTGGGTGTGATCGTAGCTCTTTTGGGAGTTGTGATTATACAGGCCGCAAATTCTATGCTTGGAGGAACATCGTCTGAATTCTAGTTTTATAAATTAAAAGGGGTTATTTTAGAGCTTTTTTGAAGTAACCCCCTTGAAAAAATGAAAACAAAAAAAATAATTTATGGATTTTTAGCAAGTTTTTTATTGCTACCAATGTTTGCATTGGCTGGATGGAGTGATACGGGTTTAACTGGAGCTGCTGGCTCAGGACTACCATCTGGGACATTGAGAAATATTATTACCCAAGTAATGAACTGGCTCTTAGCCATAGTGGGTATAATTGGTATAATCGGTTTTGTGATTTCTGGAATTTTATATTTTATAGCGGCTGGAGATGAGGGTAAAATGGGGACAGCTAAAAATGCTATGACTTATTCAATTATTGGTGTAATTGTAGCCTTGATGGGATATGTAATAATTCAAGCTGTAAATACTTTATTAGGTGGTACTAGCGCTCTATTTTAGAGTTGGTATTTTATTTAAAATTAAAAAATAATTCTAGTTAAATTGATGCTGATTGGCGTAATTTAACAGAGTAAGAAAATATGAAACGTTTCGTTTACGGTGTTCTTTCTTGGATAATACTGGTTCCATCAATTGCGTTAGCTCAGTGGAACGTTACAACACTTAATACCACAGCTCAATTACCATCTGGGACATTGAGAAATATTATTACCCAAGTAATGAACTGGCTCTTAGCCATAGTAGGTATAGTAGGTATAATCGGTTTTGTGATTTCTGGAATTTTATATTTTATAGCGGCTGGAGATGAAGGTAAAATGGGGACAGCTAAAAATGCTATGACTTATTCAATTATTGGTGTAATTGTAGCCTTGATGGGATATGTAATAATTCAAGCTGTAAATTCTTTGCTAGGTGGTGCTAGTTCTATATTTTAGAGTTGATATATGATAAATAAAAGATATATATTTATAATGTTTTTAAATGTTTGCTTTTTTGTTTTACCATATTTTGTCTTGGCGGTAACTTGTCCAACGACGGGTTCTTGGGATAGTACTTCAGGAGTTTGTATTCCAAGTGCTACCGGACTTCCTTCTCCTGGAGGAACTGATCCAGCAACCACAGTAATATCAAATTTGATGAATTGGTTATTGGGAATTATTGGCATAATTGCAATTATTGCTTTTGTGATTTCAGGTTTGCAATATTTGACGGCGGCTGGAAATCAAAATGCCATGGAAGCGGGTAAGCGAAATATGCAATGGTCAATTGTCGGAGTAATTGTAGCCTTGATGGGATATATAATAATTAAGGCGGTAGATACTTTGCTAAAGGGCACCAGCTCTGCATTTTAGATAAATAATAAAAAAATGAAAATTTTAAATTTCAAAAAAATAATAACTATTGGACTGATGAGTGTTTTTGTTTTTGGCTGTTTTTCAAGTTTTGCTTTAGCGGCTTGTTCATCTACCCCTTCTGCAACTGATATTTGTTTTGATAATCCTCTAGATCCAGACACTGTGGATGAAGCACTGACATCAATACTAAATTACCTTCAGGGGATAATTGTAGTAATATCAATGGTTTTTATCGTAATTGGAGCTTTGCTTTATATGACGTCTGCCGGTAATGAGAGCCGAATGACTACAGCCAAAGGGGCGATATTTGCAGCAGTAATTGGATTAGCTATCGGGATAGCGGCTCCATCATTTCTCAAGGAAATTTATGCAGCCTTGGGCACATCATCGACAAATTCAGCCGTTTCTGCCGCTCCAAGTCTTGCCACCATCGCGCTCAATGTGCTTAATTTCTTGCTGGGGATAACGGGTGTGATTGGCATTATTATGCTAGTGGCAGCGGGAATAGGGTACCTCACTGCAGCAGGTAACGAAGGACAGATTGAGACAGCAAAAAAAATGACCAAATGGGCCATTATTGGAATTGCGGTAGCTTTGGGTGCTTTGGTAATAGTTAAGCAGGTAGCAAGTTTCTTTTGATAAATAAAAAATATTTTTATAATTTTTTTTAAGTTACAAACGCATTAGATGCGTTTGTTTTTTTGTGATATAAAAAAGCAGGGTGTCCACGATGTGGACTCCCTGCTTGAATCATTCTATTAACCTCCTTCTTTCAATCTTTATCGAGAGAGTTGAGTTTCTCAATTTACTACCATGATTCGTCGGAGCGGTATCAAGATATTCACCGATCTCGCGATTAATGTTTAGCTCGATGAAAACTGGAGTGGGAGCAGTGATTATTGCCTTGATTTCTCCGTTTGTCCTGGATGGGAAGATTCCTTCTTTGTCTCCGATACGGAGTGTTAAAGCTCCGTAGCGAAGATTAGGAAATGGCTTATTGACCCCCTGGCCAGCGAGTGCATCGTTGCCCTGCCAAGTAATCTTTTTAAACGGTGGGCGCCAGAAAAGTTTTTCAAACTCTCCTGAAATAGTATAAAAATATTCATATCCCGCTTCACATACATGTGGAATGAATATATCGCCTGTTCCTTGACGCTCTCCGTTTTTCCCTGGCCATTGATTATAGGCGCTATCTGAGAGGTATACTGGAAAATTTCCAACAGTCTCCCGTTGGAATGTTTTTACTGAAGAGTTTTTGATCTCATTCTCCCTGATGGATTCCCACTCAATCTTTCGAATAGGCACCAAGACAGATTGGCTATTGACGAAATCGCCGTATTCATTGGCGATAAGTACATAAGCCATACCCTCGCTGCCTTCAATCTGTGGCTTACTTTGAAGGCCTAATGACATAATCTTTTGACCTTGCTTAAAAGACAGACCTTCAATCAAATTCCCTTTTTCGTCGTAGGCAGGAGAGTTTTCTGTAATAATTCCAAAAACCCCCTTGTTTATCTCCGAATTCATCAACTCCTTTTTCATAGAGATTGTTCTTTCGCCAAACTCATTGTCAGTAAGTCCCCATATGGTCTTTCTCCATTCGGGGTAGCTGGGAATATGTTGGGTAATTTGATTATTTACAAAAGGAGTAATCTTATTAACGATGATATTCTCACCAAGATAAAGGATTGCACCGCCGACCAAAATCCATCGCAAAACAGGTCTTAGCTGCTTTACCCAGATTGAGATAATCCCGACCAGCACCAGAGATGCATATATGCCAGAATAAACAACTGAAAATGAATGTTCAGACAAGATGAGGATCGCCAAAACAAATAAAAACAAGCTGATAATTATTGCTCGAAAAATTCCTGAACCAACGATACTTCGAGATTTTTCCTGAATTCTTTCAATGGGCGTAGGTGACATGATCTTTTCTCCTGTGGCTAAGTTTTTAAAGGACCCTTAATTTATCTGCATTATTTAAAAAATATTCATAAATCAGACTAATTATTATGTTTTAAATAACTTACAATTGTAATACAAAAATAGTCTTTTGTCAAGGTGAGAAGGGAATGCTTGTTTTTATTGTATAAAAAAAGCAGGGTGTCCACGATGTGGACTCCCTGCTAATCAATTTTCTACCTCCTTTTCAATCGTTATAGTTAGAGGTTTATCGGACGAATTCTTTAAAATCATTCGTCCGATTTTTGCTGAATACCATTCTGTTGGATTTCGAGTAAACGCATTTACTCTTATCGAAAAATTAGATGTGGTATTCAAGTAAGCAATTATTCCTTCATTTGTCGCGGGGGTAATGTTTTCTCCGTTGTTTAGAAGGGTGATGGCACCGTACTGCAAATCTTTGTACGGTTTGTTGTTTGGACTTCCACTCAATCTGTTGTTTCCTTGCCAAGGAAATGAGGTCCAGGTGTGATCACCTAGGAAAAAATCGTAATTGCCAGATATTTTTATCCGGTGATTTCCTGGGCTAGGTACCTTAATAGGCAGATCTATCTTTACGATAGATTGATTCTGTCCTAAATAGATGGTCTCAATTTGTGAAAGGTCAACGATTTTTTCATCAACTTTTTGCCACCCTGGAGCTACAATACTTCCAGATAAACCCTTTGTGCCAGTGTTTTCTATAACACCGCCAACCTTCTTTAACGTGCTGTTTACCGCACCATTGAAGCTTTTCCTTGTTTCTTCTGATGGGGTTAACTTTTTTGGGAACCTGTCAATCATGGTATCCACAAAAGAGTTTCCCAAAAAGGAAAGGAAGACGATGATTGCCAGAATTCCGAAAATTTTACTCTTCTTCCAAAGAGCAAGACCAGTCAATCCAGTAAAAATAACAAAAATAGTTTTTGCTGTCTCATCTGGGAAAAGGGTTGTGAATACATCGTTAAAAAATTCGTTAGAACCTGTAACTGGATGACTTTGATAAAACATATGCATCCAGAATAGGACTATCACTCCAGAAGCAAATCCTAAAAAGGTCTTGGCTCCGCCAGTGACTTTGGTGGATCCGTAAAATCCTGCTGCCGCAAAAATTGGCAAGCCGAGAATGGCCCAACCAAACAAGGCGTCAATCTTCCCTAGCATAACTAGGAGAATTAATCCGGCCAGACCTGCAAAGGTCAACGCAAGGTTTAATTTTTCCCTAGATACTACCGCGGCCCACGCTAATCCTGCAATCAGTACAACCCAGATCATATTATTGATGCTGGAGCTGCTGCTTAAGAAGAAAGTTTCAAACTTTTCTACGATAATCAGTAGGACAATTGTGGCCGCTCCTACGAGTGTAGCAGCGATTCGGGTGTTTTCTCGGGACCTTACGGCTCCAACAATCAGACCAGCAAATGCCAACTTAAGAAATAGTAGATTGGCAATGCTTGATGTGGATTTCTCCGGCTCGGAGCCAGATATAGCCAACAGCAACCCACCAATAGCAATTGCTATCACGACTGTTAATCCAATCCAGAAAATATTGTTCATTATAAACGCTCTAATTCTTGCCATGGTATAGCTCCTTTTTATATGATAGAGAAAATTATGGTTAGAAAAAAACAAACAAAAATTGTCGGAATGGCGATAGCTAACGCTAAGGTTTTCATTTTATTTCTACTAACCCAGAGTCCAATTTTTTTCGGGGTACTCATTCGTATTAGTAGGTGGCTATCAAGAGCAATCTTTTTTTGACGCTCGTAAATCTTTTTTGCAGAACCACCTCGATTACTTTCATCTACGAGTTCTGCGAAAAAAGTATTGCATGGATCACGAAATGTTGTAGTTTCAAAAACTAAACGAGTATTGTCTTCGTTTTTAACCACTGGCTTCCGGGATTGCTCTAGATATTCTTTTCTCATTTCCATAAGCATTACTCTGTACTTGCCTATGTCGAAACGTTCAGGGTCATTGCTAATCTTTTCTCGAAAAAGCCTTTCGACTTTTACAGCATCGGGATTGGTGCATGAACTTTTTATGAGGTTTGTCCATACTTCATCCTCGATTGAAAATTGTTCGGGTATAAAAGACCATACCCAGTCAGGAATCCTTTTTTCTTCTGGACTTCCTGGGGCAGGTCGTTGACCCATACCCATTAGCATGGCCAGTATAATTCCTGCACTCTGCAGGTTGTCATATAGCTTGCTATGGACAACTCTTTCCACTACATTATTGTTTGAATTATCGTCATCTTTTTTAGCCATCTCTTTTCTCCTATTAAATTATCAAAGAGCCTCTGCGAGGCCCAATTTAAATGCGCCTCTTGTTATCAAAATGCTTTATTTCTTGAGTCTTTTGCATAAAATGCCGATCTAGACACAAAAATGGCAATATATCTGATAACATTTAATATTAGCATATTTTTGTGTTTTTGTCAAGCGCTTTTCACTACGAATTACTAAGGGTGTTTGTCATTGCGAGTAATTCCTGTACTCAGAAATTGCGCGGCAATCTCCTTTGACTTCACTTGAGATGTTTCATTTGAGATTGCTTCGGAGTACCTCGCAAAGACGTGAAAAAATGTTGTTTTATTAAATATCAATTCGAAATTTACTCCGTAAATGTTGCATCTTTTCCATTTAAATGTTAGCCTAGAGATAAGACAAAACTTAATCAACTTATATCAATCAACCTTTAAGAGGGTGATTTTGGTTTATCCTGTTCGCTCGCGAGCGACGGGATTTATATCATTTTTTATTTATGACAGAAGAAAAAACAGCAGAGCTAAAGACAGTAAAAATCCCCAATCCAGTAACCGTAAAAAAGTTTGCTGAGATTTTAGATTTGTCTGTTTCCGCTG
>JAVEXR010000059.1:0-6007 GCA_034003925.1 Candidatus Moraniibacteriota bacterium
CTATATCATTCTCATTTCTTTTAAAAGATTATGAGATAAGGCGCTTCCCGTCTCTAATTAAAGAGAAAGTACTCCCCGAAGGGATAGTCTCTGAACCTTCCCTGACGTTACGTCGGGGCTTGGCTGCTGATTATCATAATCTCTACTGAAAAGATTTTAGACTTCCAGCAATTCACCTTATTTTCACCTTAGTATTTCTACCGAGGGCTGCGTTTTTTATCATGTAATTCTCTATGGCAGTTAGCACAAACTAAGATACATTTTTCAATTTCATTTCTCACACGTTCCCAACTACGAGTTAATCCAGATTTGGACAATCCAAATTCTTTCATTGCTGGATCAGTATGATGAAATTCCAATGCATTTTTGCACTTATTATAACCACAGATAGAACATTTATCGCCCTTATATTCGATTGCCATATCTCTTATTTTCTTTCTTCTTTTAGATACAGCCTCTTTTAAATATTGGGAGCGATCAGTATATTTTCTTGTATCTTTCATATAAATTAATTATACAAAAGATTGTGTTCACAGCCAACTGCTCTACCACTGAGCTATCGCGGAATGTAATTTTCAATGTTCGACTTAGTAAAAAGTTACTAAGCCCAATTTTAAAAACTAGCTTTGCGTCGGGACTATCGCGGAATACTGGCATCAAATCTAACCTCAAAAACTGAAAGATTCAATATCAAAGCCAACAAAGACTATTATATATTATTTATATAATAAATCAAGAGCAATGGCTTAATTAATGAAATATCTCTTTCTGGAGTCGGAATTTAGAGACCTATCCCACTTATATTTTCATTCTAAAACCTTAACTTTATTTAACTAAAAATCTTATATCCTCTATGATTTTTGATAGTTCTTCGTCGCCATCATAATTATTATCTTTTTTTACTTCTTCCCTCAGATTGTTAATTCTACTTCGGATAGCATCTAAATCAGCTTCATCTTTTTCAGAATTTTCTGGTTCATTTAAAATCAACTCACAAAAACTCAACACTGCATAACGCCTAGAACCCTCAGCATTCATATTGCGAAGCGTATCGATAGTTTGTAAAAAACCCTCCGCTTTACTTTTTTTAACTTCAAAATTATTTTTCTCTATTGGCATTTGTTCCATATTTTTATTTTTTTAATTCTTAATAATCTCTTAATTTCCCAAGACCTTTTTGATTTCTTATTTTATCCAAAGCTTTAGCTTCAATTTGTCGGATACGTTCTCGAGTTACCCCAAACTCTTGCCCCACCTCCTCTAAAGTATGAGTTACCCCATCATCAAGTCCGAAACGAATTTTTAAAATTCTTTGTTCTCTTGGACTAAGTTCTTCAAGAATTTCAGTCACATGATTTTTAAGCAATGTACGTGAAGCTGTCTGATCAGGCATAATAGTCTCAGTGTCTTCAATAAAATCTCCCAACACACTATCATCATCACTATCTCCAATAGAAGTTTCCAAGGAAACGGTTTCCTGGGAAATCTTTTGAATATGTCTAATCTTATCCACTTCCATTTCCATTTCAGCAGCAATTTCCTCAGCCAATGGCTCCCTGCCTAATTCTTGTACTAATTGTCTCACTATTTGAGTGTATTTATTAATAGTTTCCACCATATGTACCGGAATACGAATAGTTCTAGATTGATCAGCCAAAGCTCTAGTGATAGCTTGGCGAATCCACCAAGTAGCGTAAGTAGAAAACTTATAGCCTTTGTGATAATCAAATTTTTCTACCGCCTTAAATAAACCAATATTCCCCTCTTGAATTAAATCCAGCAAAGAAAGATTATTAGATCTTCCTACATATTTTTTGGCAATACTTACCACTAAACGCAGATTGGCTTCGGTTAATTTTTGCTTGGCAGAAATTTCTCCTTTTTCAATTAATTTTGCCAAACGGACTTCATCGTCAGACTTCAAAAGAGGCACCTTACCTATTTCTCGTAAATACATCTGCACAGAATCATTATAGTTTGGTTCAGATTCCTCAACTACTTTCTTTTTTTTATTTTTTTCCTTAACAAAATCTTGGGCAATTTTATCTGTTTCATTTTTTATCACTTCCCCAGAACTCATAATTCTCACACCACCAGTTTCTAGCTTACTGTAAAGCTCTTCCAATTCATCGATATTTTTTTCCATATCAGGAAAGGTGTGTATAATCTCATCCTCAGTTATGAACCCTCTTTGCTTTCCTCTAAAAACCAAATCATCGATAACATTATTTATCTTTTCTTTGGGTTTAATATCTTTTTTTATTTTTTTTGCCGACACATTTTTCTTGGTCGCTTTTTTGGGAGTTTTCTTGACTACTTTCTTAGTCACTTTTTTTAGCTTCTTTTTGGGAGTTTTTTTATTTATTTTAATATTTTTTTTCACAGTTTTTTTAATACTCTTTGTGGTATTTTTTTTCTTAGTTACTTTTTTTAAATTTTTCTTAGCAGTTTTTTTCATTATTTTTTTACCTTTTAACAGAGCCTTCTTATTTGAAGACTTCTTGACAACCTTCTTTTTCTTTGGGGCTATTTTTTTACTATTTTTCCTTTTTAGTTTAATCATTTTTTTAAAACAAATTTTTTAACTGATAAACAAAAAATTTATTAACGCAAAAACTGCCATTCTTTTAATGCTTGTATTCTATACCATTTCTAGCATAAAAACAAATATTTGCAAGTATTTAGCTAAATTTTATTTATCTCCATTAATTCGTTAGTTAATTTTATTAAACCCTCCTTGTCTCCCATTTTTTCTGCTTTTTTAATTTCCTCTACTAACTTAGTACTCCTCTCCCTGATTATTTCTTTCTTTAATTGATCAAAAAATTGGTCTAATGCGCTCCACTTTTCTTTGCTAGAAAACAGCTCCTCATTTTTTTCACAATTTTTAAAATATAACTCTCTTAGAAATCTCTTTTGTTCCGTATTATCTAAACCGTCTAGTAATTTTTCAAAGTTAAAATCATATTCCCTCCCTTTATCTAAAACAATCTCTACTATTTTTTGATTAGTAAAATATCTCTTTATCTCACTTTCATACTTTTCTACCGCCTCTTTCCAGATACCATTGTCACTGATAAATGTACCCATTATCTGAATTTGAATATCCTTAATTCTGTCATAATTTTGATGATCTTTATTTAAATTACTGTAATTAAAATTACGTTCACCTGAACCAGCTTCGTGGTTTCTTTTATTAAACTCTTCTGCTAAAATATTCTCTGATATATTTAATCTCTCTGCAATTTCCCTTATCCAATGCTCTTTTTCAATTTTATTAGAAAAGCTATTTATTAATCCGGATAATTCTTCTATTATTTTTTTCTTATCTTCTACATTGGCCCTATTCTTATTTTTCAAAGATTGCTCAATAAAATAATCCATTGCCAAAAAGGCTTTTTCTATCGATTGAATAAATTTAGGCTTATCATCCTTAGCTATATCAGCCGCATCTTTACCAGCATCAATAGCTACAATAAAAACACTCAGTTCTTTCTCAAAAGCCAATTGAGCGCTTCTTTTGGCAGCTTTTTGCCCAGCTTCATCCATATCAAAAAACATCTTAATATTTTTAGTATATCTTTTAATAATAGTCAATTGTTCTGGAGTTAAGGCCGTGCCAGAGACGGCTACTGTATTTTTTATGCCGGCTTGACTAGAGGCAATCACATCCATATTGCCCTCCACCAAGAGCATCCAATCTTTTTCCTTGGCACTCATTTTAGCTTTATCTATCCCATAGAGAACGTTACTCTTATGATAGACTTCTGTTTCGGGAGTGTTAATATATTTAGCCTGAGATTCATCTCCCCCAGGAACCATTCGGGCCGAATAACCAATCACTTTTCCAGCTGGGTTACAAATAGGAAACATTATTCTATCCCTAAAACGATCATAAAAATTATCCAATCCACCAACTGTGCCTTCTTTTTGGATAATTAATCCAGCCTCTACAATATCTTTGGGTGTATAATTTTTATTTGTCAAAAATTGTAATACATTTCTCCAACCACCTGGCGCATAGCCTAATCTAAATTCACGAATAGTTATTTCATTTAAACCTCTTTCCAATAAATAATTCAATATTTTTTTGCCCCCCTCTTCTTCCCAAAGCTGTTTCTCATAAAAACGCGTAGCCATCTCAAGGACGTCCCAAATTTTGTTTTTTTCTTGAACGGTTAAATTTCCCCCTTTTTCATATTTTGGCAGTTCTACCCCCGTTCTTTGAGCTAAATTTTCCAAGGCCTCCCTAAAACTCAAGCCCTCAATTTCCATCAAAAAACCAAAGGCATCCCCACCCTTTCCACAGCCAAAACAGTGCCAGACTTGCTTATCTTCACTGACAGAAAAAGACGGGGTTTTTTCATTATGAAAAGGGCAACAGGCTTTCCAGTTGTTGCCAGCTTTTTGCAAACGAACATATTCCCCGATTAAATCAACAATATTCAATTTAGCTTTTATTGTTTCTATTTCTTGACCCATTATTTTATTTTATAAGGTATCTTCTATTATTACATAATAAAGACCTTTTTGGAAGAGCTCTAGATTTAAGATATCTAGTCCTGACTAATTTCAATGTTTATTTTAGAGGGATATTTAGGGAAGCTATTGGAAATAAAGTTAGGGGAAACTACCGCTTCAGCTTTACTTACTTCTGGATAAGCGCCGATTATTTCACTCATATCCTCCTTTTTCTTTCCGGCCAAACCGTTGGAAATCTTGTCTTTGTCAATTTTTGATATTAATCTACTATTAACACTAACATCCATTTTAATAGTTTTTTTAGCGAAGTCTATATCAGCATTTCCATAATTTTTTTCAAAAGAAACCAACTCCATAGGGAGGGTCTTTTGAGCAACGCTAGCGTTAATGAAATTAACTATTTTTTCATCCATTTCTTTGGAAGAAAAAGATAATGTTTTTAATTTAATCCTCACCTGATATTCAAAGCTCTCTGTAACAGCTCCCTCTTCTGGAAAGACAGAGAAATCCAAAACTTCATAAGAAATAGCGTTATCCATCAATTGATTTTCTTGGCCTAATTTATTTTTTATACTCTCTTTCAATTGAGATTTTAACTGATTTTCTGTTTTAAACTTAGCATTTTCTATATCACTTTTTGACACAGCCTTCAAATCACTTCCGCTACTACCACCACCTTTTGTCTCCTGAGTTAACTTAGCATAAAATTTATCATGTTTAGTACTACCCACTAGCCCAGGAATCGTAAAGGTGGCCTCTTTAATATTAAAATCTGTCCCAGCTTCATCAGCTACAATATTAGCCTCTATCTTACCCGCTTCTGTCTTTCCGTCTTTTATTGTCATTCCTGGAACAGTCACTGTTTCCAATAGCCTAAATAATTTATTATCATTGCTTAAAAAACGAGTTGTGGCCACCAACACCTGGCTTGTTTCACTAAATTCATTATAGATAGTAATCACCCCTTTGGCTTTTTGATTGGAATCGCCTTTTTGTCCTGTAGCATCAAAAGTATTTGATAATACACCCTCATCTTCGATTACTTGCGTTTTTAGCGCAATTACATTGGCATTACTGCTGCTGGGATTTTCCGAGACATCTAATTTTAAACTGACATTCTCAGTCTTTTTTAATGGAAAAACCGTTACCTGCGCACTTGGTAAATAAAAATAAGCTCCCATAGCTAGCAAAAGTATTCCTATAAATATGATAAAAATCCAAAGAAATTTCAAGGCATTTCCTGCGGATAGATTCTCCTTGTTTTTTATCGTTGCCGGTTCAGTTGGCTCGAGAAAAAGATTTTCAAAACTATCGCTAGATACCGTTCCCAAGCTAGCTCTATTTGAAAAATTATTCCTTGATAAGACATCGTTACTAGATTCTTTTTTTAAGGATGATTTTTTTAAATTTTCTTCTACCTCTGGCTTTTTAATCATTCCACCCGTAGACATAAAACTATCCGATCCCAAATTAACCAATCTATTTTTTTTATCAATTATTTCCATTGATTCAACTGGCTCTTTTT
>JAVEXR010000060.1:0-5987 GCA_034003925.1 Candidatus Moraniibacteriota bacterium
GATGAATTATTTGCCCTTAATATCCCTTAGAAAAAGCCTTTTTTTGAAATTTTGGCCGGCGCTGTTGACATTTTACTAAAAATGTTTTTAACTTATATATCCAGTCAATTTCGGCTGGCAATATCAATCAAGAGGAGGATTTAACATGCCATATGATCCAAGGCCAGTCAGCGAAGATGGCAACAGAGGTATTGACGAGTATTTTTCACGGCAAGCACCGGCCGGAAAGTTCCGGGTCATCGGCGTCGATACTTTCGATGGTGAGGACTGGGTTCAGGGTGATTGCAATACTTTCACAGAAGCCTGTGAACTTGCCAAAGAGAAAGGCGGCAAAATGACTATGATGCACGTTTACAACGACCAGGGCGAGCACATGGGAAATGCCGGAACTTTCTAACGGCGATTGTTTGTCAAATTTTGATTACCTGCTCATGCACCAATTATGTGGGCAGGTTTTTTGTAAAAATTTCAAAAGAGGGTTATCTAAAAAATAAATATTAAGAGCAAATAAAATTTCCGAGAATGGACGGCTTTTATTGGAAGTCGTGAGCGCGCGGTCGCACGAGCGATTTGCATAACGTATTCGAGTATGCGAAGTGGCTGGAAGAAAATTTGAGAGAGGGACTGGCACATTCATTAAAGATATAAATGCGTGCCAGTCCCGAACCGCTTATTTCGTGTTATGTGATGTAGCCAGAAAGTTCTATAAAGTATCGTTTTTTGACAAGTTCTCTTTCTTAAGAAAATCCGATTTCTGCAAATATAGCGGGGTTATTTCTTGGTACTTAAATTATTTACTTTTTTCTAAGCTTTCATTCAATCCATTTATTAAAGGATTATTACTAAAGCTTTCTTCTATTTTCTTTATGGCATTTTCTGATATTCCAGCGGCTAACATGTCATCGCGAGTATAAATATTAAATTTCTGCAAAACAGCTTTTAAACCATAAAGGAATTTACCATTAGAATGGAAGCTCATTTCTAATTCGGGAAATTTTTCCACTAACTTTTGTAGTCCTTCCTCGTTAATTGTTTTAATAAATTCTTCCTCGGTTGGCTTTTTAAATTGTTCGCCAGTTGACACTTTTGGCTTTTCTTTGAGCATAATTATAAATTTAAATGATTTAGTATCTTAGCAATTAAAGTTATGTCGACCGTTGAAATAAATTGCCAAAAAATCTAAAAAATAATAAAGAAATTTCTGGCTATTTTATATAACGGTTCTGTATATGCGATGTTTTGCGGAGTGAAACGGAGCAAACTATGGGAGAGCAAGCGTTAAGAAAAAATTATTCAACAAAATATCCGTATTCAATTGCCAAAAGCACAACACCACCAACAATCGTTGCAAGCAAGGTGACTATTACACTTATCCATAGATTAGGATGATCTTTGCGAAAATTGAATATCCTAGTTCCAATCATTTTTGTTCTCAATCCCTCGTCTTTTACTCCTTCAATATCACAATTTATATATGTTGCGTCTTTGCCCGTGATGTGTAATGCGTTTTTGTCAGTCATATTTTGTTAAATAATTTTTTCAGCTAACGTGCGCGGATGATGCGAAGTCCGCCTTGTGCGGATTTGGGCGATGAGCCGCATATCCGCTGTTCTCTGATGTGTTGTTTGGTTCAGGCGGTAGTGAAAGGACGGGAGAGGGGATAGCCCATTCGCAGCAGCCGCGCACGTTCTCTAAAATGGAGCGAAGACGAAAGGCAGGATAACACTTGGCTTGCCTGAGTATTTTTTAGCATTTTTCAATCACGTTACGCAAGGGAGCGACATTTTAGAGAACATTAGGCATATCCGAAGTTTTTCTGAAGCGTAGCGTAAGAAAAATTTGGGAGAGAAAATTTTGCTTTCTTTAATTTATTATAAAGTGCAAAAATTTTTGAACCGGATATGCCTTGTTATGTGATGTAAAATTCTTTTTCTTTTTTAAATTTGCTTTTATTCTAAATGATAAATAAGTTTTTTGTTTTTGATTTTGGGCAGAGGGGTAAGGGGTGAATGCCAAAAATCAAAAACTCCTTATTGCCTTTAGGTCGTGAATTCTTTCATGACATCTTCAATATCAGTGAATTGTTTTATTTCTTTTTCATCGCTCTCTAGATCGATAACTATATGACCCATGGAAGTTTTGACACCATTTTGATTTAGTGAATTTTCACCAGTCGAATATTTAGAATCATAATATCGTTTATCTACCTCAGAACGATTTTCATCCGAATCTTCCTCCCTTACTTTTTCTGAAATAATATTTAGCCTTGTTTTGTTGCCCAATATTTCTTGAAATAATCTTTCAGAAAACGATGTTGTCAGCCCATGGTGCGGAGCAATTAAAAAGTCAATGCCAACTTTGTTCAGATCATTCTTAAAATCAGAATGGTTATCAATTAAAAATTCCATCCCTTCTTTTAAAATATCTCCTGGCAACAGAACAGTCTTTTTATCAAGAATAATAAAAAGTACCAAGCTGATATTATTAGGGTAGCAAGGTTTTAATTCTTCATTTTCCTCACACTCTTTTGGAGTAATGAAATATAGCTTAATCTCCTCACATTTAGAGCCGAGGGGTTGGTCGGATGACAACGGCTGTCTTTCTCTCATATCATCTAAGACCATATTTCTCATATCATTTTCTTCGCCAACTAAATCTGGATTGATTTTAAATTTATCATCTTGTTTTTCGCCATTCTGATTTGCCTTATCATTATCGTTCGGACAAGTCATCCAATCAGGATGAAATTGTTTTCTAAATTTTTCGTAATCTGAGATGTGATCTTTGTCCAAGTGACTAATAAAAAGTTGATCGATAAGATACTTTTCAGTACTTCCATATTTATTAAATGGTCGTTTTTTTGCTAGAGGCACGAGAAAATCATCAACGGGCGAGAAGTCCGAACTTGACCCTAAGTCAGCGATGAATTTTTTATCATCACATTCTATATACGTAGATAATGCACCGCCGACATTAAAAATTGCTATTTTTTTCATATTTTTTACTTTAAGTTTAATAAGACTGTCTTAAATACTAATCCTCTCGCCACACCTCTGCTTCTCCATAAAAAAATCGCAAAGATGATTAAGCAAAAAATACTCAGGGCGAGATTTTTATTATAAAGCAATCCGCTTATCAATAAAAATTCAACCATAATCACTCGAATAAACAAATAATTTCTGTTAGAAATTTTCACCTCTTCCAAATTACTAATTTTTGTATAAAGCTGCCAAAAAATACCTTGAGATATTTCTTCATGCTTTTTTTCTCGTTTCCACCACAAAATAGATAGCACGTCATAATCTTTGTTGAAAATTTTCAAATCTTCTTCTGATAAATTGAGTTTATTGATGATTTCATTTCTTTTGCGCTCACTTTTTAGAACTGGATTATTTTTGTATAAAAAAATTTCCGACGGTCGTCGGAATTTAAAAAATACATCGATAATCCATTCTGTCTCATGTGCGATTGTTTGTAACAATTCGCCTGCAATAAAAGCTGAGCAAAAAAACAAAAAAGTATAGAAAAAATCTAAATTATCAACGAGATTGATATGAATCTTTTCATTAAAAACAAAATACACCACCGCTAATATAAAACCGCCAGGCAGTATCCGAATGATTAAGTCTTCAATTGAAAACTTGTCGGCCATAATACTATTTTTTTACTATAAACAAGGCGTCTGAAACAGATGTATATTTTTCATCTTTCCAATTAAAATTGATCTCTAAACCATTGTTGATTTTGAATTGATCAAGATAAGAACCAATGCTTTCTCGCAAAAAATCAATATTTCGTTTAAGTTTCCAGCTTTCTTCAATATTATCTTTTTCGATCAATACTAGAAATAAACGATTGGCAGAATCAAAACGCCTTTCACCTTGTTCTTCATAAAGCCATTTAATCAATTCCTTTTTGTTTTTCATGGCTTCCTCTATAATTTTCCACCTAGTTTCATGAAATTCTATAATCGCCTTCTTCACTGGCTCAAGGTGACTTTCAGACAATCTAGTCAAAAGTTCTGACAACAAGAATTTATTCTTTTGGGATGAATCGAATTTGATTTTGTTTGCTTTGGCAATTTGTTTCAGCTCGGTAAGCTCTGGCTTCAAACCTTTTTCTTTGCGTTTTTCAGCCATAAAACCGTCAGGAAAATAGGTAACTTTTAGATCGAATGGAATTTCATCAACAAAAAAATCTACTTTTTTAATCAAGCCGATTGCTGGCAAAACTCTTTTGTGCTCTTTAAAAATGTCCTCAATCAAAATTGATGTCCAGTGATTATACCATGAACACAAAACATAGCCCTTTAAGCTTTCATGTATTTCATTATCAACCTTGTCCATTAAAGTATCAAAGTTTTTTATTTTCTTGATATAGTTATCAACTATTGTCCTTTCGAGATTATTTTGGTATAAACCGCCCCAATCAAAAACCTTGAGTTTGTACAATTCTGAAATGAGCTTATCCTCATATTTTCTGCGTTCTTTTCGATCGTCTTGAAATTTACTGTCAATGAAGTCGTTAATCTCTTTTTTTGTTTTTGAATTATCTACAATTTGTTCGATTAAAGCATTGGTTCCTTGATTTGAATCCAATCCAATTTTATTAGCAAATTCGACCAATAAAGACTTTCTAGTTATGGCTCTTATTTTAAGAAAAAGAAGGCTGTCTGAATCTTTGAGTAATTTTTCAAAATCGTTAGCATCGTAGAGTTTTTTGAGTTGTAGATAGTTTTTATAATTCATAATTTTTTAGTTATAACAATAAAATAAATATTCAATAGTTCCTTTGCGACTTCCTTTCCCGCCATAGTGGTTCGCATATTCATTTTCAAATACTTTCACTTTTTTATATTTTTCAATAAGTTCAATCATTTTTTCTTTTTTGGGGTAGCTCTTACTGTTATATGAAATTAACCAATATGGTATGTGTTTGCTGTTCTCAAAAAGTTTTATAAAAGATTTTTCAATTTCTGTTTTTTGAACAAATCCGCTTTCTTTTCGGGGATAATATATTTTTGTGCCATTAACAAACTCCTTGTCTTTCCAATATTGCACGTAAGTTTCAAGAAAATGATAAAAGGCTTGGTAGTCTGGGTGACACCCGACATACGGAGGGTCAAAATAAACCAAATCAACACCTTTAAGTTTCGGAAGCAAAGATATTGTGTCTTCGCAAAAAACTTTATTCTTTTTTTTATTGTCAAAAATTGCATGGTTATAAGAATGGACAAGGCTTTGAAAAATATCCTTTAAGTGCTTAGCAAGGCTAGCGTTTCTTTTTATTCTGTCAGGATTTTTACTATATTCAATGGCTTTTAAGTGAGCAAAATGACCGAGAGTTATTTTTCTGGTTAATGAACGATTCATTATGGTTAGAGCCAGTGCCTTCTTATGTTCATTATCTAATTTTTCAACATTCGCTCGAAATTTATCTAAAAATTGCGCTTGATCCTTTTCGAAAAAAACTCCAGTAAAAATTTTTTCAATCAAATTATCCGCTTTAGTATTCTCATCAAGCAATATTTCAATATCATTTTTATCAAGAATAATATTTTGATTTTCTATTAGAGCTTTGGAAATTAGGTAATTGCATTTCAGAAAATCATTACTATAAACTTTGTAGCCTCTGTCTTTAAAGTAATATCCCACTACTGATGTGCCACTAAAAGCATCAAATATTGTATTGATGTCTTTGGGCGCAGTTTCTAAAATCCATTTAATCAGCTTTTCCTTACTGCCTAAATATTGGGTTCTTGGAAACTGGTGTATTTTAAATTTTTCTCCAAAAAGCGACGATTGTGTCATGTTTTATCTGCCTTAGATATGTCTATTATACCTTAAATAAAATAAATCGTCTTTTTTGCGATTCCAGGAGCAAAAAAGACACCTTATACCCCTCTAAAAATAAATAAAAAAAACTTATTTTTCCTTGTTATAAAAAAAGCAAATTTAAAAAAGAAAAAGAATTTTATTTCACATAAC
>JAVEXR010000061.1:0-5809 GCA_034003925.1 Candidatus Moraniibacteriota bacterium
GAACTCATCCAGTAGCTCTACCTCCCTTGCTCATTTACCGAACGCTAGCCCTAAAGCTATTTCGGAGAGAACCAGCTATCGCCAAGCTCGATTGGAATTTCTCCCCTACGCACAAGTCATCCCCTGAAGTTGAACGATCAGTGGGTTCGGGCCTCCCCCCAATGTTACTTGGGGTTCACCCTGCTCATGCGTAGCTCGCCTGGCTTCGGGTCTAGTTCATACGACAAAATCGGCGGTTAAGCCTCGCTTTCACTACGCATATTCCACAAAGTGATTTATGCAAGCCGTATAAAACTAACTCGTTGGCCCGTTCTACAAAAAGTACGCCATTGCGGTGTAAACACCGCTCTGACTCCTTGTTAACATATGGTTTCAGATACTATTTCATCTCCCTTATCGGGATACTTTTCACCTTTCCCTCACGGTACTTGTTCACTATCGATCTCGTATAATATTTAGTCTTGGAAGTTAGTGCTCCCAGATTCAGACAGGATTTCTCCGGTCCCGTCCTACTTGAGGATAGTCTCATCACTTTATATTTCTTTTCGTATACAGGGCTGTTACCTTCTTTGGCCACTCTTCCCAAAGTGTTTTACTAAAAAATATAAAGCAACCACGATCAAACGAGTACGACTACCTCGCAACCCCTAGCCCGAAGGCTAGGTTTAGACTGTTCCGCTTTCGCTCGCCACTACTGACGGAATCTCTATTGATTTTTATTCCTCTAGCTACTAAGATGTTTCAGTTCACTAGGTTTACCTTACTATTCTATGAATTCAAATAGTAATTCCTGCTAAAAAACAGGAGGGTTTCCCCATTCGGAAATCCCCGGATCAAAGCTTGCTTGGCAGCTCCCCGAGGCTTATCGCAGCCTGCTACGTCCTTCATCGCTCATACGAGTCAAGGCATTCTCCATATGCTTAAGTAACCTTTCTTCTTTAATTTCCTGTCACCCGAAGGCAACAGAAGAGTTAACAGTTAATAATCATCTACTAGACAAGTAGACTATTAACTTTTTCCCGTCGCTCGAAAGCGACAGGGATTGTTTTGATAAAATTGCTTTTTTACCTACGCTTATATTCTTCTCAGACATCAATCTTTCTCCGCGAAAATACGAGACCGACATCGAATATAAGTCTATTAAGTTTTCAAAGTTCGTTATTCTCATCCACCTGTGATGGGTGGACTGAATCACGCGGAAGTATTTTTCTACTTTTCTATCAAAACAGAAAAATATTTCAGCATGACAACCCTTTTAACTTTTTAAATTTTTAACAAATAAAAAACTCGCCACTGCGACGAGAAATCACCAACAATCAAAAAATTGTTTTTAGATTCACCCGTTTCTATATTTAATTTTATTTGTTTTTCCTCTCAAGTAATTTATATTACTTTAATAGTTATAAAAACTTCTTGAATACCATTAGATAATAGCAAACGATTTAAAATGTGTCAAGCCCTATTTAATAATGCTTATTTGGAGCCCCAGGACCTGCCTCCAGATAGGCTATTTTATGCCTTATTTATCCCACAGAAATCCCCATTTCTTCAAGCTCTTTACCTAAATTTCCCACCATCTTTTTCTTTTCTACAAGCACACTTTCAACCTCACCTCTCTCAACTAAAATAATGAAGGCTACTACTATCCTAGCTAAGTTATCCCCCGAAACTTGTTTTTTAAAAATCTTCACTAATTCCTCAACACTCTTTCCCTCCTTTTCTTCCGCACTTAGAATAATTAAAATATTTTCTAATAGCTCTTGTACTTTATATCCTTTGGCATTCATTTTTTCATAAAAAATCTTAAGCTGCGCCTCACTTAAACCAGCAATTTCTTTTATGTTCTTTATGGTTAACTCTTTTGAATTTTCTAGTTTTTCTGATGCAGTAGGATTCTTTTTCACTTCATCAAAAACCAGTTCTTTTTTTAACTCTTCTTTAGTCTCAATAGCAGTTGATTCTTTTTTGGATTCCTCTTTGATTTTTAGAGGAGCCATCTTGGCTAATTCTTCTGCACTAAAATCTTCTCCACCTGAATCCGTAAAGATAATTTCGCCTGCACCATCCCCTTTTAAAAAATCTAGAAAACCCATATTTTTATTTTTTATTTTATAGACAATCTTCTATGTGATTGGATTATTTTATAACAATATTATAGCACACTTTTCTCTTAAAATCTTTTCTATTTAATTTCAAATTCTCCTTCTCTAATTTTTTCTTTTATTAAATTTGAAACATTTGAATCTTGCGCCAATCTTTCTAAGAGTTTTTTTCTCATTTCTTCATCACTTAGCGCCAGACTCCCGTCCTGATTCCGATAAATTGGAGTTAGAACAAAATCAAATCCATCTTCAGAAAAAGAGACTGAAACTAATAATTCAGTTCTTACATCTTCAGAAAAAAATTGATCAAAGACGAAATTTCCCAAAGAATAAAAGATGACTTTATTCTTGTAAATCTCAAGCGGTTGCACCACGTGCGGATGAGAGCCAATAATAAGATCTGCTCCATTATCAATGAAACTGTGAGCTATATTTGTCTGAGTTTCTGTTTGAATCAATTTATATTCATTGCCCCAATGAGCATAAACTATTACGATATCATTTTTACCCTTAGCCTCTTTAATTTTATTAACCGTATTTTCTGAGCCTAAATTATAAAAACGATTATAACTAACTAGAGCAATTTTTAATCCATTGATACTTTTTTCAATATAGCTATTTTTATCATCCCTCGGTGCACCGAAATATTCCACCCCATTCTCCTTTAAAAAATCAACTGTTTCTTGGGCGCCGCTTTCTCCAAAATTCAAAATATGATTGTTGCCCAAATTGACTAAATTTATTCTATTAGTGGCTAGGAAATTTTTGGTGCTCTCTTTGTCAAAAGTAAATTTAAAATGAGCCGAGTTGCCTTCTTGGGTAGCCAAGGAAACTGTTTGATTGCCAGTCACTGGTCCCTCCAGGTTTAGCACGTTTAAATCTGACTTATCAAAAATATCTTTGATATTTTTAGTAAAATGCTCCACTCCTCTTTTTTCTATGATTGTTCGATTATATCTATCCAACATCAAATCTCCGGCAAAAATAATTTTTGCTACACCCTTATCATCTTTAATATTCTGCTGAGTATTATTATCGGATAACTTTTTACTTTTATCCTTTTTTATTTCTTTCATAAGATTAGAAGTATTTCCAGCATTAATTTTATTGTCAAAAATTGCCCTTCCTAAAATAATAGTTAAAGAGAAAATCAAAATCAGCACTACAAATAGAAAAATGTTTTTAGGTAATTTCATATTTTTCAATGAGTTAATTATAGCACAACTGCAGACATAAAACATGGAGCATATAGCATAAGACATTAAAATATCACCTATTATTAATTAAAAATCATCACAAAAATTTTCAATAATCAATTCTCAATTTTCATTCAATATTCAATAATTAAATTTTCAATCAGGAATCCTTTTCCATCCATCCTTTTCCATCAACGTCATTGCGATAAATTTGAGTACTCTCAAATTGCGTGGCAATCTCGTTATAGATTGCCACGTCGGAGTACCTCCTCGCAATGACAGAACGTAATTTAATTTCTTGACATTCCACTACCCCCCCCATAAGCTGAACTCAGGTTCCTTAAAATTTAACCAAAGGAGGGAGAGACATGATAACACGTTAGCATATCAGCATTTAAACATCTTCCTGATTATGTCTTGATTGCAGTTTATTGTCCTGCAGCAACATCTATTACTATTGATTACAACTATGGCGCTTTAGCAATGCGTTCAACCGCAGATTATACTTGCAGAGTGTTTGAATCTGACGATAATGGTGTAACTTGGCTAACAAATCATTGGCCTTTTACTTATGCTAGAAATAATCAAACTCCTACTTCAAATCTTGGAGATTTTATTCGTGCAAACAAAGATGTCACCGCAACTTATACTGAAAATTGGTATGGTGCTTTAATTTGGTAACAGCGGGAGATAAGCTTATTAACGGATCTTCTTTTGGAGGATTTGTTGCTACTAAACAGCTTCACATTTCCCGGAGTCCTGAAGCAGGTGGAGGAGTCTCGGATTATCCTGTTGAAAATATCCTTTGTGGGATTAATAGCTATGAGATTTGCCAAGCATCTTTTCCATCAAACACCGAGGTGACTCTTGATGCCCAGAATAACGAAGGATATGAATTTAGCCATTGGGAAATCAATGATTTGGCGATGGCTGATGTAGATGGCAGCATAGATGTTGCGATGAGTGAGGATAAGAATGTGGTAGCAGTGTTTTATCTGAAAGCCGATGATTTCGTTTTTCCAGTTTTGGCTGATGGTACTACTGATCCATTGTTAAACAAATTCAATCCTATTGAGGATGGATGGAGTGGTCCTGGTGTGGGAGAATACAGTGCGGCAGCTGGCCATTTGGGACAGGATTATGTGATGAACTACAATAACGGTGATGGCAATGCGGCTGGCGAACCTGTTTATTCAATTGCTAACGGAACTATCGTGGAGGTAATAAATAATCAAAATACCCTTTATGGTTGGTGTAATGATAGTGATCATGGATGGGGGCCAGTAGTGGTTATTCGTCATGAAAACAGAGATGGATTCAATACTAATGGATCAATAATCGCTAGCTCTTGTGCTACAGAAACAAATCCAACTGTGATTTATTCCCTGTACGGGCATCTCTCCAAGACAAGTATTCAAAATCTTCAAATTGGACAAGTTGTTCACAAAGGTGATCCCCTTGGAGAATTGGGAACTCCTGGAACTGACTGGAGTACGACAATAAATATGCCAGCGCACCTCCATTTTGAGATAAAAGATGAAGTGGGATTCAATGAAAAAGCCTGGTACTACAATCCGATTAACTGGGGAGTTTGTCCAGGCTCAGCATCTCAATCATGTGGCGCTGAAGGAATTGGAACAGGATATTCTCATTCACCAGGATTTGCTCCTCACAGATATTCACCGGATGAGTTTATCTTCAATAACTAGAAAATAGGTATCAGTATTGAAAATTCAATACTAAATAATGAGGGATGGAAAGTAACTTTCTATCCCTCTATTTATATCTAGGTCTTTTTTTTATTTTATTCTAATGCTCTTTATAAATTCTTCGTATGTCATAACTTCTTTAGAGGAAGCTGTTATTAATGGTCCGTAAACCTCCAAGAAAGTAGCTGAATTTTTTTTGCTTACAAAACTTAAAAATTTACTTTCTTTTGTTGTTTCTTTTTGAATATTTAACATTATTACTTTTTCCCCTGAAGATAACTGAAATTCTTCGACTTTAGTGGTAGTTGGATCATTAATCCTTTCTTTAACATATTTTTCACTGAGACCATTATACAATAATATTTGCAAAGCATTTTTTTCATCTAAACATCCATTAAAAAAATAAATATTGGGATTTTTGTTTGAAGGACTATCTGATCCTGTTCTGAGATCACATTGGCTTGGATAAGAAAAAGATATTTTCTCATCTGAATAATTTTTCCAATCACTCGTATTAATTATTTCTTCCTGTTTGTTTTCAGTTTCATTTTCTTTAACTTCGGTATTTTTAATTTCCTCTCCTTCATCTTGTTTCACCTCTTCTTTACCTCCCAAATCCGAATTATTTAAGGCAACATTATTTTGATCTTGCACTTCTTTTTCTTTGCTTGAAAGGAAAACAAAACCTATAGCTATTACAATAGCTAAAATTATCAAACTACCTGCAACAGTTGATACTTTTTTGTTTATCATTTTTATTTTTGTTAAGTGTTTACTTTCTTATATTATAACACAAAGCATG
>JAVEXR010000062.1:0-5758 GCA_034003925.1 Candidatus Moraniibacteriota bacterium
TAGATGGCAAAGCTGGAACAGGACATAAATTTCCTTATGGTTATTGTACTTGGTATGTGGCTCAAAAAAGGTATGTGCCTTGGGGAGGAAACGCGGGAACCTGGTTATATAATGCTAAAGCACGAGGTTATAAGACTGGTAAATCTCCAGCACCTGGGGCGATATTGGTCACATCTGAATCATGGTGGGGTCACGTGGCTATCGTAGAATCTGTCGGCAAAGGTACGATTACTGTCTCAGAAATGAATTATAAAGGATGGGCTAAAACTAGCAAAAGAACAATTTCGACTAATAATAGGGTGATAAAAGGGTATATCTATTAATTAACAATTAATAATGAAAAATTAAAAATTGTAGTGAACTATTAAAAAACAACCTCTTTTTTTGGTTGTTTTTAATTTATATGGAGAGGTGTTTTGGAATGGGATTTCTTGAAAAATTACTTGACAAAATTAGTATTTTATGCAATACTGGATATAAGATAAAAACAGGAAGGAATGGTAGTTTTAGTTCCTTACACTTTCCCAATCAAAAATGCCAGGAGGTCACAATGAACGACAACAATAAGAAAGAAATGCATGGAATTAGCGTTTTCATCGTCGGGTTGCTCTTTCTGATTCTGGCCCTGATTTTGCTCAAGGGGCCCTTTTTCCTGGGAGCGGTCATGATCCCACTGTCATTCCAAGTGATCGAGCTTGGATGGAAGAGAATCAAGAACTTGCCGCCGAGCATCAATGGCGCCACCACCTGAATCAGATTGGTTCTGGATATGTTCAAGCCAATCAACAACCATCAGATGTGTATTTACATCCGATGGTTGTTTTTTTATTTACTTTTTAAAAACTTTATATGTAAGACATATAAAAAATATTCCTAGTTTTTTTGACGGGTAGTTTTCTAGCTTTGGTTTGTTTGACTTTTTATAGATATAGTATATTCTAAACTGTTCTACAACGTTGGAGCGTAGCTGTTTAAACTTAATCAGGAAGAAGATTTGTCATGGCAAACATGCGAGATAAACTGAGAGAGCTTATGGGTAAAAAGATAGAAGTTGAAAGTGGGGAAGGCAGTGTGTCTATAAGGTCTCCAAGATATGATTTTTGTCACGATAAAATAATAGAAGTTGGAGACGATTATTTTGTTGTTAGAACAGTGCGGATAGACAAGAAGTTTCCGGATAGGGAAAATACCTATGCGATAAGTGGAATCAAAAAAATAGAAGGAGGATTATAGTTCAGTTGAGTACTTATCGGGGTTTGATTTTATAAGTGCAAAAGAAACATCATTGGCGGAGGGGGATTAAAATTCTCTTCCGCTGTTTTATTTACTAAAATTATGAAAAGTATCTCTATCAGGAGTGAAAGGAAAGCAAGATTTGCCTAGAATAAGTATAAAAAAGTTAATTAAAAAACCACCAAAAGGGTTATCAATGAAAAATAGGTCATCTTTTTTGATTTCAGGCATTGGTAAAAAAGCAATATTTTACTTGGCAAAACGATGAATTTGTGTAATACTAAAGATGAAAATACTAAGGATAGTTGTTTAAAACGATTAAGATGACTCCTTATACTATTGACTTTCTTTATGGAATGTCCTATAGTATAATGTTCAGTTGGAGATAGTTTTTTTAAGGCATAAATATAACGAGACAAGGAGGCTGTCTATGATATCAATTATTAAGAAATGGATACTGGAAATCAAGATGGAGCTTGTCATTATAGCGATGATTGAGCCTGGAATTTTTAATAGGTTTGAAGAAACCTTTAAAAGTGTTGCAATCTTAACTGGAGGTTGAAATGAAGAATAAAGCTTTCGGAAAACAATTGTTGGTGGCCGGATTTTCATTTTTAGGCATAGCTTTTCTTTCAATTGGCTTGGCTTCTTATAACATGACGCTAGAGACCGATGTGTTTAATGCAGATATTTTCTTGGCTCTAATGACCTTCGGATTGATTGCGTGCGCAATTTCGCTTATTTTCTTCAGGTTTGGATTAAAAAAAATCATGCCTGAGCAAAAAATCGGGATTCGTATAATGATGATTGGGGCAGCGGTATTTGAAATAGCATTGCTTTTTACAGCGCTAGCCTTGTTTAATATCATTGTAGCTCACAATCCGATGGTTTTTTCCATCAGTTTGTTTGTGGCTCTGATTCTTGGAGCTATCTCCGTAGCATTTTTTGTCTGGGGATTCAAAAAAACGTTATTCATCTTGGATTCCAAAGTTGCTGCATGAATATGGGATCTTCTTTTGCACAATTCACACTAGATACTTTCAATTTTGTATCTAGTGTGTTTTTTATATATATGTATGGTAAAAATAAATAAAAATTAAAAACTAAACAATGACCCCTATCTTTTAGTAGAATTATTGCGATGAGATTATTGCACGTCTCTAGTACTTAACAACTGTGAATTTCTGTATTGCGGATAATATATTTTTTTATAAAAAAATATTGAAAATACTTTGTGTATTTTTAAATTTCTGTTATAATTATATTTAGAAAAAATATTACTTTTTGACGCAATTATTTTTTCTTTGTTTTTATGATAAAATAAGGGAAACGGTTTCATATAAATACAAAAATTATTTTTTTGATGATGAAAAAAAATGGGATTAGTTCTGTTAGCTCTAGTAATTTTGTAGAAAAAATTCTTAACAGAATGAAAAACTTACTAAAAAAACCATCCAAAATAACCTTTGGAAAAATAGGTTTGTTTTTGATTTTAGCAGTAGCGATTTTGAATATAAATATTGCTGATGCTCAGGCGCTCACATGGGAGCAGGCTCTCAATATTATATGGGAAGAGCTCACGGCAACACCAGGACGAATGGTGGATCAAGTTGCAGATACAGGTTATATACTTGCTAATCCCATAGAGTCGGCATTTAAGGGCTTATTGTTTGCAGTTTTAAAAGTAATTTCAATATTGATTATAGCCGCAGGAGCTCTTTTCGATACAGTTTTGAATTATGAGTTTCTAAATGCTTTTTTGAGAAACGATGGAATTTACAATGGGTGGGTGATTGTAAGAGATGTTTTGAATATGTTTTTTATGTTGTTGCTTCTTTTTTCGGCTTTCGCAACAATTTTTCAGGTAGAAAAATATCATTTGAGAAAGGTTATAATAATGCTGGTAGTAATGGCGCTTTTGGTTAATTTTAGCTTTCCTATAGCTCTCTTTGTTATGGATTTTTCTAATTCTGCGATGTATTTTTTTGTAGATGCGATGAACTCAGGATCGACAAGCATGTCTGCTAGGGTAGCAAGTTTTGTCGGTTTCGGTCAAACAATAGAAAATTCAGTATCGCTCCAAGATGATCTTTCAGCGATAATTTTAGCCATAATTTTTTCTTTTATTCTTTTTTTAACTATAATTGGTATAAGTATAAATTTATTGATAAGGGTTTTGGCTTTTGCTATTCTTCTAGTATTAGCTCCAGCGGGATTCGTTTTTGCTTTTTTTCCAGATACAAAAAATATAGCCAATGATTGGTGGAGCGCTCTATTTAAGTATGCTTTTATGGGTCCAGTGATGGTATTTTTTATTTATTTATCAGTCATGATGTTTGACATTAATAATAACGTGGATTTGTCAAAATTTGACAAAAGCACAGTGGGTTCTTTTGTTAAATATGTGATTCCAGTAGCATTTCTTTGGATAGGAATGATAGCCGCTAATAAGTTTGGTGGATCCGGATCAGCCGCAGCAATGGGGGTAGCAAGCAAAATGGGAAATAATATTAAGGGCTATGGACAGAAAGCAGCTTGGGGAGCTATGGGTGGAGTAGGGAAATACATTGATTCTAAAACTGGACATGTTGTCTCAGGAACAGTTGGTGCTAGCAAGATGAAATTGAATCAGCTAAATGATGACTATAAATCAGCTTCAAATACCAGAGCAACTGAATTTGCAGATAAGCTAGGAGTTAAGGGTGCTAATGAAAAATTAGTTCAAGAATCAAGAAAGAAATGGAAAGAATCTGGAGGTCTTGATGATAAAGAAGCTACTAGAATAGAAGCAAATGGAACAAAGGCAGAAAAAATGGCATTGGCTCTTGAGAGAGCAGAGGAAAAAGGATTCAGTGATGATCCTGTAATGGCACTTAAACAATACAATGATGGACTGGCTGCCCTTGCTGGTAATAAAGTTTATGAGGATATTTTCAAGCGTAATGTTACAAAGAAAAATGTTGATTTGAAAATAAGCGCAGAAATTGAAGCTACGGAAAAAGTTAAAGGCGCTGGATTAAACGATCATGAGATTAGTAGTATTGCTACTGCTGAATTTGAAAAATTAAATCCAGGAGAATGGAAAGATCAAAATATTGAAAGAATCATGAAGCTCAATACTACGATGGGAAGCGGTGAGATAGCGAAAAGTGCCAAGGCCATAACTGATAATTATGCTACTAGTGTTCAAGGTAAGTTATTCAGTGAAATGAAGGGCGCGAAATACGC
This sequence comes from Candidatus Moraniibacteriota bacterium, assembly GCA_034003925.1. Classification (GTDB taxonomy): domain Bacteria; phylum Patescibacteriota; class Minisyncoccia; order Moranbacterales; family UBA9337; genus UBA9337. The sequence continues at coordinate 4,462 of JAVEXR010000062.1, forward strand.
AACCGGAAGAGGAGAATTGTGGGCTTAGAATTAATTTGATTTGTAGTTTAGCTAAAAAATAAGAAAATGGCAACAAAATTTTTAGAATTAAATAAGAATTTTCAAGATAGGATGTGCACTGTTCCTCAGGCAGTTTTTGTTACTCTTGATCCTGATGATGAAACATTTGAGCAAATAGTGGAGCGACAAGATAAATTCATAAAGTTACCCGAAGCTGTTAAGGATAAATTATTATCGCACGAAACGGCTGAAAAAATAAAATCTATTGGAAAACATTATGACTTAGAATTATTACAAATGGCTCCAATTGCTAGAGTAATCCGTAGTTATTATTTTGGAGAGGTAAAGCTGGAGGATTTTGCTGATGTAATAATGAAAGAATCAAAAATTAATTTAGAAGATGCTCAAAACATCGCTAGGTATATAACAGAAAAAATTATCAAAAAAGAAGCTCCAGTAGTAGCTGCTGTGCCAACTGTAAAAATGACAATTGCCCAAGCAGTGGAAAAATTTCCAGAAGTCGAAGAGCAGATCTTGACCAGTGCCAGCATTGAAGTGGATGGAAAAATGGCTCGACCAACAATAAAAAGTTGGAAGAAAGATTATTTTAATGTGGTGGGGGCAGACAATCGTGATATTATGAAAAGAAGCAGCTACCTGTATCATAGCAAAAATGTTAAAAATCTAAATGCGACTGACCGACAAAAATTATCTAATTTATTAAAGTCATTGGATGAAGGATTTTTGCTCAGAGTGGACGCTGGTAAGAAAGAAATTGTTTTTGATAGTGCTCCTGTGATAAATAAAAACATGACAGGAAGCAGCGTGGATATGAGCAAAAAAGTAGAACAACCAGTTCTTCAAAAACCGACAGTGGTTATGAATGAGGTAACACCAAAGAGCGATAAGCCGGTTTTTGAGAAAAAGGAAGAAGATAAAGTTACAAATGACAGACCACTCATAAGCCATGTGCAGGGTAATAAATGGGACTTGAAAAGCGCACATTTTATAAAAAGAGAAGAGTTTGATAATAAGGCAGTAGTGAATAATAATCAAGAAAATATAAAATTTTTTTCACCGCAACAATTACCGGTTGAAAAAGAAAACGATTTGAGTAAACCAATTTTTAAAGAAGAAACGGCGACTAAAAGCAGAAGTTTAAAAAATTTCTTTGGAAGGATAGAGCCAGTAGAGTAGAATCAAAAAAACAATTTCCAAGAAACAAGGATACAAACAAATTTAAAAAATACAAAAATCAATAACCAAAATTTGATTATTTGAAAATTGATTATTAAAT
>JAVEXR010000063.1:0-5647 GCA_034003925.1 Candidatus Moraniibacteriota bacterium
GCAGCTGCAACTCCAAGTGCCAACCATTCCCGAGGCCGTAGCCGTGGCTGTTGCCAAGCGTTGACGACCATGGCTCGCTACGCCTCAATTTCTTGCGCCGGACTTTGCTTTTCCAGGCATGGTCCGGTCTTTTTTTATTTAACAAAAAATTTAGTTTTATGGTATAATTAAAATTGGAAAACTCTTAATGTTTAATGATGATATTACAGTATTCAATAATTGTAACCACTTCTTTGCTGCTGATTTTTTCTTTTGCTTTGGGAATTTTTTCTTTATCGCGAAATCCTAAATCCAAAATAATGATTTCTTGGTTTTTGGCCAGTATGGCGGTTACGATTTGGTCTTTGGGGTATTTGTTGTCTACTCAGTCTCCTAATGAGACAGTTGCTTTCTATACTTTAAAGATAGTTTATTTTGGCGCTTCACTAATTCCAATATTCACTTTTAATTTTATTGTTAATTTTTTGTATTTAAATGTTAGATTGAAATATCTTTTGTATGCCGGTTATATAATCGGTTTTATTTTTCTATTGCTTAATACGGGGACTACCTATGTGATTAGTGGTAGTAGGTATTTAGAAAATTTTGGCAGGTATGAAGAAATCGCTACACCATATTTTTATATATTTTTACTTTATTTTGGATTTTTTACCTTTTTTAGCATTGGATTATTAATAAATGCCTATTTCAAGAGTGATGGTATTAGAAAAAGACAGATATTTTTTATAAGCATTGCTTTGATCATTGGTTTTGGTGGAGGAATTTCAAATTTTGTTACTGATTTAACTGGCATCTATCCTTATGGCCAAATGGTGGTATGGCTTTATCCTGTTTTGGTAACTTATGGAATTTTTGTTGATGAATTTAAATTTAAGTTAAAGTTTAATTAACAGAATATAATGGAAACCATTTTTGTAATAGCAGTACTGTTGAATATACCAATAGCCTTGGCAGCATTTATATCTTCTTTTATTTTATTAAGGCGGGCAAAGAACAACCAAATTTATTTTAATTTTGGCCTGGCCAATTTATTTTTGGCTCTATGGGCGACTGACATTATTTTACTTTTTTCTTTTCCAAAGTTTGGCATGATTTTTGGCAATTTAAGTTGGTTTTTGGGGATTTGGATACTTCATTACTTTCTAATTTTTACCTATTATTTTCCAACTCCTTTAAAAACAAAAATATATTTTGATAAAACAGTATTATATTTTTTGACTTTATTGCTTTCCTTTTCAATATTTATTCCTGGTTTTTATACTTTGGATGTTCATTCAGTTTTTCCTTACATTTATTTTCAGGTGAATACGGTAGGGATGCTAATCTTTTCGGGATATTTTGTTTTATTAGCGATTCTAGCTTTTAAAAATTTATTTTTTCAGTATCGGAGAAGTGATGGTATATTTAAAATACAATTAAAAAAGATAATGTCCGCGGTTGCTTTGGCTGTATTATTTAACCTTATTTTTAGTGTAAACTTTTATTATTTTACAAAATTTGATTTGACTCCCATTGGTATATTATTTACCTCTGGTATTTTGTTTTATATATATTTAATTTTGTTTTATGTTTAGCAAAATTACATTAGCCTGTGTGCTTGGTTTGAAAGAAAATATACCATTGACAACGATTGACATGGCAAAAAATTTACGAATTACTTTTTTTCCTTATAAAAGTAATGAAATTAGTAATAATATAGAAAATTTTGCTGAAATTTTGAGAAAATCATTAATCAATTCCGGTGTTAATATATTGCCTTTTGACGAATGTTTAATGCGTCCAACTATAAAAGAATCCATTAAAAGATTATTTTTATTTATAAAAATAATCTTTAGAATTAGACAATTAGTAATGTCAGATGGGAGAGAAATGTCGCCATATCATTTTTCTGTTAAGTATTTTTTAGATTTTGTTTTTGGTCGAAAGATCAAGAGAGGCATAGCAATGATAATGTTGGGATCTGGTAAAGAATATAGTTTGCCTATGGATTATGTTACTAGTTTTAAGGATAATCCAATAGTTACCATTTTGGACAAAAGAATTAAAGATGATAGTAATTTTTCCTCACATATGGAAGAAGCTCTAAATTTATTTTCTTGGAATATGACAAATTTAGTAGTAACAGTTGATGATAGAACATGGACCGTGTATAGTTTTAATTTGTCAAATCCTGTATATGAATTATCTAATGATTTTGAACATAATATCATTAATTCTTTGGTTACTAAAATATCTGCCCCTGTAATTCCACCAAGATTATCCGAGTTTATCATAAAAAAGGAAGGATTTAATTTAGATGATGAGTCTATAAAACCTTTCATTAATGATATGGTATATTCTGGTACAAATTTTAAAAAAACAAATCTATTTCCAGATGGTAAAAAATTGAATGATTTACGATTTAGGAATTATTTTTATAGACTAATAGGATCCATGCATTTAGATGACAGGTCTGGCATGAGCTATGGGTATTTAGCCAGACAATTACCATTAAAAGTGCCACTGGCAAGAAAAATAGAAGATGTACCACATGGTTTATCCTCTGCATTAAATCAAAAAGAATTTTGTGAATACGCTGGTGAAAGATTTTTAAAATTCCATATAGCAGATGACACTTTGGTAATTAGTATACCAGATGTATATGTTATAACATCTAGATCAGGGTCCAATAAGACAGAGTTGAATCCACATAAGGATATAATCAAAATAGGATTAAGTAACGGTAATATGATTTTAGAAACCCCGGTAGGCGTTGAGTTGGATGATGATTATAAACCATCTTATGATTCTAGAGTCATATTGGCACATGCTTTAGCAAATGCTCTATTGGCCTCAATAATACATTTTTATGATAATGATAATGATTTTTTGAAGATTTTTGAAAAAAATGGTTTAGCAATAGCCCATTGGCATGGCTATCTGAATGTAAAAAAAATACCAGCAGGCTATATTTATTATGGTCAGAATAATCCTTCAGTTTCTTGTTCTGCTCATCAGGCGGCTATCTATGCTTTTAATGGGAAAATTGACAACGCCATAAAACATTTTTTAAAGGCAGGTAATTATATTGGTGATATACACATAGAGCCTCATCATGGTATTAATATAACATTTTCTAGTCTAATGGAATTGTCAGAATTTCTTATTGAAGAAAAAAAATCAGAGTTGGGTAATCAATATTTAAACGATTATATATAATTTATATACAATGGTTAATTTTAACTATTTTAATCTAAGTCTCTTATTCGGTAGCGCAATAGCTTTGTTTTCAGGTGTTATTCCGTACCTAAGAAATAAAAATAGGCTGGTTAATAAGACTTGGTTAAGATTGAATGTAGCAACGGCTATTTGGAGTTTTGGTTATTTTTTAATGATAACTACGGAACATTATCAAACTGCATGGATAGGAAATTGGATCTTACATGCTGCTGCTATATTCATACCCTCATTATTTATACATTTTATATTGGCCTTGACAGACAAGGTATCATCGTGTAGATGGGTGTTGGCAGTATCATATATAATTAGTATAGTTTTTTCTTTTTTTAATCCCACAAAGTTTTTTGTTAGTGATGTTTTGCCAAAGTTTATTTTTAACTATGTGTGTGATGCTGGTCCATTATATATATATTTTACAATATTTTTCTTTTCAATAGTTTTATTTGGTATATATATCTTATTCAAATCGGTCATAACCACTACCGGTTTAACTTCTCAACAACTGAAGTATGTTTTAATATCTTCAACACTGGGGTTTATTGGTGGTGGTAATGTATTTTTTTTAACTTTTAATGTTAGTATACCACCTTATCTGATTATACTTTTTACTCTTTATCCAATCGTTATATCATATGTCATACTGAGATATAGATTCATGGATGTAAAAATAGTTGTTTTTCGTTCTATAACCTTCGGGGTTATTGTATTAATAATGGCAGCTATTTTTGCCATAGCATCCACTTTAATGGCAGAGGTATTTACGGAGTTGACTGGAATGGGGTCTGATATAATTTCAGGATTAGTTGTAGCAATAATATTAACTTTTTTCTATCAACCTCTGCGCAAATTTATCGAACAAGTTACAAATGTTTTTCTATTTAAAAAAACTTACGATAAAGATAAATTACTTTCAAAAGTTTCTGATATATCATCTTCAATTCTAGACCTTCATAATTTATTAGGATCAATCTCTGGTATATTGGATGAATCATTCCATACCGAAAGAATTGGTATCGTTTTACTCGATGACAAACAAAAGAAATTGGAAGTTTTTTATCAGGTTGGGTTTGATCCCAAACAAGCTGAAAAGCTGGTTTCTCATCCGGAAGTTATTGTCGCATTGCGCTATGAGGCCAAACAGCTTAATGGTTTATTGGTAATTGACGAAATGAAAACCAGGTTTGAAAATGGCGAGTTTAAACCTTACAGTCCGGAATTGCTGTTGGCGCTTCATGAAACTGGCATTGCCGTCATTTTGCCGCTATTTATTCAGGATCAATTGATCGGGGTGATTGCCTTGGGCAATAAAAAATCAGGCGATCCGTATAACACTCAGGATCTGAAAATTTTGAAGATTGTTGCCGCTCAGGCGGCGGTGGCGATAGAAAACGCGCGGCTTTATGACGAGTTGAAAGATTTTAATGTTAAATTGGAAGAAGAAGTCAGGCGTAAGACTTCCCAGTTGCGCCAGGCCAACGAAGAATTAAAACGGTTGGATGAAGTCAAATCGGAATTCATTTCCATTGCTTCCCATCAGCTGCGTACGCCGTTGACGGTAATCAAGGGATATATTTCGATGATGCGCGAAGGCAGCTTCGGCGAAGTACCGCCCAAAATTATGGATAATCTGGAAAAGGTTTATCTTTCCAATGAACGGCTGATCGGGCTGGTGGAAAATTTATTGGATATTTCCCGGATTGAAAGCGGCCGCCAGGAATTTGACTGGAAACAAATTCAGCTGGCTGATTTGGCCAAGACAGTAATTGAAAATTTGGGCAAACAGGCTAAGGACAAAGGCTTAAAATTGACATTGCATAAGATTGACAAAGATCTGCCAAAAGTTTTGGCGGATAATAAAATTCACGAAGTGATGATGAATTTTGTTGATAACGCCATTAAATATACGCCCAGCGGCAAGATTGATGTCTATTTGAAAAACGAGCCCAAAGACATGATAACTTTCTGCGTTAAAGATACCGGCCGCGGGATTGATCCGCAAATCAAATCCAATCTTTTCAAAAAATTCTCGCGCGGCAAAGACAGTTTTAGAATTCATACCGAAGGTGTGGGTTTGGGATTATATGTCGCTAAAATGATAATTGACGCGCATAGCGGCAAGATTTGGGCCGAAAGTGAAGGCCGCGATAACGGTTCACAGTTTTGTTTTTCCATTCCCTTACAACATACGCCGAAAGATATTAAACCGAAATTTGGAACGAAAGTAAAAAAATAATTTTTAGTTTTAATTTAGATTAACAAAGAAGAAGTTTACGGTTCTTCTTTTTTGTTAAATAAAAAAGACCGGACCATGCCTGGAAAAGCAAGATCCGGCGCAAGAAATTGAGGCGTAGCGAGCCATGGTCGTCAGCGCTTGGCAACAGCCACAGCTACGGCCTCGGGAATGGTTGGCGCTTGGAGTTGCAACTGT
>JAVEXR010000013.1:0-7856 GCA_034003925.1 Candidatus Moraniibacteriota bacterium
CAATTCAAATCTATGCCGATTCTAAAAATACCGGAGCAAATGGTATTGATTCTGATGATGAAATTGAAGGACGTTATTTTCTTTCCGAAGGTTATAAAAAAGATTCATCCAGTGATTGGATCAAAATTGGATCAGATATAACCCACGGTTCCAGTCTTGAACCAGGGGAGAGTCATCGTGAAGATAAAGCCTTTCGGCTTTGGGAATACAATATCATTCAACCCGGAGGAGTTTATAATGTTGTTTATTGTATCGACAGAATAAGAAATGAGGACAATGACGGTGGCGCATATGAAGAAGAGCACGAGTCTGATAACTGCACCACCGAAGCTGTTTTTACTGTTCAATCCGAAACTCCGCCCCCGCCATCAACCGATAAATTCGTCTGGTCGAGCGCCGGAGCAGTTGCCAATCGAACCTGTACGCAGATAACTGAACCGGCTGATCCTCATACATGGGGTGACAACTTTTTTTGTGCTGATAGCAACTATGGAGTCGCTTGGTCAAGTAATGGTCCGATTGCTAATATGCGCTGCACGCAAGTAATTGAGTCGGCTGATCCGCATTCTTGGAATGATAATTATCTGTGTATTCCAAATACCAGTAATATTTATTTTTCTTGGAGTAGTGCCGGACCAATCGACAGTCAGGCTTGCACACAATGGCTGGAGGCGGCAGATCCTGATACTTGGAAAGATAATTTTCTTTGTTATCAGGAAGTCATTCCACGGTCACTGCCTTTTTTAAATATGTCTGTTATCAATATTTCCATAGAAGAAAATCTTTACGTAGTCAAAATATTTCCAGAAGGATCTTTTGATTTAGGGATGACCATTGTTAATGAAGGCAATGATCTTTCCAACAATGTCTCGGTAGGATATTATCTTGATGACGCACTGATTGCTACGCACGTTATAGCTGCCAGTGATTTAAACAATAATGCATATCGTTCAGATGCATTGAGCGATATTCCAGTTCCTCTAGTGCCTGGGGATCATGAGGCTAAAATATGTATTGATCCCAATAACGTAATCCAGGAAACGGACGAGACTGATAATTGTCATTCCGTCAAAGTGGAAGTCGAAAAGCATGTTAACCCAGCAGTTATAATGCAACTCTTCAATTAAAAAAGGAGACAGTAACAATGAAAAAAGTTATTCTGGCGTCAACTTTGTTTTTGGCCATTGGTTTTTCTCCAATCATATCTCAGGCTGCTGAAATATGTTTTGATCCGACGATTCAGGGTTACAACATGAATGGTGAAAGCAATCTGGTCCTTTGGGGAGTAACCGGTGCGCCTAATGGGCTTAAGGCTGATGCCAAAAATTCTTGGCACTCCGAACTGTCTGTTGCTAGCTGGTATGTCTTGCTTCTTAAGGCTCAAGAGATGGGTAAACAAGTTGGAGTCGGCTATGATCCGGTAAGTTTTGAAATCTGGTATATCGGGCATCCGTTAACCTGCACCAGCAACGAATTGCCATAATCCGCGATAGTTTTGTGTTAAATAGGGGTAACTTGGAAAATTTCCGAGGTACTCTTTTCATTTAAAAAAGTTGATAAGTCGGGGATTTCAATATACTATTGAATATATAGATAATTTCGAATTTTAAATGAATAAATGAAAAAGCTTATGAAAAAAGAATTTTATATAACTACCACCTTACCATATGTAAATGCAGCTCCGCATATCGGTTTTGCTAGTGAGATTGTTTTGGCGGATGTACGGGCTCGATTTGAAAGACTTTTGGGCAAAGAAGTGGTTTTTAATACTGGCACAGATGAACATGGTTTAAAAATTTGGCAAAAAGCTCAAGAAGCAGGAATAGATACTCAAAATTATGTGGATGAATATGCAGCAAAGTTTGATGAACTTAGTGAGATGTTAGAGCTTAGCTATACTAATTTTATCCGTACCACTGATAACCATCATAAGAAGGCTGCTCAAGAACTTTGGAAAATAGTAGACGCTAATGGGTATATTTACAAAAAACAGTATAAAGTAAAATACTGTGTGGGATGTGAACTCGAGAAGACCGATAGTGAGTTGGTGGATGGATACTGTCCTCTTCATCCCGGTAAGGAACTGGAGATAATCGAAGAGGAAAATTATTTTTTTAAGTTTAGCGCCTTACAAGATAAACTTTTAGAGTTATACAAAAACAATCCTGAGTTTGTGGTACCAAACAAAAGATTTAATGAAATAAAATCTTTCGTTGAAAGAGGGCTAGAGGATTTTTCTATTTCTCGATTAAAGACAAAAATGCCCTGGGGTGTGCCAGTGCCAAATGATGATGACCAAGTTATGTATGTTTGGTTTGATGCTTTGACAAATTATATTTCAACCTTGGGTTGGCCTGATAATCAGGAGAATTTTGAAAAATTTTGGGGAACAGTTAAAGCGCCTAATGCCATTCAAATTGCTGGCAAAGACAATCTGCGTCAGCAAAGTGCGATGTGGCAAGCGATGCTGTTGGCTGCTAATCTGCCAACCAGCAAGCAGGTTTTTATCAATGGTTTTATTGGAATGGATGGTCAGAAGATGAGTAAGTCAATCGGCAATGTAATTTCACCTACGGAAATGGTGGAAAAATTTGGTATTGATGGAACGCGCTACCTTCTTATCACTAAGGGATCTTTTGGTGAGGATAATGATATCAGCTGGGAAAAGATGACCACTAAATACAATGCTGATCTGGCCAATGGTTTGGGGAACTTAACAAGTCGAGTGGTGAAATTGTCGGAAAATTTAAATTTGGAAATTGGAGATAAGGAAAATATTTTTGATGAAACTAATATTAAATTAGTAGAGAATTTTGACTTGGATAAAGTCTTGGAAAATATCTGGAGCATCGTAAGGGAGGACAATAAATATATCGAAGACACCAAGCCGTGGGAATTAGCAAAAAATAATGAAGAGGAATTTAAAGTAGTGATGCAGAAGTTAGTCAATGATTTAAATCTTATTTCTCAAATGCTCATTCCATTTTTGCCAGAGACAGCCGAAAAAATTCAAAAAGCTCTAGAGACAAAGGAGAGGGTGATTTTGTTTGAGAGGATTAGGTAGTGAGTTATAAAGTTTGTAAAGTTCTTAAAGTTTGTAAAGTTAAAGTAAACGGATATTTGTGCATGTTTATTTATATTATTTTTTGTTATTTTGTTTTAATGTTAAATTGTTAACATGCTAATATGACACTAATCGATTCTCACGCTCATGTAAATTTCAACGCCTTCAAAGATGATGGCGATGAAATATTAAAAAAATGTCTAGACAATGATGTCTGGGTAGTTAATGTTGGCGCTGAATTTAGAACTAGTAGGAGAGCCGTAGAGTATGCTAATAAATATGACGAGGGCGTCTATGCGATAGTGGGCTTGCACCCAATTCATATTAAAGTTGAGGAAAGTGATTTTCCAGGTGAAAGTGATAATGAAAATATTAAATATCGAGAAAAATTTGATTATCAGAAATATTTGGATTTAGCTCGAGATAAAAAAGTGGTAGCCATCGGAGAGGTCGGTTTAGATTATCATCATTTCGAGGACGGCGTTACAGATTCGGAAAAAGAAAAAATTATTCAAAAACAAAAAGAGATTTTGATTGAGTTTATAAAATTAGCTAATGAAGCGGATAAATCAATGGTAATTCATTGTTGGGGCGTAAAATCAAAAGAGGAATTTGATCACGTCCGAGCGGATGCATATAAAGATTTATTAGAGATATTAAAAGAATATCCTGTTAATAAGAAGGGGATAGTACATAGTTTTATCGGGAGTTATAAAACAGCACGTGAATTTCGAGAGCTAGGTTTTAAATTGAGTTTTAATGGAATTATTACTTACTCGGAAAGTTATGATAAAGTTTTGACAGATACACCATTAGAAGATATTCTAATTGAGACCGATTGTCCCTATCTTACTCCTAGACCGCTTAGTAAAGATGAACGCAATGAACCGATAAATGTGAAATATGTAGTGGAAAAAATTGCAAAGGTAAAAGGGATGGAAGTGGAAGAAGTGATTAAAATTGTGGAGAAAAATACGAGAGAGGTGTTTGGGATATAATTTTTTTAATATTCAATAATCAATTCTCAATATTCAATCAATAATCAATATTTTAATATTTAAATCTATTTAGATATTCTTTTACTAGCTGGCGGAAATTAAAAAGACTATTGATTTGTCATCTTGAGCGTAACGATAGTGGAGTCGAAAGATCTCAGTCAACTTAAGGTTATAGATTTCTCCGCTACTAAATTTATGAGTACATAAATTTATTCGGTCGAAATGACACACTTTACGTAATTATTTTTTATGTTTTATTGTTAATATGCTAACATGTTAAAGTGTTAATATGCTAAAATGCTAACATGTTAAAATGAACTTTTATGAAAATTGGAATTGTGGGATTACCCAATGTTGGAAAATCAACTTTATTTAAAGCGCTGACCGAAAAAGCAGTGGATATTAATAATTATCCTTTTTGTACTATAGAGCCCAACGTGGGAGTAGTGGAGGTGCCAGATGAAAGATTGGATAAATTATCCGAAATGTCCAAGACTCAAAAAATAGTTCCGGCGGTAGTGGAATTTGTGGATATCGCCGGGCTCGTTAAAGGAGCTTCTGAGGGAGAGGGTTTGGGAAATAAATTTTTAGCTAATATCCGAGAGGTGGATGCGATTTTGCAAGTGGTTAGAGTTTTCAAAAATGATACTATCATTCATGTGCACAATGAGATTGATCCATCAGGGGACATTGATGTAATAGAAACTGAATTAGCTCTAGCAGATTTTGAAACGGTTAATAAGAGAATCGAAAGATTGAGCCGTGATGCCAAAAGAGGAGACAAAGAATCAATTGCAAAATTAGCGGTAGCAGAAAAAATAAAAACTGCATTGGAATCTGGAAAGCTGGCTAATGAAATTGAGCTTGATATGAAAGATGAGATGACTAAGATTGCTGTAGCGGAACTTTCTCTGCTTACCATCAAGCCTTTTCTGTATGTATATAATGTCTCTGATTTGGACGAAGAATTGTCTCCAGAGCTAGAAGCAAAGCAGCATATTAAAATTGACATTAAAATTGAAGAAGAGCTAGAGCAAATGACTAAAGAAGAAATAAAAGAATTAGGACTGAAAACTGGGCTGGATGAATTGATTAAAAAATCTTATGAGCTTTTGGGTTTGATTACTTTTTTGACGACTGGAGAAAAAGAAACTCGGGCTTGGACAATTAAAAAAGGTTCCACTGCGCCAGAGGCGGGGACAGCAATACACAATGACTTTAAAAATAAATTTATCTGCGCAGATGTAATTGCTTGGGATGAACTTTTAAATTATGGTTCAATGAGCAAGGCTAAAGAAGCTGGCAAAGTTAAGCAGGTGGGAAAGGATTATATAATTCAAGATGGGGAAGTGGTAGAGTTTAAGATTGGAGGGTAGATAATTAAGAATTAATAATTCTTTAGACAAGCTTAAAATGAGCGGATTTTAGCTGATAAATTTCTTGACTATTATTTTAAAATTTTATAATATTAATTAGCAGTTGAGGAGGGAGAGTGCTAAATACAAGAATCTTGTATTATGAATTATGTATCATGTATGAGATTTAAAAAAGTTTAAAGAAATTTAAAAATAATTGTTAAATTGCTGTATTGTTATATTGTTTTTAAAGACAGTATGATAATGTGGTTCTAAACTTATATGGCGAAGCAGATTAAATACGATGCGGATGCACGTAAAAAAATTAAATCTGGTATTGATCAGGTAGCTGATGTAGTAAAGGGAACTCTGGGACCAAAAGGACGAAACGTAATTTTAGATAAAGGTTTTGGTACTCCTACTATTACTAATGATGGCGTGAGCATTGCTAGAGAGATAGAATTAGAGGATAAATTTGAAAACGTAGGAGCTTCTCTAATCAAAGAAGTGGCCAATAAGACCAATGATACGGCGGGAGATGGAACTACTACCTCAACGGTGATTACTCAAGCTTTAATTAATGAAGGTTTGAAATATGTAGAAACCGGCATTAATCCAGTAGGCATCAGAAAGGGAATGGAAGATGCCAAGAATGACGTGATAAATATTTTAAAAAAGAATTCTAAGAAATTAACTTCTCGAGAAGAAATTGCTCAAGTAGCTACAATCTCAGCTGAAAGTGAAGAAATGGGCAAGATGATTGCTGGGGTGATGGAAGAAGTTGGCAAAGACGGAGTGATAACTGTAGAGGAATCTCAAACTTTTGGAATTTCTAAGGAAATTGTAAAGGGAATGAATTTTAGCAAGGGTTTCATTTCAGCTTATATGATTACTAATACTGAAAATCAAACGGCTGAAGTTAAGGAAGCCCCCGTGCTAGTAACGGATAAGAAAATTTCTTCTATTTCAGAGATTCTTCCAATTTTAGAAAAGCTTACCAAATCAGGAACTAAAGAGTTGGTAATTATTGCTGAAGACCTAAGTGGAGAAGCTCTAGCTACTTTGGTGGTAAATAAATTAAGAGGGGTGTTAAATGTCTTAGCTATCAAAGCTCCTGAATTTGGAGAATCAAAAAAAGATATGCTTGACGACATCGCAGTTTTAACTGGGGCTCAGGTAATTAGCGAGGAAAAAGGAATGAAGCTAGAAGCTATTGAGTTAAGTGATTTGGGCGAGGCGCAGAAAGTTATTTCTTCCAAGGACGACACAATTATAATTGGTGGTAAAGGAAAAAAGAGTAAAATTGATGAAAGAATCGCTCAAATTAAAAAGTTGATTGAAAAATCAGAAAGTTCTTTTGATAAGACTAAGCTAAGCAAAAGGATGGCTAAACTGGCTGGTGGAGTAGCTGTGATTAAAGTGGGGGCTGTAACTGAGACTGAACAAACTTACCTTAAGCACAAGATGGATGATGCCTTGGCTGCAACAAGAGCAGCAGTGGCAGAAGGAATTGTGGCTGGTGGTGGAACAGCTCTTGTGAAAGCAGTCGCTAGTTTGGCTAATAAAAAAATTAATGGTGATTATGAATATCAAGCTGGTTATAATACTTTACTTAAAGCTTTAAATGAACCGCTTCGACAAATTGTGATTAACGCTGGAAAAAGAGAGGCAGCCGTAGTTTTAAATGAAATAGTTAAAAGTAATAAGGTTAATTTTGGCTATAATGCTAAGATAGATAAATTTGAGGATGATATGATAAAGTCTGGAATTATCGATCCGCTAAAAGTAACAAGAACAGCTTTAGAAAACGCAGTTTCAGTTTCAGCTATGTTGCTTACCACCGAGGCAGTAATTACTGATATGCCTGAGGAAAAAGGCGCTAATCCAATGGCAACAATGGGTGGGATGCCAGGGATGATGTAGAAATACTCTAGATGATGAAAGTGTTACAAATATTGAAACTAAAAAAACTCTCTTAGAGATAGGGGAGTTTTTTGTTTCACTATTAGATAATTAACGCATTAACGAGTTGAAGAAACAATTTGGCAATATAACAATATAGCAATTTTATTTGGATTTGACTTTTTTGCCATTTGGAACTATAATAGACTATGTTTAAAGAAAATTTAAAAAGAAATAATAAAGAGATGAAAAATACTAAAACGGATAAAGTGTCTGTTTTTTCTTTGGCCTTTGAGTTAGGATACATCGTGGCAGTTCCGATTGTAGTATTGGCCTTATTGGGAAGGATGATAGATAAGAAGCTGGATTCATCCCCATGGTTTCTCCTTTTGGGCATTGTTATTTCTGTTGTGGTTTCAACTTACTGGATTTATAAAAAAACATCAGACATTATTGATAATAAATAGAGTTTAATTTTATGGAAATTTCTCTAGTGCCAGAATTAATAACAACCATCTTTGGTTTTCCTATCACAAA